>PMVV01000054.1 GCA_003166475.1 Bryobacterales bacterium | reverse complement strand
TCTTCGGACAACTCGCGTTCCTTGGAGATTCCGGCGGCGCCGGCAAAGGCAATCCCGGTTATGCAAATTAGCACGCCGAACAGGATCACCATACCGGAGTGGGTGCCGAGGACCTGTTTCGAGAATTCGCCGCGGAAAATCGGCGGCAGCAGAGTGCCGAAGGCCGCGGTATACCCGAGCGCCACCGCCATGCCGAGCGACAGGCCCAGGTATCGCATGGTCAGGCCGAAGGTGAGGCCGCCTAGGCCCCACAAAACGCCAAAGGCGAAGACCCAGAAGAGGCTGCTTCCGGGGGCCTCGCGCAGGACGGCGAACAGGTCGTTGGTCATGGTGAGGGCCATGAGCCACGGCGCGACGATCCAACTGAACACTCCGCCGGCCAGCCAGTAGGTCTCCCACGCCCAGCCTTTTACGCCTCGATAGCCGAGGTAGAAGCTGGCGGAGGCGAGACCTCCCAGCCAGTGGAGGAACACGCCCAGCATGGGATTGGCGATCATAGGCTGGCTCCGGGAGGGGCAGTGGTTGCGTGCATTGTTGCTTGCATGGGGTAAGCCCGAGTGTAATCGGCGGGGGCGGTCTGGTCAAGGGCGCGGGGCCTACAGGCGACTTAGAATTCCGACGATTAAGATACTTGAGACGTCTGGCGAACGCGGGATGGAGATAGACCTGTACAATGGGGAAACATGGACCAGCGCCGCATGTGCCCGAATTGCCGGGCCTTCATCACCAGTCACGACAAGGTTTGTCCTTACTGCAACGAGCGGGTGGGCCCTCGCGCCGTGGAGCGGCGCGATCCGGGCGCCATCCTGGGCGGATTCATTCCGCACGCCCGCTTCGTAACGATGATCATTCTGACGATCAATTTCGGCCTGTACCTGGCCACCGTGGTCTTCAGCCAGCGGGGGGGCGAAGGCGGCGGATTTTTCAACGTGGACGGGCGGACGCTTTACGCCTTCGGGGCCAAGCTGCGGGAAGCCATTGTGGGCGAAGGCGAGTGGTGGCGGCTGGTAACGGCCGGCTTTCTGCACGGCGGATTGCTGCACATTGGCATGAATTCCTGGGTGCTGTTCGATTTGGGCGCGCAGGTGGAAGAGCTCTATGGCGCCAGCCGGCTGATTGTGATTTATTTCCTGGCCACCGTGTCTGGGTTTCTGCTGAGCACCTTATGGACCTCATCGCTGTCGGTGGGGGCCTCGGCGGGGATCATGGGATTGATTGGCGCGATGATCGCGCTGGGGGTACACAACCGGCATTCTCCGGCGGGCGCGGCGGTCCACGGGATGTATATCCGTTGGGCGGTTTACATGTTGATCTTCGGCTTGCTGCCCGGATTGCATATCGACAACGCGGCGCACATTGGCGGACTCGCGGCGGGATTCGGTGTCGCCTATCTGGCCGGTACGCCGCGCGTCGCGACGGCCTTGAGCGAGAAGGTTTGGCTGGGGGCGGCGGTAGCATGCGCGGGGATAACGGCCGTTTGTTTCCTAAAGATGTACTTGTGGTTTTCCATTGCCACGCAATAAGATGAGGTTAATATGCGACTTCGATTTGTATTGCCGGCGCTGATGATCGGTGCGGGCCTGCTGTTGCCCGTGCAGCCGCCGGCGCTGGCAAAGACCAGTTATAAATACCAGAAGTTCAAGAAATATAAGAAGTATAAGGCCAGGAAGTTCAAGAGCGCGAAGGTGGGGAAGCGCATGGCGGTTAAGCATCAGGTGCGCCGGCGGGTTTGAGAAAGCAAGGCAAGAGGTCGGCTAAAAGCCGGCTGCGGGCATGATTGCCCGCCCTCCACTCAGACTTCTTGTTCCAGGCAGTCGAGCCAGGCGTCGAGGTCGGGGTTGCCCTCGGCGCGGGCGTGCACGAGCGTTGCGCCGTTTTCGTAGCCCTTATCGAAGGCCCGGAGATTGAGGTCGCGGAAGCTCTCGGGCACCGAAGAGGCCACCGCCTGGCGCAGCGCATCGGGGTCGAGCAGCGCGGTGACGGCGCCGAAGAAGCCCACCACCACGATGTTCAATACCATCTTGCGGCCCAAGTCTTCGGCCAGCCGGGTGGCCGGCACGCTGTACACGCGCATGCCGCTGGGCACGCCGTTCACGCGCACCAAGTCGCGCTCCACTATAAGGGTGCCACCGGGTTTCAGTTCGGGCACGAAGCGGGTGTAAGCCTCCTGCGAGAGCGCCACCAGCACGTCGGGCTGGGTTACGTAGGGATAGGCAATGGGTTCGCCGGAGAGCACCACCGCCGCGCTCGAAGAGCCGCCGCGCGCCTCTGGCCCGAAGTTCTGGGTCATGGTGGCGTNNTCGCCCAACTGCTCGGTGAATTGGCGCCGCATCAGTTCCAGGTAATCGGGACGGTCGCGGTCCACAAACTTGCCTACGATAATCTCGCCCTTCATGGAAAGCGCCGTTTCGCTGGTGGGTGCGCCATGGCGGATCTTGCTGGCGGCCTTATAGTACTTCATGGTTTCCAGGGCGTCGCCCAGCTTGTTGCGGCGTTGATAGAGCGTGGGGCAGGGCGATAGCACCTCGATAAAGCAGAAGCCTTTTTTGTGCAGCACCTCGGTCATGGAGCGGCTGAGCTGCTTGACGTGAAAGGTGGTCCAGCGGGCCACATAGGAGGCTCCCGCGGAGTCGGCAAGCTGTGCCAGGTTGAAGGCGGGCTCGAAGGCGCCGTAGGGGTTGGTGGCGGTGATGGCGCCTCCCGGTGTGGTGGGCGCGGTCTGGCCGCCGGTCATGGCGTAGATCATGTTGTTGACGCAGATCACCTTGAGGTCGATATTGCGCCGGGCTGCGTGGATGAGGTGATTGCCGCCGATGGCGGAGAGGTCGCCATCGCCCGAGTACACTACCACTTGCAGCGATGGGTTGGCGAGCTTCAATCCAGTGGCGAAAGGAATGGCGCGGCCGTGCGTGGTGTGGAACGAATCGAGCTTCGCGTAGCCGGCTACACGCCCGGTACAGCCGATTCCCGAGACTATGGCGACCTTGTCGAGGTCGGCCTTGGATTCGAGCAGCGCGCGCGTGAAGCAGTTGACGGTGGTTCCGATGCCGCAGCCGGGACACCAGATGTGGGGCATGCGGTCCATGCGGAGGAAGGGCTCGACGGGATTGGGGGGTTGGGTTTGAATGGTGATGGGGCTCATCGGGATGCCTCCAGAATGGCGGCCAGGATTTGTTCGGGTTGGTGTACGCTGCCGCCGGCGTGGGTTACCGGGATGACGCGCGGTTTAAGGACGGACAGGCCAGGAGGCCTGTCCCACACTGCGCGCTCCACTTCGTGGACCATCTGACCCAGGTTCAATTCCGGCACCACGAAGGCCTTGGCATGGCGGGTGAGGGCGGCCAGCGGACCGGCGGGGAAGGGCCAAGCGGTGATGAGGCGGAACTTTCCGGTTCGCACGCCCTGCGCGCGGGCCATCTTGATGGCTTTTTCCGCGACCCGCGAAGTGATTCCGTAAGAGACTACGACGACGTCGGCATCCTCCGGCGCTTCGGTCTCGTAGAGCGCCTCCTGTTCGGCTACGGGGGCCGACTTCGAGACCAGGCGGCGCACCAGCCGATCCTGCGTTTCCACGGTCATGGACGGGTACCCACGCTCGTCGTGGGTCAAACCGGTGACATGGAAGCGGTAGCCCTCGCCGGCGTGGGCCATCTCGGGGACCTGATCCGCCATAGGCTCGTACGGACGGTAATCGGCAGGCGGGCGGCTGGTGTGACGGCGGGGATAGATGTCGATCTCGCTGGCTTCGGGAATCACGACTTTCTCGGTCATGTGACCCACGCATTCATCCATCATTACGAAGACAGGCTGGCGGTATTGCTCGGAGAGGTTGAAAGCCTTGATGGTGAGGTCGAAGCACTCCTGCGGCGAATTAGGGCACAGCGCCAGGACGCCATAATCGCCGTGCGATCCCCAGCGCGCCTGCATCATGTCGGCCTGCGCGGGGAGGGTAGGCAGGCCGGTGGAGGGTCCGCCGCGTTGCACGTTCACGAATACACAGGGCGTTTCGGTCATGGCGGCATAACCGATGTGCTCCATCATGAGGGAGAAGCCTGGCCCCGAGGTGACCGTAAATGCCTTGGCTCCGCCCCAGACTGCGCCTTGAATGGCGATGGAGGCAGCCAACTCGTCCTCCATCTGGATGAAGGTGCCGCCGACGGTGGGGATGCGGGCAGCGAACCGTTCCACCACTTCGGTGGAGGGTGTAATCGGGTATCCTGCGGCAAATCGCGCACCCGCCGCGAGTGCGCCTTCGCAGCAGGCGTGGTCGCCATCCAGGAAGTGTGCGCCGGTAAGTACTCCTTTTGGATCAGCTTGCATGGCGGGCTCCGTAGATGGCGAAGTCCGGGCAATAGAGACCGCACAGGTCGCAACCGCTACATTTTTCAGCAGCTACGACGTGAGGTGGGTGGTATCCCTTGGAATTGAACGCCGAGGAGAGCGATAGTACGCGGGTGGGGCAAAACTCGACGCAGAAGCCGCAGCCCTTGCAGCGTTCGATGGTGATGTAGACGGAACCCTTGGCCATTGGGGTGTGGGCTTGCACGCGAATGGCCACGGAGCGGGGCTTGGCCTCGCTTCGCTCGCGAAGGCCGATTGACAATCGGCCTGCAGGTTGGCAACGTTGGCAACCTGCCCCGCAGAGCAGCGTAGCCGCAACCAAAAGAGGCGGCCTGAGAGGCCGCCGCAGGCCGAGGGCCTGCCCCACGAAGAATCGGCGCTCGCATTGACAGCCGTTCTGCTGTTACTTTGTTTGAGAACATGGCAAACACTTTTGGCACCGATATCCTGATTCAGGCCGAAGATCCGAGGAGCGCGGCCCGGCGCTCGGACCGGTGCTGGAGGTTACTGTGGACAGTGTCGAAGAAGCCAAGCGGCGCCTGGTCGAGAACGGTTGCGAGATCGTCAAGGACGAGCCGGATTTTCCGAGGTGCTATGTCAAAGACCCTTTCGGCCTGATTTACAACCTGTTTGCGGAGCACGTCTAGCGCGGCGGGGCGGCCTGAAAGGCCGCCGCAGGCCGGGGGCCTGCCCCACTCAAGAAGTTGTCGACTTCGGCGCGCGTGGGGGCGGAAGCTTGCGCACCGAGGCGCGTGACGGAGATCGCGGCAGCGGCGTTGGCGAACCGGAGCGCGCGCTCGATCAGCTGGCCTTCCGCAAGAGCCACGGCCAGCGCGGCGTTGAAGGTATCGCCGGCGGCTGTCGAGTCGCGCACCTCCACGGGAAACGCGGGCGTGTGGAAGCTTCCCGTATCGCCGGAATAGTAAGAGCCCTGATCACCCAGTTTCAGCACCACGCTGCCGACCCCAAGTTTGCGCAAAGCCGCGGCAAGTTCGGGGGCGTCGCCGGGCGCAACGCGCGCAGGCGGGCGGCCCAGCAGCATCAGCGCTTCGTTTTCGTTGGGCGTGAGGATGTCCACGCGCGCGAGCAATTCGGCGGGCAAGGGCTGCGCAGGGGCCGGATCGAGCATGGTGCGGAGGCCTTCTTCACGCGCCAGGCGAAGCGCGGCCGCCACGGTATCGAGGGGCGTTTCCAACTGGAACAGGGCGAGGCTCGCGCCGCGAAAGACCTTGCGCATGGCTTCGACATCCGCCGCGGCCAGCGCGTAATTTGCGCCGGAAGCCACCACGATGGAATTCTGGCCTTGCCGGTCCACCCAGATGAGGGCCACGCCGGTGGGCTGCGATTTGGCGGCATGCACGGCGCCGACATCCACTCCGGCGGCGGCCAGGCTGGCCTTGAGGTGGTCGGCGAAGACGTCGTAGCCAACCCGCCCGATCAGGCGGACGGCAACCGCGCCGGCGCCGAGTTTGCCCGCCGCGCAGGCCTGGTTAGCGCCCTTGCCGCCGGGGATCATCTGGAAGTCGCGGCCCAGCACGGTTTCGCCGGGCACGGGCAGGCGGTCGACCGACACGACGAAGTCCATGTTCAGGCTGCCGACGACCACTATGGCGGGTATCATCTGGCGAGGTCGATGCCCAGTTTTTTCAGTTCTTCGGCGTAGTATTTGCGGTGCAGCAGGTCCCACTCCTCGCTGCCCTCGGGAATCTCGCGCTTCTGCGAGCGGATCTTCTGGCGGGAAAGGCGGTCCACTTTCTCCTCGGCGGTGAGAACCTCGGTGATGTCGCGGACGATTTCAAGGCGCACTTCGTTGAGATCCTTGCGCATGCGCAACTCGCGCGTCTTGCGCAGGGCCACGATGATCTTGTGCGACATATCGTTGATTTTGTCGCGGGAGAGCTTCATCTGGTCGTGGGTATCGCGGCCGGAAGCGCGGATGACCTTGCGTTCCGCGATCATGGTGTTCTTGACCTTGCGGAACATTTCCTGGTAGCTGACGCCTTCGCGGCGCATGTAGTCGGCGTACTGCTGGAGGATCTCGCGCACCTCGTCGTTGAGGCGGTCTTCGACCGCTAGTTCCTCGGTGATGATGTTGGCGACGATTTCGGCGACCGCCTGCGGATTGCTTGTTTCAATCGAAGCAGGCGTCAGTTTCTTCACCAATTCACGGGAGAGATAGGCGATGAATTCCCTGGGAAGCAACATCTATGTTTTCTGACCGGCGAAACTTGTAGTTTAGCAAATTCGGCGGGACAAAGAGCGGGACTGAGAGTTTTACAGGCTAAAGCCTGTGCTACCTCAGGCCGGGAAGGAGAATCGCGGCGTCAGCTTCACCAGCTTGAGCACTTTGTAGACGTCGACGTGGACGCCGCGCAACGCGACCTTGACGGCTTTTTCGTCGGCCGCACCGGCCAACTTTTCCAGCGCCCCGATGGCGCTGGGATCGATGCGGCGCACGGACGAGAGATCCAAAGCGACCTCGCGGCTGGCGCCGTCCAGTTTCGCAAGAGCCTGCGCAATCAGCTCATTCGCGGTCATACGCACACCTCGACTTCCGGTTCGACCGGCGCACTGGCTGCCTTGGCCGGGCTGCGGCCATGATAGGCGCTCCAGAACAACTCAACCAATTCGCCAATGAGCGGCATGCGAGGGTTGGAACCCCAGGAAGGATCGTCAAAGGCGATCTTGGCCAGATCGGGGATGGCCCGCTCGAATTCTTCCTTGGAGATCCCCAGGTCGGCGATAGAGCGCGGCACCGCTAACTGATCGAGCAACTGTTCGATGGCCGCGATGAGGTTCTTGACCTTCTCGTCGACGGTGTGACCGCCCAAGCCCAGCAGGTCCGCGATCATGGCGTATTTCTTGGGCGCGACGTACGCCCGCTGGTTGGGCGACGGCCTGAACTTAGTGGGCACCGACGCATTGTAGGCGATGACATGCGGCAACATGAGCGCGTTGGCGCGGCCGTGCGCCACGCCGAAGCGCGCGCCAAAGGCATGCGCCAGCGCGTGATTCACACCCACGGACGCGTTGGAAAACGCCAGCGCCGCGATGCAGGCGGCGTTGTGCACCATACTGCGCGCCTCTTCATCGTGCGGATTCTCATAGGCGATGGGCAGGTACTTGAACACCAGCCGGATGGCTTGCATGGCGTTGGCATCGGTGTAGACCGAGGCGTGCGTGGAAACGCCCGCTTCCAGGGCGTGCGTCAAACAATCGATTCCGGTATCCGCGGTCAGGCCTTTGGGCATGGACATGACGAACTGCGGATCGACGATGGCCACATCCGGACTCAGCGAGTAGTCGGCGAGGGTCACCTTGCGCCCGCGCACTTTGTCGGTCAGGACGGCGAACGGAGTGACTTCGCTCCCGGTTCCGCTGGTAGTGGGAATGGCAATCAACCGCGCATGGTTGGTTTTTACGGTCGGGAACCGGACCACGCGCTTGCGGATATCCAGGAACGGCGCGGCCAGTTCGTCTAAGTCGGCCTCCGGAAACTCATACTTGAGTTTCATGATCTTGGCCGCATCGATCACGGAGCCGCCGCCCAGCGCCACGATCTGGTCCACCGCGTAAGAATTGAGGGCCTCGACGCCTTGCATCACGACCTTGACTTCGGGCTCGGCATCGGGAATGGCCAGGACCCGCACCAGAGTCTGCGCGGGGATGTTGCGCCGGACAATGTCCAGATGGCCCATTTGCTCCAGAGCCGCATTGGTGACGATGAGGGTGGAGCGCGACGCGAAATCGCGCAGATGCTCCACGGCGTTCATGTCGAAGTAGATCTGATCGGGAATGCGGAACCACATATGCGCTGGGGTCCTCCGGGCCACCCGTTTGATATTCAGGTAATGATACACATTGACGTTGTCCATGGTGCTATTGCCACCACCGGTCCCGCAGCCGAACGAGAAGGTAGGCACCAGATCGTTGTAGACGCCGCCGAGGGCCCCGATGGCGCCCGGCGAATTCACGATGATCCGCCCGGCGTTCATGGCCTCGCTGAACTTCCCGATAATTTCGTCGTTGCGCGAGAAAATGACCGCCGTGTGTCCCAGCCCGCCGAGATGATTGACGTCGACACAAAGCTTGAGGGCCTCATCCACCGAATGCGCCCGGCAGACCGCGAGCACCGGGAACAGTTTTTCGACCGACAGGGGATATTCGCGGCCCACGCCTTTGATGGGCGCGATCAGGAGCTTGGTGTTGGGTTTGACCCTTAAGCCGATCATGCGGGCGATATCGATGGCTTTCTGGCCGACGGCCATGGGCTGCATTTGTCCCTTCAACGGATCGATCACGGTGTGCCCCAGCAGTTCGGTTTCCGCCTCATTGCAGATGTGCACGCCCAGATCCGCGAATTTCTTCAGCGCCCGGTCGTAGATCTCGTCGTCGATCACCACGGTCTGCTCGGAGGCGCAAATGGTTCCGTTGTCGAACGTTTTGGAGGTGATGATGTCCACCACGGCCATGTCCAGTTCCGCCGTTTTTTCCAGGTAGACGGGCGTATTGCCCGACCCTACACCCAAGGCCGGCTTGCCGGAGCTATAAGCGGCACGGGACGCGCCGCGCCCACCGGTGGCGTCGATCAGGCGGACGTCTTTGTGTTTCATCAGGTAGGCGTTGTCCTCCAGCGTGGGCGATTCGACGCAGGTGAAGACGCCTTCCGGCGCGCCGTGCTTGACGGCGGCCTCGTACATGATGCGCATGGTCTCGGCGCAGCAGCGCCAGGCGTTGGGATGGGGACTGAAAACCATGGCGTTGCGCGTCTTGATGGCCATGATGCATTTGAAGAGAACCGTTGAAGTGGGGTTGGTAATCGGCGTGAGCGAGAAGATGACTCCGATGGGTTCGGCCACTTCCACCAAGCCGCTTTCCGGAAACTCGCGAATGGGGCCGACGGTGCGTTTGTCCTTTACGTAGTTGTAGACGAACTCAGTGGCCACCATGTTCTTAATGGCCTTGTCTTCCATGACCCCGAGCCGGGTTTCCTCGACAGCCAGGCGAGCCAGATGTTGAGCCTGAGCGAGTCCGGCGAGGACCATCGGTTTGACAATGCGATCGACGTCCTCTTGCGTGTATTGGGTGAAGACGGCGGCGGCGGTGCGGGCCTGCGCGACTAATCCTTCCAGGTAGGCAATCCGTTCTTTAGTGGGGGGGGCGATGTTCTCTACTGGCATGTTTCCCTCTTCCGACGCAGATTTTGGAACGCGACAGGTGCGGTTAAAAAGGATTATAGCAGCTTTAACTACTGATTTGACTTTAGCGCTACAGCGGGGCTGAGAGCCCCGCGCAGGCTGAGAGCCTGCCCCACTTCAGTTCGGATGCTGCTAGTGCGCGGGCGCCCGTTGAGGCTGGCAGGAGCCGCGAAAAACTCGCGATGCAAAGCTTCCATGGCCGCCTGGAGATCCGCTTCGCGTATCACAAACCCGAGGCTGAGCGAGGACGACCCCTGGGACGCCAGCCGCACATCGGCGCCCTGCAAAGCTCCGCGGGCGCGCGCCAGAGTGGACGCGGCGTGGGCAATGCCTTCGCCGACCAGCCAAATCGCGGCGCGGTCCTCTTCCACGGCGATGTCCACACTCTCGTCGACCTTACGCAGGACTTGCGAGAGCCCTGGCCAGTTTTCCAGGGCGAACGAAATCCCTTGTTCCTGCGCCTGGATCAGATCGACCGCGATGTGCTCGCGCGCGAACAGGTCCGCCAGCCCGCCGGTGATGCTGGATAGCATTCCGCGGTTTTTGACCCGCAGATGCACCACGGCCATCCCCGCCTTGGAGGTCAGACACTTCACGATGCCCGGGGCGCTTTGAACCTTCGACACCACGCGGGTGCCCTGCACCTCCGGGCGGCGCGAATTGCGGATTACAATCGGGATCCTCTGGCACAGGGCCGGCGCGACCGAAGCCGGGTGCAATACTTTTGCTCCGAAGCGCGCCATCTCCTGAGCTTCCTGGTATGAGATCTCGCGCAAAAGGCGCCCGCCGGCAAGCACGCGCGGATCGCAGCTCAACATGCCGTCCACATCCGTCCAGATCTGGATCTCGTCCGCGGAAATTCCGGCGCCTACCAGCGACGCCGTCAAGTCCGATCCGCCTCGACCGAGCGTCGTGGTGACGCCATCGAGAGTCGCGCCAATGAATCCGCCCATAACCACCACGCGGTCGCGCGCCAGCAGGGCCACGGTCCGGCGCAGGCGTGAGTAGGTGTCCCAATGCAATGGCGTCGCGTGCGTGAACTGGCCATCGGTGACGATGACCTTACGCGCGTCGACTTGAGCGGCACGGATGCCCAAGTGGCGAAACGACTCGGCCACGATCAGGCTGGAAAGGCGCTCGCCGTAGCTGAGCACCTCATCCTGGATCTGCGGCGTGAACGGACGGCCCTCGCGGAGTTCCACCAGCAACACTTGCAAATCGCGAAACATCGGGGCAATGCTGTCGCGCAGGAAGGGTTCCGCACGCTGGCCCAGAACGCCGCGGGTTTCGTTGCAGTGCATCCGCCGCAATGCTTCGGTGTGCTGTCTGGCGGAGTAGGAATCGCCGCGCGCGGCCGAGCGGGCGGCTTCCAGCAACTGGTCGGTGGTCTTCGCCATGGCCGAGACGACCAGCACCGGTTTCTGGTCCAAATGTTCTTTGACTATGGAGGCAGCTTGTTCAATGGCACCGGCGGACTCTAACGAGGAGCCGCCGAATTTCATGACGATCATGAGCCCATGTTATCCGGGGTTGGGTAAGGAAGCCGTAAGACAGCGCTAAGGAAGTTATCAAAGTTTGGAGCCGAGGCAGACGACACAATACGATCGTCTGCCCCACAGAGGCGGCCTGAGAGGCCGCCNNCGAGGGCCTGCCCCACGAAAAATGACTAGTTGTAATGCAAGAGTATTGCAGCTAGCGCATTTCGCCGCGCGCGTTGAAGGTCGCGCCAGAGGCCAGCACCTGGCGCACGCGGCCGCGGTTCGCGCCGGTCTTTTCGGTGGCGTCCACCAGGGTGCGGACGGCCTGTTCGATGGAGGCATCCGGCGGCATGCGGAAGATCCAGGGAATGTTCAGCGCGGTCAGCGAGCGGTCGGCGGAGAGCGCGATGAGCGGCACGAACATTTTCACGGCGNNGCTGCTCGGCCAGGTGGCTGGAGTTCCGGTCGGTGGAGATCAGGCCGATCAGCCGGTCCTGCCCGATTAGCTCAACCAGCGCCGTGGAGGACTTGCCCCACGCGCCTTCCGACGCGACGCCCACCAGAGTGTAGTTGTGGCCGGCGGCGCGCTGCAGGACCGGGTCGGCGGCGAGTTTATCGGCTTGCGGGCCGAAGATGCCGATGCGCACTTCGCCCGCGGGATTGTCCGCAAGGGGCGGGCCCGAATAGGCGACGGTTTCTTCATCGATGCTGGCGTAGGCTTTCTGCATGGGCTCGCGGCGGAACTGCGCTTTTCCGTTGTGAATCGTGCCCAGGAACAGCGGCGCGATGTTCTTGGCGTTGGGGTCGAAAATCATTTCGCCGGTCACGCCACGATAACGCTCCAGGCCGTAGAACGCATCGCGGATGCGGGCGCGGTTCAGGCCGGCGCGGCAGATTGAGTCCAGCATGATACGCATGCCGTCGTAGCCCAGCGACGCAAACGTGTCCGGCGCCTTCTCAAAGCGCTTAGTAAAGCGCGTGTTGAAGTCGATCCACAGTGGGTCGTCGCGCGTGGGATCGTAAGGGAAAACAAATTCCAAGCCTTCGGCGGCGGGTCCGGCAATGCGCAGCATCTCTTCTCCATAGACACGATAGGCGCCAAAAACGCGTTGCTTCATGCCCATCTCGCGCATCTGTTTCAGGATGTTGCCGGCGGGTATCTGGTCGGTCCAGAGGACAATGGCGTCCACATTGGAATCCTGGATCACACTGAGCTGATGGTGGAAATCGGTGTCGCCCGGCATGTACTTCTGCTCGAGGACCAAGGGATGCCCGAGGCGGCGGGTGGCATCCTTGAATTTTCCATTCCCGAAACGGCCATAGGGTTCGTTAACGCGCAGCAGCGCGACGCGGCTGAGTCCGAGTTCGCTGAAAATGCGCCGGGCCAGGGTATAGCCTTGCACGCGGTCGTCCTGAAGAGCGGTCAGCAACCAGGGAATGGTGGTTTCGGGAAGCGTGGGATCCGTAGCGGCCGTGCTGACGATGGGCATTTCCGATTTCAACGAGACGCGCAACGCAATATGCGTGGTATTGGGATCGATCGATCCCAGCATGCCCCACACATTTTCGTCGTAGATCATCTTGACGATCTCGTTGCTGGAGGCGCCCCAGAGGGCGGCATCGTTATGCACCATCAGCTTGAAGGGTTTGCCGCCGTAGCCGCCCGCGGCGTTGGCCTCGTCGATTGCCATGGTTGCGCCGTTGAGCATCATGCGGCCGAGGGCTTGGTCGCGGTGATCCTGAATGGGGCCCAGGAATCCGATGCGCACTTCGGTGAGATCCTTCAGATCGGGGACGGGCACGTCGCGCGCGGGACCGTTGTATTCCACGGTCTTGGTGTAGTGCTCGTAGTATGGCTTGGTGAAGCGCGAGTACGGGCGCAGATCGTCGGGCGCGTTGGCATAAGGCGCCAGCGTGCGCGTCTCCGGCCGGCCGGGCGGATTGGCGCCGCAGGAGCAGGGGCCGGGCGGTTGCGCCAGGGCGAATGCGGCGAGCAAGAATAGAGACAGAAAAGTTCGCATAGAGCAATTCCTTCGGGCGGCCTGAGAGGCCGCCGCAGGCTGAGAGCCTGCCCCACAATGTTTTACCGGCTGCGGAACATGACGATGGCTTCGGCTTCCACCAGCAGTTCCGGGCGGCACAGCTTGGCCTGAATGCCCGTAGAGGCCGGCAGCGGGTCAAGCCCCTGCTCCTTGTAGAACGCGGTGCGTTCTTCGTTGAACTCGCGATAGTCGCGGTCGATATCGCGCAGGTAGAAGGTAGTGCGCACGACGTCGTGCCAGGTGGCGCCTTCCGCTTCCAACAGCCCCGTGATGTTATAGAACGTGCGCCGGCACTGCGCGCGGAAATCGCCCACGTGCACGGTTTCACCGTTCTCGTCGATGCTGGCCGTCCCGGAGATCAAAAGCACCACCAGACCGTTCAGGTCGATACGCATGCCGCGCGAAAAAGAACTCGGCCTCTCATAATCGAAGGCCTCGTTGAGCACGCGCAGGTCGGTAATGGCCCGCTTCTGGACGGCCGCGCCGCCGACTTCATCGATCATTTCTTCGAGTAACATTTTGTGTAACCTCCTGTTCAATTCGTATTCCGTGGCTGAGGCCTTTGGCCGTCGCCACCCAGATGTCGTTTCCCTGAAAATCAACTCCAAAAACATAGTTGTGAGCGGGAGCCGTGTCGGTCTCGACGTGCGTCACCTTGCCCTGGGCATCGCGCACCAGCATTTCGGGTTTGCCGGTCTGGAGCGAAGGGCGGTAGACCGCCCAGTTCTCGCCGTCGTAATAAGCGAGTCCCTTGTCCGTTGAGAACCAGGCCCGGTTACCATCCACGCCCTTCACCTGGTTCATGAAGTTACTGGGCAGGCCGCTGTCCTTCTCCATGAAGTTATGCCAGTTGCGCCCATCGTAGCGGCTGGCGCCGAAGTAAGTGGTCACCCACAGGATCTTCTCCTGCTCCATCCAACTGACCGAGGTGGTGATTTCGTGAATGAGCCCTTGATCCTTGTAGAGCACCATTTCGGTCTCGCCATCGGGATCGTGGTAGTCTTTCCAGCGCTCGGTCTTGATATCGTATTCGAGCACCCCGCCGCCCCACACGGCGTAATACACTTTGCTGGTTCCCGTACTGACGGCGTAGGTCCAAATCTCGTGCATGGGCGTGTTCCGTTCGTTGTAAAGGCTCCATTCGCCGGTGCGCGTGTTCAGGCGGCTGGCGCCGGCGGCGGTGGCCACCCAGACGTAATCGTCCTGCACGGCGACCCCATAGACGACGTCGTTGCTGAGTCCGCTGTTAACCTGGGTGAAGTTGTCGAAGCGGCCGGCGGAATAGCGGCTCAGCCCGCCCATGGTGGCGGCCCAGACGTCGTGCGTCCGCTTGTCGACGGCCACGTAGGTGACGGCGCGATGCGCCAGGCCGTCGGCCGGGCGAAAGATTTTCCATTTGCCGTTCTCGTACAGGCCCAAACCGTTTTCGGTGCCCGCCCAGACGCGCGCGCCATCCACCGCCACGCTGAAGACGCGATTGTCGGGCAGGCCGTCCGCTGTGGTGAAATTCTGCCACCGGTAGCGAGGCATAGGCTGAGCCGAAGCCGCTAGCGGCAGAAGCGATAGGAGTAGAAGCCAGATCTTATGGGTCATAACGTCTTCAAATACTCAATCATATCGTTGAGTTCGTCTTTATTCAGGTCATTAGTTACCCCGTGGGTATCCTTGGGGTTGAATATAGTCCAGATCTCTTCCAGACTGCGGGCCGATCCGTCATGCAGGTAGGGCGCGGTCAGAGCTACGTTAGTCAGTTGCGGAACATCGATTATGGGCGAGCGGTCGGACCACTTGCCGCTGCCCACGTCTACCTGCTTCTGGTTGGTATAGTGACGCCCGGAATGGCAGAATCCGCACTGATTCGATTCCGGAATGGGCGTGCGATCTTTCTTGCGGGTGCGCTCGAAAATGTCTTTACCGCGTTCCTGCGCGGCGGTCAGTTCGCCGTTCGGCAGGCGGTAGCGGTTGGGACGCAGGGGCATCGACTTGATATAGCTGACCAGGTCGCCCAACTCCTCGCGCGAATAACTCTGCGAGCGATAGAAGTATTTTTCGGTGCGCGGCCCGCATTCGGTTTCCAGGTCCGGATTGCCGCCATTCCACTTGAATGGCTCGGTGCCATCCACGTCTTCGAGCAGCCGGTTGTCCACGATGTCCACGCCGAAGCCATCCGGCTCCAGGTCCCATTGCAGGCCGTCGAAAGTGGATTCCAGGTGACAGTTGGCGCAACTGAAGCCGTTGTGGAAGGCGAAGCGCGCATCGAAGAACAGTTGCTCGCCGCGGCGTTGCGGAGTGAGTTCGGCGGGGCCGCCGAGTTCGATGGTGCGCACGACTTTGCGCGCGGCCGTGTCGATTACCGAGACGGTGTCGTCCAGGCGATTGGCCACGTAGAGCAGAGAGGCGTCGGGCGAAAGGGCGATGCCCTTAGGGGCGCGGCCCACCGGAATGCGCGCCGCGACGAAGTGGGCCGAAGCGGACAAATCGTTAGCCAGCGCGCGCCGCTCGCGGGGCGAAGCCGCACGCACGAACTCCAGCAGGCGCTTAATGTCGATGACGGTCACGGTGTTAGCGCCGGTGGTGGAGATGTATGCCGTGCTCTTATCCGGGGAGATGACCACACCGAATGGCATGGTGTAATAGCGTTCGAGTTCGTCGATCAGAACTTGCACGGGCTCGCCGACGTCCGCGCCAAACAATGTCAGGGAATCGCCGAAGACCGAGCCATGCTCGACGTGCGCCAGGGGGATGAGGTTCTTGGGGCGCAATTGGCAGGCGATACCCAGGTGTCCGTCGCTTGAAAACGCCACGTGGAAAACGCCGGCCACGTTGTGGAGGGGCTGGCGGTCGCGGACGATCTGGTGTTCGGCGTCGATGACCGTGATCTCGGATTCCGCGGGGGTCCGGTGAAGGCCGATGTTCGGGTAGATATGGGTGCAGTAGAGTGAGTGGCCGTCGGGCGAAGGTGTCAGATAGCTTGCGCCTCGACCGGCCGCGAGCCGCCGGGTTTCGACGCCGCTGGCCAGGTCGATTACCGAGATATCGTTGCTTATGCGATTGGCGGTGTAGATTGTGGCGGCGGATTGGTCGGCGAACACCGCGTTGGGTTCGAAGCCGGTCTTGAGAGTACGAGTTACCTGGAGGGTGTCGGTATCGATCACTGACACGGTGTCACTCCAGGAGTTGGCGATGTATGCGTAGCGGCCGCTGAGCCATAAGCCCTTCGGCACGCGTCCTACCGGCACGCGTCCCTCGATTTTGCCTGTGTGGGCGTCGATGACAGTAAGTTCATCGGTACCTTCGCAGAGGACAAGCAGACGCGCGCCATCCGGGGAGAGGGTTAGTTCGATGGGGGAGGGATAGTGGAGGGGCGCGGCGTGCAGGGTTCCTAGGAGGGATAGAGCTGTTAGAAGGAGGATGCTGGAAAAGTGGGGCAGGCCCTTGGCCTGCGGCGGCCTCTCAGGCCGCCATGCTTGAGAATTCTGATCCGCCGGATGCACTACTGAAATATGATTCTCAAAGAGCGCCGGCTTCCGCATCTCTATGTGATTGGCCAGCCGTTGTTCGTCACCTTCTGCCTGCACGACAGTCTGCCTGCAAATCGCGCTTTTCCGTCGGAGGATCTGACTTCCGGCGAAGCGTTCGTCGCCATGGACCGACTGCTGCACGAAGCCCGGTGTGGCGCCATGTTTCTCAGACAGACGGCGATTGCTGAGTTGGTCTTGGCCTCCATCGAGTACGGAGTCGAGATCGGGCACTACGAGATGCACGCTTGGGCGATCATGTCCAATCATGTTCATCTGCTGCTTACGCCCCATGTGCGTGCCTCGAAGCTGCTCGGTTCATTAAAAGGCGCCACCGCCAAGCGGGCCAATCTGTTGTTGAGGCGGGCTGGCCTGCCGTTTTGGCAGGATGAAAGCTACGATCACTTGGTTCGCGATGGGGAGGAATTTCGGCGGATACAACGGTATATCGAGTACAATCCTGTGGCTGCGGGTTTGGTTGCACGGCCAGAGGAGTATGTTTGGTCAAGTGCGGGGCGGCCTGAGAGGCCGCCGCAGGCTGAGAGCCTGCCCCACTAGGCGCAGAACTAAGGCTAAGACTGGAACTGGCCATTTTACTTTTCCTCCACGGTGACTACTCGGTCGGCGGTCACATCGCGCAGCGTCTGGACTTTGCCACTTGGCCAGGTGATCGTCACCGTATCGGCCTTCGCCGCGCCACCCAGACCGAAGTGCACACGGGCGTCGTCCTGCGAAAGGTAGCCCGACCCGGCTACGCGCTCGGCCTGTTGTTTGCGCCCGCCCGCGGCCACCTCGATCTTCGCGCCGATGCCGTCCCGGTTGCTCTTCCTGCCCACCAGCTTGAAAGCCAGCCAATGGTTGGCGCCGGGCGAAGTGTTATGCAGCAGGATACCCGGCGCACCCAGGTTGACCATGAAAAGGTCCACCTTGCCGTCGTTATCGTAGTCGGCGAAGCACGCACCGCGCGCCACGGTCTTCACCTGGAAGAAAGGTCCGGCCGTGTCGGCAACGTCCGCAAAGCGTCCGCCTCCCAGGTTACGAAAAATCGAATGCTCCTGCGGCATCATGTGGATCAGGCCGCCGTGCGAGATGAAGATGTCGCGCAGCCCGTCATTGTCGAAGTCGTAGAAGCCGGTGCCCCAACTCACATACTGCGCGGTCAACTGGGAGATGCCGGACGCCTCGGTAATGTCGGTGAAGTCCGCGCCCCCGTTCCGCATCAGGCGGTTGAAGCGGGAGTCGGTGACCCACAGGCCCACGTGGCCGGTATTCTCGAAATCGACAAACACCGGCCCCATGGCGGAGGTGGATTCGCCGTTCTGTCCGTAAGCCACACCGGACTGCACTGCGACTTCCTTGAATGTTCCGTCGCGATTGTTATGGAACAGGAAGTTCTCGGTCTTGTCGTTGGCCACGTAGATATCGGGATAGCCGTCGCCATCGAAATCGCCCGCGGTAACCCCCATGGTGCGGCCCACATACTTGGAGATACCGGACTGCTGACTGACATCCGTAAAGGTGCCGTTGCAGTTGTTGTGGAACAGCATGTTGGTGGTGCCGGCATAGTCGAGCGGACCGGGATAGTTGTCGGCGGCGTAATAGGCGCGGTACTTGGGATCGAACTTCACGTAGCGGCCGACGAAGAGATCCACACAGCCGTCGCGATCGTAATCCAGCCAGGCGGAGCCAATCGACCAGCCCGGCACATTCAGGCCGGCTTTGACGGTGACGTCTTCGAAGGTGCCGTCGCCTTTGTTGCGATAGAGTGTGACGTGGCCGTAGCCGGTGACCAGCAAGTCCACAAAGCCGTCGTTATCGAAGTCCGCGGCGATGACGGCGGTGCTGAAGAGATCCCCGCCGACGCCGGCCTGTTCGGTGACGTCGGTGAATTTGCCGTTGCCGTCGTTGCGATAGAGATGATTGTGGGGTGTTGGGGCGCTCTCTGAGCCGGTCGGTTTGCGCAGCGGGTATGGATGGATGTCGTCGCCTAGCGGCTTGCCGGATGCGACGTAGAGGTCCGGCAGGCCGTCGTTGTTGTAGTCGAACCAGACGCAGCCGGAGCCGGTGCTTTCGAGCAGCGAGCCCAACTTGCGCGCTCCGAAGCTGTGGGTGAACTGGATGCCGGAGGCGGCGGTGGCGTCTTCGAAGCGGATGGTCGCGGCGGGCGGCTCGGCGGCGGCGGCTATGCCGGTTAGGAGGAGATACGCTACGAAGAGGGCGGCCTGAGAGGCCGCCGCCGGCTGAGAGCCTGCCCCACACGGCTGGAGATCTGGTGTACAAGATTGCTTCATTGGGATGCTCCTGCCATGCGCACGGGTACGTCTTTGCGCAGCAGCACTTTCGGCACCGCATTCTCAGGTGCGCGTTCCGGGCCTGCGTGGCAGCCGACGCAGACGCGCTGCTCGCCCTGCCGCATCCAGAACCAGCCGTGTTCGGCTTCGATCACGCGGCCCGACCGGTCCCGTAGTTCCATACGCAGAGGCTGCTCACTAGGCACGTGCAGGAAAAACGAGCCATCGCTTTCCACCGCCGTTTCGCCGAGCAGCGCGGGCTGGCCTTCGGCGCGCTGGGTGTAGAGCCGCACGCTGCCGATGGCGCCATCCGCGATATTGGTCTTGGATGTGTAGGCGTTGAGGCAGAGCACGTTGGCGCCCGCCCAATCGTGCAAGCCCGAAGGAAATCGCAAGGGAACGTCACGCGCGGCCAACATCATGGGTTCGACGCCCGGCCCGTCCGTCATCTTGGCGAGCGCGCCATTCGCCGGATTCAGGCTATAGATCGCATACGGCGTCCTGGCATTCGGGCGGAAAGATACCAGCCATTCGCCGGGCGTCACTTCCGCCAGCGGTCCGGCGAACTCTCCGCCGCGCACAGGGGCCATGTCCACTTGCATCGCGAGCGCCGAGGTGAAGCGCGCGAATCCTTTATTGGTGGTGAATACAATATCGCGCGATGGCAACTGGCGCGCGGCATGGCGACTCACGCCATGATCGCATCGGTAGGCTTCCACGCCGCTGCCATCCGGATACACCGTATATAAGTCGTTCGCGGCGGATTCGGCGGAGGGATGCGGACCTTCGTAGAGCACGCGGCCGTCGTGCAGCACATCGCAGGTCAAGCGATTGCCGGGCGCGTAAGTGATGCGCAGCGGCTGCCCGCCGGCCAGCGCCAGCACTTCAAGCTGAAAGCCTTGCGCGGTTTTGCGGGCATAGACGATTTTGCCGTCGGGCAGATACAGCGGGCGGATGGAATCCTCGGGCCAGGCGGCGATGCGGCGCGGCTCCGCGGGCGCGGAAGGCACGCGTACCGGCGCCTCCCAGATCTGCCAGGGATCTTCGCGGCGCGGCTTGCCCGCGAAGAGCACGCGCTGGCCGTCAAACGAGACTTCCGGATCGGCGGAGGCGAAGAAGCCGGGCGCGAGATCGCGCGTTGCGGCCGCGGTAACTACGCGGATGGCCGCTCCCCGCGGAAAGCGCTCCTGCCCGCACGTCCAGGCGTCCGGATCGAATCGCGGCGTCGAGGTGTAGACGTGGGCGGGCGTGCGGTGGGCATCTCCGGAAGCCAGCGCCAGCAAGGTTCCGAAGGACAGAATCCCGGCGGCCCCGATCCACCGCAACTTACAAATTCGCAAGGCTCGGCTGTTCCGATTCACTATTTTCAGACCTGTTTCTATCTAACCCCTGAGTTCGAATGTTATCGCGGGTACGGGAGCATTACAATAGTCTTTTAATATTAGTGGGTTAGCAGTATGGGCATGCGAAACGGTATCTGTGCGGCATGGCTGTTCGCGATCTCCCTCGCGATGACGGCGGGCGCAGCCGCCGGCGAAGCGCCCGACGAAGCGCAATTGGCCCGGTTCAAGGAGAAGATCCGGCAGGACATGGCCAAGGTTCCCAACTACACCTGCCTGGAGACTATCGAGCGCATGCATCGAGAGCGGCATTCCCACACCTTCAAGCCGGTCGATACGGTTCGCCTGGAGGTTTCCAGCGTGGCCGGCAAAGAACTGTTCGCCTGGCCCGGCGCGCGCCGCTTCGAAGATCGGGACGTGTCGTCTTTGGTGAGCGGCGGCACTATGGGTACTGGCATGTTCGCCGGCTTTGCGCGTAATCTATTCGTCACGGGTAAGGGCAATCCCCAATACGGGCGCGAGGAAAAACTGGCCGGGCGATCCGCCGTCCGTTACGATTTTCATCTCACAGAGATGGAGAACGGCTTCCAAATACGGGTTGGCGCCGTCTCGGAGACAGTGGCAACCAGCGGCTCCTTCTGGTTCGATCCTGTCTCTCTGGACCTGATCCGCCTGGATGTACGCGGCGAGGCGATCCCGTATAGCCTGCGCCTTGAGGAAGCCGCGATCCGGACATTTTATGCCCGTACGCATATCGGCGATTCCGACGCCTTGCTGCCCAAACGATCCGAACTGACGATGACGCATTTCTCGGGTGAGGCGAGCCGCGATGCGATCGAGTTTTCCCAGTGCCACGAGTACCGGAGTGAGTCGACAATCAGTTTCGACGCGCCTCCCGCCGCTCTGCCGGAGGCGCCCAAACCGCAGGTGCGCGAGGTGGATCTGCCGGCCGGCCTGCTGGTCCCTGTAGAGTTGGATACCGCGATCGATTCGAAGACGGCTGTGGTGGGCGATACGCTGCACGGGCGGGTGGTCCAGGAAGTCCGTTACAAAGGAGCCTTGGTGGTACCGCAAGGCGCCGCGGTCACTGGGCACATCCGCAGACTGGCGCGCGGTTCCTCGTCTGCGCCTTTCGCGGTAGGGATCGAGTTTTCCGAAATCGAGTGGGAAGGCGTGCGGGCCACGTTTTATGCGGAGCTTGCCGACCTGGACCGGAAATCCGCCGGCTCGCACCGGCCGGTCACATACTACGACGGACATGCGACGAAGGCCATGATCGAGAGCGGCATCCGGGGCGTGGGCGTCTTCTTTATCGACGCCGCGGCGTTTCGCATCCCGCCCGGCTTCCACATGGTCTGGCGCACGCTGGCGGATTCGGGCAATACGGCTGACCCGCTGCGCTGATCCTCCGGTTAGAATGTACGTGGGCTTTATGCGCGGATGCTTTCTGGTGCCTGTGGGCCTGCTGGTCGGAATTGGCTTGGGAAAGGCTCCGGACGTGGTGATCCGAAGTTCGGAGCGTGAAGAGCTTCTGGACGTCGTCGTGCGCGA
>PMVV01000140.1 GCA_003166475.1 Bryobacterales bacterium | reverse complement strand
CGCACCGCCATCCACGAGTTGCTGGACCTCACCGAGAAAATCCGCGAAAAGATTCTGGACAAGCGCCCCACCTCCGAAATCAAGCGCATGGCGCGTGACGAAGGCATGACCTTCCTGCGCGANNATTGGCCCCCGGTCCCGCGCTTCGCGCCACTAACATGAAACTCCCCGCCCCCATCTCCGCCATCCTGCGGGAGCCCCCCCCCTCCATGGCCTTCGAGCTCTCCGAAGCCGGGATCTCCGTGGCGCGTCTGACCGCCAAAACCGAACTCGACTTTCGTCCGTTGAAGCCCGGTGTGCTGGCCATCACGCCGCTGAAGGACAACGTCGTCCTGCCCGACGAGTTGTCACTCGCGGTGCGCGAACTTGCCCCCCCCAATGGAACTCGCAAGCGCCGCGACGTAGCCCTCATCCTGCCGGACTACAGCTCGCGGATCGCGGTCCTGGATTTCGACAATTTCCCCTCCGACGCCAAAGAACAGCTTTCGCTCATTCGCTTCCGCATCCGCAAGAGTGTCCCGTTCGACGTCGAAACGGCCGCCATCAGCTACTTTGTGCAGCCGGCGGAAGGCAAGAAGTTCGACGTGGTAGTGGTGGTGGCGCCGCTGGAGGTGGTCTCCCGCTACGAAGCGCCGTTCCGCGCGGCCGGCATGAACCCCGGCCTGGTAACTACATCTTCCCTCGCCGCGCTGAACCTGGTCGAGGACGGCGGCATCACCGTGGTAGCCAAGATCACCGGACGCGTGCTGACCGTGATGGTGCTCAAAAACGGCCGTTTGAAGCTGGTGCGCTGCCTGGAAGTGCATACCAACGACGTCGCCGAAATCGCCGCCGACTTATACCCGACATTCGTTTACATCGAAGACAACATAGGAGCCAAGGCCGAGCGCCTGCTGCTGTGCGGTTTCGCCGAGCGCATGGAAGAGGCGCGGCAACAATTTCAGAGCGAGCTGAGTGTGGAGGTGCAGCTTGTCCGTTCACCCCTGGCGCCGCCCGGCGAAAACAACGCCGGCCTGCTAGGCTACTTGAGGTCCGTCGGCCGCGACAACTAACTCGTCATGCGAATCCCCATCAATCTCGCCAGCCAGCCCTTCCGGCGCGACCGCGCGGTCCTGGTCGCCTCGACAGCCTTGGGCGTCCTCCTGATCGTGCTGCTGGTCTTCCTCCTCTCCCTGAACAACCTGGAAAGCGGACAAGTCGCGGAAACCCGCACGCAAATCGCGCGCCTGGAATCCCAAATTCGCTCGATCTCCGCCCAGCAGTCGCGTCAGGACGCCATCCTGCGCAAACCCGAAAACGCCGAGGTTCTGGAGCGCAGCCTGTTCCTGAATGCCCTGCTCTATCGCAAAGGCATAAGCTGGACGCGCATCTTCGCCGACCTCGAGAAAGTGGTTCCGTACAACGTGCGGATCATGGCGATCCGCCCTTCGATAACCGGGCAGAATCAAGTTTCGCTCGACATGACCGTAGGCTCGGAAACGCCGGTTGCGGTGATCGAGCTATTGAAAAATCTGGAGGGTTCGCCGAGTTTCGGTGCGGTGTACTCGCACAGCTTGCTACCGCCGACTCAGACCGACAAACTCTACCGCTGCCGCGTGAGCGTGAATTATGTCCAAAAGCTTTAGTGTTTCGCCGCGCCTGCTGGCGGTGAGTCCAAGCCTGAATCTGAAAGACCCGCGCGTCCTGGTGCGCGCCGCGCTGGGTGTGCTGGTCGTCGCCAATATCGTCGCGGCCCTGCTGGTCTTCAAGCCGTGGGGCGGCTCGGCGGAGGACCTCGCGCGCGAACAGATCGACTTGCAGCAGCAGCTCACCTCCATCACCGCGCGCCTGGATAAGACCAAATCCCTGGTCGCCAAGGCCGAACGCGCGCGCCAGGCCGGCGACGGTTTCCTGACCCAGTACACCACCGACCGCCGCACCACTTTTTCCACCATCTTCGCGGAACTGGAGCACGTGGCTACCGAGGCCGGCATTCAACCCCGCCCCGCCTCATACGAGTTGGATCAGGTCGAGGGCAGCGACACGCTCTACCAGATGGACATCAGCGCCGCCTATGAGGGCAGTTATTCGAGCCTGCTGAAGTTCGTCAACCTGCTGGATAAGTCGCCGCGCTTCCTGATCATCGAAAGCCTGATGGCTGCGCCCCAGCAATCCAGCGCCGGTGATCTGCTGAGCGTCACCATTAAGCTCGATACGTTCGTGTGCGAACAACCGGGGAACCCCATATGAAACTGGGCGCGGATCGCAAGAAACTCTACTTCCTCGGCGCCTTGATCCTGATCGGCGGCTACTTCTTCTATGACAACGTGCTCTCGGGGCCTTCCAGCCCGGGGCCCACCCGGCCCAGCCGGCCAACCGCGCAGTCCAGCCCTGCCCCGCAGGCCGGCCAGTCCTCTCCCGAGACACAGCCTGGCTCCCGCCGGCAGGCCACATCGTCGCGATCGAGCGAGGAGTTCCGGCCGTCGCTGAAGCCGAAACGTCCGGAGGATCGCGTCGATCCTATGTCGATCGATCCCACTTTGCGCATCGACCTGTTGGCCAAAGTGCAAGCCGTAAACATTGAGGGCGGCCGGCGCAACCTATTCTCCGCCGGCGCGGCTCCGCTGCCACCGGAGCCGACCGTGGCCGTGAAGGCCGGTACACAGACCGCCAAGGTGATCGGACCGGAACCTCCGCCTGTTCCTCCGCCGCCGCCGACCGCGCCACCGCCCCCGCCCATCACCTTGAAATACTACGGCTACTCCAGCGCCCGCGCCGACAATCGCAAACACGCCTTCTTCCTCGATGGCGACGATATTCTGGTGGCTGCCGAAGGGGAAACCGTCAAGAAGCGTTACCGCGTGGTGCGCATCGGCGTAAACTCGGTGGTAATGGAGGACACGCAATTCAAGCACGAGCAGACCTTGCCCCTGCAGGAAGAGGCCGCCGGATGACACGCCGTTACCGAGCCGCGACCGTGAGGGAGCGGGCTTCAGCCCGCGAGTCCGGCTACGCCATGCTGCTGGTCTTCCTGATGGCCGCCATCATTGCCATCGCGCTGTACAACGAACTGCCGCGCGTGGCCTTCGAAGCCCAGCGCAACAGGGAGGAGTTGCTGATCGAGCGCGGCGAACAATACAAGCGCGCCATTCAGCTCTTTGTGCGCAAGGTCGGCCGTTATCCCGCCACCATCGAAGAACTGGAAAGCCTCAACAATCTCCGGTTTCTCCGCAAGCGCTACATCGATCCCATGACGGGTAAAGATAAATGGCGCCTCATTCACGTCAACGGCGGCGTGCTCACCGACTCCATCATCCCGAAAACCAAGCCGGGCCAGCCGGGCCAGCCTGGGCAGGACCAACAGCAGGCCAACACCAATACCTTCATCGGCGAAGGCCCGGTGATGGGCGCCGCCAACGACCCCAGCCAGCAGCAGATCAATCCGGCTTTGCGGCGGCGCGCCAGCGACGACCGCCCGGTGGTGGCGCAGGAAGCACCTGCCGCGGCGCAGCCGGACGCCAGTGAGGACAGCCCCGCCAGCGATAGCGGCAACACCGATAACGAGAACACCGACGAGACCCCGGCGCCGGGCACGCCTGGGGCGGGGATGGCCAACCAACAGACGCCCGGCATGGCTCCCGGGCGTATTCAGCAGCCCGGCATGTACCAGCCCGGTGCGTATCCGGGTCAGCCCGGCTACAACCCGGCGATGGCCAATCAACCTTATGGGACTCCCGGCACAATGCCGTACCAGGTATCCGGTCCGGGCGTCACAGGAGGCTTTCCCAGCGGTCAGACCGCCGGCCAGTCGTCCAGCGGCAGTGTGTATACGGCGCCCTCCTTGGGCCAGTCATCCGGCATGGGCACTGGCACGCCAACCGGTTTCGCAGGCCAGCAGGGCGGGTTCCCCGGCCAGCAGGGCGGATTCCCGGGCCAGCAGGGCGGATTCCCAGGCCAGCAGGCTGGGTTCCCCCCCGGCCGCGGCATGTTAGGCCCGCAGCAATCGGGTTTTCAGCAGCAGGGTGGATTCGGACAGCAGCAACAAATGTCCGGCTTCGGTGGCGGGAACGCTCCTACAGGCCAAAGTGGACCCGGTATGGGCGATCTTCCCGGCGTTGGCGGCCCTTCCAGTATGGGGCCAGGATCGACTGGCATGGGAGGCACGCAGGTCGGAGGCGGCATCGCCGGCGTCGCCAGCCAATACACCGGACCCGCAATCAAGATCTACAATGAGCGCAAGAAGTACAACGAGTGGGAGTTCGTCTACGATCAAGCCAAGGACCACGGTCTCGCCGGTGTGCAGCGCGGGGGCGGTACACCCGGCACGCCAGCCGGACAGATGGGTAGCATGCCCGGCCAGCAACCAGGCCAGCAACCCGGCACTACGGGCTTCGGTCAAAGCGGCAACGCCGGCGCCACCGGCGCGTTCGGTCAATCCTCCAGCTTCGGCCAGTCCTCCACCTTTGGTCAATCCACGCCGCAACAACCGACACCGCAGCCCCAACAGCCCCCCAACTGAGACGCAAACACTAATTACCTGGCACGGCGGGCGGCGCCGGCCCGCCTCCTCTCCGCCGCGCGTACCTGCCGCTCGTCCATGCCGAAATAGTGCGCCACCTCGTGCCAGACCGTGTCTTCCACCATCCGCTTCAGGTGCGCTTCCCCGTGCGCCAGCCGTTCGTGCGGACCCTGGAATATGGTGATCCGGTCCGGCATTGCGAAGCTCTCGAAAACGCTGCGCTGGGTCAATGGCCGCCCTTGATACAGGCCCAGCAAAGTGCCCCCCGGTCCCACCCCGGCTTCCGCCAGTTGCGCCGCCGATGGTTCCGCCTCCACCAGCATCGCCACGTTCTTCAGCCGGCCCCGAAACCGGCTGGGGATCCGCCCGTAGGCCCCTTGCACCAACTTGTCGAATTCATCCGGACTCATGCTCCTGCTATTCTACCTTCCATGTACTCTTCAATCGCGAAAAAACCGCTGCGCCCGCTCGGCGCCCTGCTGGCCGCCAGCTTGCTGTGCGCAGGCGCCGCCTGTAGCCGATCCCACACGGTCACCACCGCCGACGGGAAGGTCAGCTACCAGGAGAAAGGAAAGGATGCCGGCACGGTAACGGTAACCGGCAAAGACGGCCAGACCGCCACCCTCAACTTCAATCGGAACAAGGTTCCGGACGATTACCCGAAGGACGTGCCCATCTACAGCCCAGCCAAGATCGTGATGTCGCAGTCCATCTCCCAGGAGAACGCGCGCAACCTGGTGCTGGAATCGGCCGACGCTATCGACAAAATCGTCGATTTCTACAAGAAAGGACTGGATAGCAACGGCTGGAAGACCGAATCCACAATGACAACAGCGCAGTTGACCATGCTCACCTCCACCAAGGACCAGCGACAGCTCACGCTGCAAATCAGCGACAGTAGCGACAAGCGCCACGTCATGCAGATCCTTACGGACAAGAAATAGTGGCAAAGCAATCCCGGCGAGTGGTCATCGCAATCGACGGGCCCGCCGGCGCCGGCAAGAGCACCATCGCGCGCCGCTTGGCGGAGCGCCTGGGGTTCACCTACATCGACTCCGGCGCGATGTACCGGGCCGTGGCGCTGTGGGCCATGCGGCAAAACGCGGACCCCGCGGACATGCACCGCATGGAACAGTTGGCGCGCGCCGCCGATATCGAATTGCAGCCGGCGGGCCTGCAAATCCTGCTTAATGGCGAGGACGTGACCGCCGCCATCCGCACCCCCGAAGTGGGCCAGCAGGCCTCCGTGGTAGCCGTCATTCCGGGCGTGCGCCGCGCCCTGGTGGAGAAGCAGCGCGCTCTGGGCGAGCGCACCAGTGTCATTATGGAAGGCCGCGACATCGGCACCGTGGTGTTCCCCGACGCGGACGTCAAAATCTTCCTGGACGCCGATCCCCAGGAGCGCGTCAGCCGCCGCCTGCGCGACTTCCGCGACCAGGGCGAATCCGCGCCCCCGGAGGCCGTCGCCGCCCAGATGCAGGAACGCGACCGGCGCGACCGTACCCGCGCCGAAGCGCCGCTCACCCAGGCTCCCGACGCCGTCTACATCGATTCCACGGGGCTTTCGCTCGATGGCGTCGAAGAAGAGATTTTAAGGGTGGTGCGGGCACGATTAACTAACGGAAAGGATTTCAGTTGAACGATCTGCTCGTAATGAAATTCGGCGGCACCAGCGTAGGCTCGGCCGAGCGCATGCGTGTCGCTGCGGGCATCGCCGCGGAACAGAAGGCGCGCCGGCCGGTGGCCATTGTGGTTTCGGCAATGTCCAAAATCACGGACTTGCTGCTCGACACCCTGCGCCGCGCCGAAGCCGGAGACCAGGCTGGCCTTGAGGCCAATGTCGCCAAGCTGCGCGAGCGTCACCTCGCGACCTGCCGCGAGTTGCTGCCGCCCGAACGGCAGGAAGGGGCTGCGGAAGGCATCGCCTATCTGATCGCCGAGTTCCAACGCATCGCCGGCGGCATGCTGATGCTCAACGAAATGCCGCCGCGCTCGGTGGATGAGGCCGTGGCCATTGGCGAGCGGCTCTCGGCGCTGCTCATCGCCCAATACCTGAATGCGCAAGGCACGCCCGCCGAAGCCGTCAACGCGGCGGAGATCGTGGTCACCGACGCGGTCTTCGGGAATGCCTCGCCGCTCATGGAACCTACGCGCGCCAAGTCGCGCGCGCGCCTGCTGCCGCTGCTCGAACACGGCATCCTGCCGGTGGTCACCGGCTTCAACGGCGCCACCGCCGATGGGCGTCCCACCACGCTGGGCCGCGGCGGCTCCGATTTCTCCGCGTCGATTCTCTCGGCCGCGCTGGACGCCGCCGAGTTATGGATCTGGACCGATGTGGATGGCATCATGAGCGCCGATCCGCGCCTGGTGCCTTCCGCGGTGGTGTTGCACGAAGTCACCTACGCCGAAGCCGCGGAGCTCGCCTACAACGGCGCCAAGGTGTTGCATCCGCGCACGCTGGCGCCGCTGATCGAGAAGCAGATTCCGGTCTGGAGCAAGAACAGCTTCGCGCCCGAAAAGCCCGGCACGCGCATTCTGCCGTCCATCGGCGCGGCCACGGGCGCGCGCGCGGTGACTTCGCTCGCACGGGTGGCGCTCATCTCGCTACAGCCCGCCAGCCCCGAGTTGAGCGGCGCGCACGTGATGGCGCGCGCGCTCGACGCACTCGATCGCGCCAACGTCGAGGTACTGGTGTTTTCCAGCTCCAGCTACCGCCAGAATTTCTGCTTCCTGGTGCGCACGGAGGAATTGGCGAAAAGCCGGCAGGCCCTGGAATCCGCCCTCGCGCTAGAACTGGCCCACGACTACGTGTACCCCATCCAGGTGGATGAGCAGGTCGGTCTGCTGGCCGTCGTCGGCGAAGGCATGCAAGGCAAGCCCGGCACGGCCGGGCGCATCTTCACGGCTATCTCGCGCGAGAAAGTGAACATCATCGCCATCGCGCAGGGCTCCAGCGAACTGACCATCGCCATCGTGGTCAGCCGCGACGGGCTGGAGAAGGCGGTGCGCGCAGTGCATGCGGAGTGTGGCATGGGGCAGTGACGGGCTGTCATGGCGGGCGAGGCCACAATTGGCGAGTTTCTCATCGGGATTCTCCCGCGGCTGCAGAACGATACGACCTTTCCGTGGTGGCCGCCCGATTGCTTCGCCCTGTGCCTGGCATTGCTAAAGCGGACCGGGGCCTACGCGGCGCTTCTTCGCGATTGGCCGCTTGACTCCAAGGGCGGTGCGCTCGAAGCATGGTCCGCCCAAACGCGCGAACTGGGCGAGAAATGGCAGAGATCTCAGCCAAAGGCTTACCCTGGCGATCTGGAAGGCGAGTGGCAGGTCGTATGCCAATCGTTTGCGATGCTGCTCAAAGAGACACGGGATCAACGCGCCCTCTGCGAAGCCCTCATGACGCTTGTCGCGGTCGCCGATGAAGCTTGCGAAGGGGTCGGTGCCCCGAAAGATCAAGCGGCGGGCAAAGACGATCCCATACAGGATCTTGGGTCTGACCTCTTGGCGGAGGAGGGCACTCTGTGTCACGATATTGACCCATCCCGGTTACGCGTCCTTCCGCGAATGCACACTCCTCAGAATGGCTTGACTGAACGGTCGTTGTCGCATTATTTGGCCCTGTGCGATGCCAGCGAGGTTACGCCGCAGTGGCAGTCCAGTCCGTTTCTTCAAAGCGACTCGATGAACCTGCTGTTGATCCCCTGGCCGTTCGAGGTACTCGTCAATCAATTCCGCGAGACAGCCGATGCAGCAGCCAGATTGCCCGAGGGTTTTGGCTTCTTCACGTTTACCCATGACTCCGAAAGCCGTCCCGAGGACCTGTCCGCCCTCGTCGAAGCCTTGCATGCCGAGGCCAAGCGCAAGCTGGGCAGAATCGACGGGGTTGTTTTGCCGGAGCTTTCAATCACGGACGAACAATTTCGCGCCCTGCGGGATCGCCTCCCTCCGGAGTGTTTCATAGTCGCCGGCGTAGGCCGCAGCGGGACCGATGGCAAGCGTGGGACGAACGAAGTGAGGCTTTCGTTTCGATCACTCGAAGACGTCGCCCAGAGGAAGCACCACCCCTGGAAGCTGGACGAGAGCCAAGTAATCCAATACGGCTTGGGAGGTGTCCTGTCACCATACCGCGAATGGTGGGAGTTTACTGACTGCACCGACCGGCATCTGAATTTCATGTCGATAAGTGAGGATCTGGTGCTGTGCGCGCTAGTCTGTGAAGACTTGGCACGGCCCGACCCGGTGGCGAACATTGTCCGCGCCGTCGGACCAAATCTCGTGATCGCTCTGCTGATGGATGGCCCCCAAACCAAAGAACGCTGGGCCGCGCGTTACGCGACTGTTTTAGCGGATGATCCCGGTTGCTCAGTGCTCTCGCTCACCAGTCTCGGCATGGCCCAACTCAGCCGCCCCAAGCCGTTCGCGTGTCGTAGCGCTGTGGAAGGATCGCTTCAACGGCGCGACAGAAATTGAACTCCCACCTGGCGCTGACGCCATCGCCGTCTCGCTATCGACCCGCTACGACGAGGAGTTCACGGCCGACGGGCGAGGAGATGGCGGCAATGCCGCCTTCCCGATTCTTTCGGGAGTGCATCCGATCAGCGCTGCGGCCAAAACCCAAAAGCGGTAAACTTGGGAATATGGCGACCGTAAACATGCTCCGGTTTACGCACCACGACGCAAACGTGATTGCTGCATTGGCACAGTTTCCTGGCTCGCCGGAGGAAATGAAGAAAAAGCGTCTCGCCAGCCTGGAAGAAGAAGATGCCCGCCTAGTCGGAGAAGTCCTTGTCGGTGTCCGGGACTACTCGTCGGTGTCTCCCGCAGTGCAGGCCTCCGTCGACCTCTATCGCGCCTGGGTAGAAAACAACCGGCAACGGCGCCTCAAGCGCGAGGCCCGGCAACATTCCAGCCGCAGCCGTTAGAATTCCGCCCTCAAAAACCGCCCCACCCAATCTGTGAGATCCTGGGAACAAGATCGCCGTCATCGGCGTTATACCTCAAGAAGGAGACCAGCGCAATGAAGAAGAGTTTTTACCTCGCCGCAGGCCTGTTGATCCTGGCGTCCGGCTTCCAATTCGGAAAAGCCCAGGACAAGGCCGCCACCCGCACCCTGAAGGTGAATGTGAAGTACACCGGGTCCGGAACGGTCGACGACAAACACAAAATCCAGGTGTTCCTGTTCGATTCGCCGGACTTTATGCAGGGCAACGCGATGCCCACCGGGATGCAGATGACCGCGGCCAAGGATGGAACAGTTACGTTTTCCGACATCGGCAGTTCGCCGGTTTATACTGCCGCCATTTACGACCCCAAAGGGGAATATGATGGCGCATCCGGCCCGCCTCCGTCCGGCTCCTCCGCTGGCCTGTACACCAAAGAGCCCCCCAAACCCGCGCCCATAAGCATCGACGCAGGCAAGACCGTCGAAGTCGACTTGCCCTTCGACGACACGATAAAGATGCCCTGATTACCCGCGCCGCAGTATTTCGGTCGCAATCACCGCCTGTCCCAGCGCGATGCCGCCATCGTTCGGCGGCACCTGCGCGTGGATGAAGACCTCGAAATCGAGCCGCCGCAAACCCGCCAGCGCACGGGCCAGCAGCTTCATGTTTTGAAAGGTCCCGCCGCCCAGGCACACCCGGTTTAGCTTCTCTTGCGCGCGCAAACGCCGGCAGACTTCCATGATCGCCTCCGCCATCGTATTGTGAAACCGCGCCGCGATCATCGGCGCCGGCGTACCTGCGCGCACCTCCGCGACGATGCGTTCGATCGCCGGCCGGAAGTCCACGGAATCCCCTTCGAGCGCAAACGGGTAGCCGTCTGCCACGCCATCCGCCGCGATCGTCTCCAGTTCGATGGCCGCCTGGCCCTCGAAGTTGATCTGCTGGCGCACTCCGATGATTGCGGCCACCGCGTCGAACAGCCGTCCGCAAGACGACGTATCGATGGTGTTCACGCGTTGTGCGATCATGCCGCGCACCAGCTTGCGCTGGCTCTCGGGAACGTCGCGCCAGATCGCCAACTCCGGAAATTCGGCAGCCGCTCCGTACGTGTCGGCGAGATACGCGAGCGCCGGCCGCCAGGGTTGGCGCACCGCCGCATCGCCACCCGCCAGCGGCACGTAGCGCAGGTGCGCGCGCCGTTCGAATCCGCCGTAGTCCGCCACCAGGAACTCCCCGCCCCAGATCTGGCCGTCGGTCCCGTAGCCGGTGCCATCCAGCGCCACGCCGATTACTTTCCCGCGCAATCCATTCTCGGCCATGCAACTGGCGATGTGCGCGTGATGGTGCTGCACGCCGATCTTCTCCAGGTCCGGCACGCGCAGCGCGTATTGCGTGCTCAGGTACCCCGGATGCAGATCGTGCGCCACGGCCCGCGGCTCCACGCGGAAGAGCTTCTTCAGGTTGGCCAGCGTCTCTTCAAAGAAGACCAGCGTTTCGTAATTCTCCATGTCGCCGATGTGCTGGCTGAGCACCGCGTAGCGCCCCTTGCTTAGACAGAACGTGTTCTTCAACTCGCCGCCGCAAGCCAGGATCTCGGCCACTTCCATGCCCAGGTCGATGGCCCGCGGCACGAACCCGCGCGACCGGCGCAGCACGCGTTCCACGCCTTCGAATGTGCGCACCACCGAATCGTCCGCGCGCATGTAAATATCGCGATTGTGCAGCAGAAACCAGTCGGCCAGCGGACGCAGCCGGTCGAGCGCCTCTTCGTTCGACGTCACGATGGGTTCCTCGCTGAGGTTCCCGCTGGTCATCACCAGCGCATCGTACGGCGCGCCCGAGAACAGCAGATGATGCAGCGGCGTGTAAGGCAGCATCACGCCGATGGTGTTGTTGCCCGGCGCGACCGCCGCGGAAATGCCGGAATCCGCCAGCCGGGGCAGAATCACGATGGGCCGCCGCGCGCTGGCGCGCGCCTGCCGATCGTCGTCCGACACCGCGCAGAACGCTTCCACCGCCGCTACATCGCGCGCCATCAAAGCGAACGGCTTGTCGCTGCGGCGTTTGCGCTCGCGCAGCAGCCGCACCGCCCCATCGTTGCGCGCATCGCAGGCCAGGTGGAACCCGCCCAGTCCCCGGATGGCCACAATCTCGCCCTCCCTCAGCCGCCGCCGCGCCTCGGAAATCGGCGCGGACAATTGCGGCCCGCATTCCGCGCAGGCGTTGGGCTGCGCATGAAAACGCCGGTTGCCCGGATCGTCGTACTCCGCCTGGCAAGCCGCGCACATGCGAAAGGCCGCCATGGTGGTGTTGGGCCGGTCGTACGGAATGTCGCGGATAATCGTATAGCGCGGGCCGCAATTGGTGCAGTTGGTGAAGGCGTAGCCGTACCGCCGGTTGGCCAGATCGGTGAAATCGCGGTAGCAGTCGGGACAGGTGGCCACGTCGGGCGATACCAGCACGAACTCGCCCTCCCGCGCCTGGCTTTCGCGAATCGCGAAATCCCGTTCGCCCAGCGGATCGATCTCCGCGACGAACATCTCTTCGATGCGCGCCAGCGGCGGCGCCTCGGTACGCAGGCTCTCGACGAAGCTGTCGAGCGCGGCCGGCGCACCCTCCACTTCCGCCACCACTCCGGCCGACGAGTTCAGGACGTAGCCTGCGAGGCCCAGCCGCCGCGCCAGATTATGCACAAAAGGCCGGAAGCCTACGCCCTGCACCACTCCACGAATGCGGATCTGCCGTCGCGCCAGCACCACGCCCGATGGTAGCGTATCCGGGGACTTTCGCCCCACCGGATTTTGGTACGTTTGGTCATGGGCGGTTATCTTAGCGTCGCTCTGATAGCTACCGCAGGGATCCTCTGCGGCGCCGAACCGCTTGTGGACGAAGGTCTCCGAATACGTATCCTGCGTGCATTGTTTCCCGAGATGGCCGTATCATTGGCGCCCGAAAGGTCGATTGACTACACTTGGACGACACAAACCAGGGCGCCCCTGGTCTTCCCCGACGCGCTCGCATCTGAAAATGTGTACAACGTTGGCGGCCCGCCATCGGACGATCTGGAGCGCTGCGCGGCGCAGGATATGCTGAGTCGTCACGCCAGCGAAACACGGGAAGTTCGATTCCGCGTCTTTCCATGGCCCGCCAGTAACCGCGGGGAGATTCTTGCGATAGTGCAATACCGGTTCTCGGAGGCCAAACCCGCCGGGTCCTGTCGCTCAATAGCATTCCTGGTTCGCCTGGCGCCATCCAACGGGAAACGGGAAGTGAGAGAGCGCTTCTTATTGAACGGCGGTTATCTCCATCAGTTGGAGAGTATTCGGTGGATTAATCTCACCAGCTCCGGCTACCAGGAGTTAGTCGTCGAATCCGACCTGGCGGACGGAGACCGACTCTGCTCCAATGCACATATTCTCAATCTTGCCCTGGGCCGCTTCGAAGAGCTCCTTGTCGTCCCCACACGGGTACACGTTTCGAGCAAAGGCGAAACGTGGACGCAGACACTTGACATCCCCAACACGCTCAAGGAGCATGGCCAGCGATTTTGCTTTGTGAAGACCGTGTATGCCGTCGAACATCATTGGTTCCCCATTCCGAGCGTGAGCGTAGCGTGCTATGGGCCCGGCGACTGGACTGTGACCGGCGATCACCGTAGCTTTTGGGAACTTCCGCCCCACCGCGGTTTCTAAACCACAATGACCATCCGCCACCGGCTGCGCGCAAACATGGATATTCTCGCGCAGGATCTACGCTACGCCGCGCGCGGCTTCGTGCGATCCCCCACATTCACCGTGGCCGCGGTCTTCGCCATCGCATTGGGCACCGGCGCGGGCACGGCCGTCTTCAGCGTGGTGGACCGCATCCTGTTTCGAAGCCTTCCCTACCAGCAGGCCGACCGCCTGGTGTCGGTGGGCTTCGTCGCGCCCATCATCCCGCAGGAGTTCATGCTGGGCACCGATTACGTGGAGTGGCGCGCGCGGCAGCAACCCTTCGAGTCACTCACCTCCTGGGCCGGCGTCAACGATTGCGACCTGACCGGCGCCAACCCGGTGCGCCTGGAATGCGCGCTGGTGGAGGCCAGCTTCCTGCACACGCTGGGTATCCAGCCGATCATGGGCCGTAACTTCACGCGCGACGAAGACCGGCCCAATGCACCGCCTGTCGCGCTGCTCTCGTACGGTCTGTGGCAGAGCCGTTTCGCCGGAGATCGCCGCATCGTGGGCAAGACCATCCCGCTCGATGGGCGATCCGCTACCATCCTGGGCATCCTGCCGCCCCAATTCGAGTTGCCCACGCTGGAGCATGCCGACGTGGTGGTCCCGCAGGCCATGGATGAAGCACTCCAGCGCAGGCCGAACACCGGCCGGGTGCTGTGGTCGATTGCGCGCCTGAAGCCCGGAGTGGCACCCGCGCAGGCCGCCGCCGCACTGCAGCCGCTCTTTGAAGAGTCGCTGCGATTCGTGCCTGGACCCTTCCGCAAAGAGGTGAAGCTGCGCGTGCGCTCCCTGCGCGACCGCCAGATCCACGACGCGCGCCTGGCCTCCTGGATCCTGCTCGGCGCGGTGCTGGCCGTGCTATTGATCGCCTGCGCGAACGTTGCGAACCTGCTGCTGGCGCGCGCGGCCGGCCGCCAACGGGAGCTTGCCGTGCGCCTGGCGCTGGGCGCAAGCCGCGGACGTCTGGTGCGCCAGACGCTGACCGAAAGCCTGCTCCTGGCGGCCACCGGCGGAGCGGCCGGATGCCTGCTCGCGGCCGCGTTGCTGCGCATCTTCGTCGCCATCGCGCCGGAGGGCATCCCGCGCTTGCAGCAGGCCACCGTCGACCTGCGCGTGCTGCTCTTCACCTTGACGGTATCGCTGGCTTCCGGCATCGCATTCGGACTAGCCCCCGCCCTCCAACATCCGCGCGCCGAAACGCTGGCCGGATGGCGCTCCCTGGGCGGACGGCAGTATTTGTTCCGGCACAGCCTGGTGGCCGCACAGATCTGCGCCTCGCTAGTTCTTGCGACCGGCGCAAGCCTGTTGCTGCGCAGCCTGTGGAACCTGCAGAATCAGCCGCTGGGCATGCGCACCGCGAGCGTGCTCGCCGCTACCGTGACGCTGGGCCAGCAATCGTATGCCGAACCGGCCAGCCAACTCGCATTCTTCGAAGAACTGGAGCGGCGCTTGGGCAGCATACCGGGCGTGACCCAACTGGCCCTCAGCGACTCGCCGCCACTGAGCGGGACCGCGCGTTCCACGATCTATTCCGTCATCGATGTCGCTGGACGTCCGCGTGCGGCGGAAGGCACTGGAGGGATGGTGACTTTGCGCGCCGTCACGCCCGGCTACTTCGCGGCGCTGGGCGTTCCCATCCTGCGCGGCCGTGGATTTCGAGAGGATGATCGCGACCCGCAACAGAACGCCGTCATCCTGAGCGACTCACTGGCCCGCCGCCTGTTCCCCGGCGAAGATCCGCTCGGGAAGCAGATCAAGCCGGGCCGCTCCGGACCTTGGAAGACGGTCATTGGCGTGGCCGGTAACGTCAAGAACAGCGCCCTGATGGAGCGCGACGATCCCGAATTCTACATGGTCCGCAAGCATTCGCAGGAATCTCTCGGCCGCACTGCGACGGCTATTCTCAGCGGCCCGATCGATCCCACGGCTCTGGCCCGCTGGGTGCGAGCTGACGTGGCGGCGCTCGATCCCACTTTGCCCGTGAACATCGAGACCCTCGACCAGCGCGTCGGCAAGCTCGCCCAGCGGCCGCGCTTCAACGCCTGGCTGCTGGGCCTGTTCGCCGGCATGGGACTGTTGTTGTCGGCTATTGGTCTCTATGGCGTCGTCTCGTTCCTGGTGGCGCAGCGCACCGGGGAAATCGGCGTGCGCATGGCATTAGGTGCGACACCCGGCGCGGTGGCGCGGTTGGTGCTCGGGCACGCCGCGCGCTGGACCTTCGCCGGGACCGCGCTCGGCGTCATCGGATCGTGGTTCGCGGCGCGCTGGCTCGAAGCCATGCTGTTCCACGTCTCCGCGCGGGATCCGTGGATATTGGCCGCTGCCGTCGCCGCATTGTGGGCCACCGCCATGCTGGCTGCCTGGGTGCCTTCGCGGCGTGCGGCGCGGGTAGATCCTATGCAGGCACTGCGGCAGGAGTAATCCGGAAACCGCTCCCTAACGGTCGCGGCTCCGTACCCCACGCGACCGTTCCCCGCCCCGTTACCGACCCGCGGCCGCTACCGAGCCGCGACCGTAAGGGAGCGGTCGTCCTGCTATACTGGGATTTCCCTTTATCTCAGGAGATTACGCAACATGTTCGATCTGTTCCGCAGCCGAGACAAAATCGTGCGCATTATGCTCGGCGGATTGCTTCTCGTGGTGGCATTGTCTATGCTGACCTACCTGGTGCCCAGCTACAACATGGGCGGCAGCGGCGGGTCCGATCAAGTGGTCGCCGAAATCGGCAAGGAAGCCATCACGGTGCCCGACGTCCAGCAAGTCGTCCAGATGAATTTGAAGGGCCGCCAGATACCCGCCGAGCTGATGCCGCACTACGTCCCCCAATACATCGACGCCATGGTCACCGAGCACGCGTTGGCCTTCGAGGCCACGCGGCTGGGCTTCAAGATTTCCAATGAAGATCTGGCCGCCGGCATCCGGCAGACGATTCCCCAATTATTTCAGGACGGCAAGTTCGCCGGCAAGGACGCCTACGCCCAGGTGTTGGCCCAGCAGAACATGACCATCCCACAGTTCGAAGAGGACATCGGCCGCCAGTTGCTCATCACCAAAATGCGCGATGTGGCCCTGGAAGGGGCCGTCGTAACTCCCCAGGAAATCGAACAGGAATACAAGCGCCGCAACGACAAAGTCAAGATCGCATACGTGAAAATAACCGGAGACAAACTGCGCTCGGAGGTGCAGGTCACTCCCGAGGATCTGCGCAAATACTACGAGGCCACCAAGCTCACTTATCAGGTCCCCGAGAAGCGCGATCTCGGCATCGTGATCGTGGACCAGGCCAAGCTGGAGCAGACCATTCAGCCTACCGACGCGGATCTGCTGCGCGTCTACAACGAGAACAAGGACAGCTACCGCATGCCGGAGCGTGTGAACGTACGGCATATCCTGCTCAAGACCACCGATAAAGACCCCAAGCAGGAAGCCGCGGTCAAAGCCAAGGCCGACGACCTGGTGAAACAACTGCGCGCCGCAAAAGGCGCGAATTTTGCCGAGATGGTCAAGAAGTACTCCGAAGATCCCGGTTCGGCCGCGAAAGGCGGCGAGTACGATGGCGTTGTGCGCGGCCAGATGGTAGCGGAATTCGAGAAGGCCGCCTTCTCCCTCAAGGTGAACGAGATTAGCGACCCGGTCAAGACAACCTACGGTTACCACATCCTCCAGGTGCTCGCGCACGAGCAAGCGCAACTGAAGCCCTTCAACGACGTGAAAGCCCAACTGGCCGCCGAGTACAGGAAACAGGGGGTGAACGACCTGATGCAACAGTTGTCGGATAAAGTGCAAGCCGCTCTTACCAAGGACCCGCTGCATCCCGAAAAGGTGGCCGCCGATCTGGGCGTGCAGTACGCGAAGGCGGACAATGCCGGGCCCGGCGACCCGCTGCCGGAGGTGGGCGTGAACAAAGACTTCGAAGACGCCATCTCCAGTTTGAAGAAGGGTGAAGTCACGCAGCCAATCCCGGTGCCGCCCGATAAGCCCACCAAGATGGCCATGGCCGTCTGCACGGGCGACATTCCGGCTCACCCCGCGGGATTCGAAGAAGTGCAAAGCAAGGTCCGCGATGCGCTGATCAAAGACAAACTGAACAAACTGGTCGACCAGAAGGCCACACAACTGGTCGAGAAGGCGCGCGCGAATGGCGGCGATCTGGCGGCGGCCGCCAAGGCTATGGGGCTGGAAGTGAAGACTTCCGACGCAGTCGATCGCGCCGGCGCCATCGAGGGGCTGGGATCGGCCGGCATGCTTCCGGACGCCTTTTCCAAGCCAGTCGGCTCCATCATCGGTCCCAACGGGTTCAGTGTCGATTCCAGAATCGTGGCCAAGGTGGTGGAGAAAATCCCCGCCGACCTATCCGCCCTGGCCAGCCAGCGCGCGGCGATTCGCGACCAGATCAAGGGCGAGAAAGGCCGGGTCCGCAATTACCTCTTTGAGCAGGGCGTGCGCGATGAGCTCACCAAGGAAGGCAAAATCAAGGTTCACCAGGACGTCATCGACCGGTTGCTCGCCACTTATCACGGCTGACCGCGACTAACGGCATGCTGCATTCCCTGCTGGACTTCCTGCACTCGCTCACCGACCCGGAGCGGCTGATTCAACTCCTCGGCACGCTGTTGACCGGGTGGCTCGGCTATGCCGTCCTGTTCGGGCTGGTGTTCGCCGAAACCGGCATGCTCGTGGGTTTCTTCCTGCCCGGCGACTCGCTGCTGTTCACCGTGGGCGTGGTCTGCGGCGCCGGACAACTCGATATCGCGCTGGTCGTTGTCCTGCTCATCTGCGCCGCCATGCTGGGCGATACAGCCGGCTACCTGCTCGGCAGAACTTCGGGCCCGCACATCTTCAATCGGCCCGATTCGCGCATATTCCGCCGCGAGTATTTGCGGCGTACGCACGAGTTCTACGAAAAGCACGGCGGGCGGACCATGATCTACGCGCACTTCATTCCCATCATCCGGACGTTCGCGGCTTTCGTCGCCGGCGTGGGCCGCATGAATCTGGTGCGCTTCCTCTCCTTCGATATCTTCGGCGTGACGGGCTGGGTCGTCCTGATGACGCTGCTGGGCTACAAGCTCGGCGGCGTGAGCTTCGTGCGGCACAACTTCGAGAAGGTGATTCTGGGGATCGTCGCCATCTCACTCGTGCCGGCCGGGCTGGAAGTACTGAAGGCCCGGCGGCGCAGCGTGGCGCCCGCGCAACAGTAGCCGTAAGGCTCGCTTTTCGGCACGGAGTTGCATTTCCATCGAAGCACGTATCATAATACGTATCAGGTCGAAGCCATGTCCACATTTACAGGCTCCATCACGACTACCGGGAAATCGGAGGCGATCCGCCTGGATAAAGCCTTGTTTCGTCTGCACCCCGAATTCCGCCAAAAGGCGAAAGTCCGTGCCCAGGTCATTTCCCCCGGTCACGCTCTCATCTCGGTCATCGATGACGAGACCTTGCCCGCCCGGGATGAGGACCCCGTAGTGATGGCATTCCTGGCGTTCATTGAAAACGACTTGAAGATGCATCCTGGCCGGCGTTCCCGCTTGTCGAAGACCTCACTTCGACGGGCAGTTCGCTTGACGAAGAATGTCAAAGTTGCCCACGACGAGACTATTCCCGAGAACGTGACCCTCTGAGTCCATGTCCACTGGACCGTTTGCCGTACGAAATGGATGGAGCCTCTACGCGCACGCAGCGTTCGGGGATGCGTTTGAGAATCTCAGCGATGCAATGCAAAAGCTGAAGAAGGAACAGCCGGAGCGCTACGCTGGCCATCCCAAGGCGAAGCTTCTCAAGCGGATCCTGGAGTTGATTCTGGACGAGATCCCCCGGAATCCGAATGCCGTCGAGTATCAACTCGGGAATACATTGGGTCCACCTCACCGGCACTGGCGCCGGGCTAAGTTCCTGGGACGCTTTCGGCTGTTCTATCGCTTCAGTACCGTCCACAAGGCGATCGTCTACGCCTGGGTCAACGATGAAACAACGCTCCGCAAGGCCGGCTCGCGGACGGACCCCTACTCGATCTTCAACAAGCGATTGCGCGAGGGCGATCCTCCGGATGATTGGGACGACCTATTCCGGAAAACGAAATCCCGCCGGCGCCGCACTACGGCGCCGCTATTCTGACTTCTGACTTCTGGTCTGTGACTCCCCTCCAACCTGCTGATTCCACAGGAGGCTGGCTGTGGGGCGGCCAATCTTGGCCGCAGCCGCCTTTCAGGCGACCAAGCCGGCTAAAAGCCGGGCTGACTTCTGTCTTCTGACTTCTGACTTCTGTCTTCTCTCTCACTTCTTCGGCCGCGGCGTGGCGTCGCCCTGAGTCATGCCCATCGCCCATTTCACCGCTTCGGTCCACATCTGCTGGATGTCCGGTCGGTCCCAGACTTCCTCGCGGTGGCCCAGCGAAGAATAGAACACCCGGCCCTTCCCGTATTGGTGTACCCAGGTCACGGCGAAGTCCTGGTCGGTGCGGTGTACCCGCGGGTTCTTGAGGTCGACCGAGGCGGGATCGACGCTCATCAACACCCGCACTTTCTCGCGCGAATACGGATCCTTGAACTGATAGATCTCGTCGAAGATCGGGAAGTGCGCCGGGAAATGTTTGGTGGCCGGGAAGGTGCGGTCCTCCACGTTGATCTCGCAGTGCACCTGCATCCACGGGTGCTCGTTGAAATAGCCGCCGATCAGGTCGCCGTATTCCAGCCATTTGTAGAAGGTGTCGGTGGCGCTGTGCGTGCCCAGGAAGCCTTTGCCATCCTCTTTGACGAAGGAGAGAAGCGCGGCTTTCTGCTCGTCGTTCAAATCCAGCTCGCCGGTGGTGTAGAACATTACCGCATCGAAGTAATCCAGATTCTTGGCATTACCCTCCAGCTTTCGCTTGGTCAGCAGTTCCGAATCCGTGCGCAGGTAGGTGTCCCACAGGCCGCTCTGCTGGCCCAGCTTTTCGATAGTCGCCATGGCGTGCGACACCGAATCGTGCTCGAAGCCCTTCACCTCGCCGATGAAAAGCAGTTTCTTCCTGGGCGGCGTTTGCGCCTGCGCCGAGCCGCACACGCCGAGCGTCATCAACAGAGATGCGAGCAATATCCAGTTCTTCATAGAGTTTTCCCGAAGGGCAATCATCTCACCAGTACCGTGGCGGCGCAACTGGCGGCTCGCGCCGGCCAGCCTGAGAGGCCGCTGCAAGGCCGGGGCCTGTCCCACGCCCACCGTAACCGGAACTTAACAATTCCGTCATCAACCCATAATCGCGAGTCGCTACCCTGGATGAGGCCGAAGCGCAGGCCATCGCTTGCCTGCAAGACGTCCCCGCTCGGCGGAGGATGTTCGGCTGTAACTTCCAAATTTCACAAGGAGCTTCAATGAAAAGAAGAGTACTTGCGACGCTCGGTGGAGTCCTGCTCCTTTGCGGCGCACTGATGGCGCCCGCGCGCGCCCAGGAAACCGCTGCCCCCAGTCCGGAGATCGAGCGTTTGAAAGCGCAACTGGCGGCTCAACAGGAGCAGATCGATCAGCTTCGCCGCACGCTGGACGAGCAGAAGAAGGTGTTGGATCAGGCCAGCCAGCCGAAGCCACCCAGTCTGGGCCAAGTCGCCAGTACCACGGCAATGGTTCCAGCGGGCGACGTGGCTCCCGTGCTGCATCCCGCCTTGGCGGCCGCAGCGGCCCTCCCGCAATCGACCAGCGACGAGGCCCCGTCACCCTTGCAACTGAAGATCGGAACGGCGACCATCGCGCCGATCGGCTTTATGGACTTGACCGCCGTCTTCCGTTCGGCGGATGGCGGTAGCGGAATCGGCACCAACTTCGGTGGCACCCCTTACAACAACGTGACCACCGGATTGGGGAAATTGAGCGAGACCCGCTTCAGCGCGCAGAACTCGCGGATCGGCGCGCGCATCGACGCACTGGTGCATGGGACCAAGGTGCTGGCCTACTGGGAGTCTGACTTTTTAGGCACCCAGTCAACCAATGCGGGCGTGTCCTCGAACAGCAACAGCTTCCGCATGCGGCTTTATTTCGTGGACCTGACCAAAGGGAAATGGGAACTGCTAGGCGGGCAATCCTGGAGCATGATGACACCGGGCCGAAAAGGCATCTCTCCGCTGCCATCCGACATCTTTTATAGCCAGGATATGGACACGAATTACCAAGTGGGACTTACCTGGACCCGCGCTCCCCAGTTCCGCGCCGTGTATCACGCCAGCGATGTCGTGACCCTGGGATTCGCCCTGGAGCAGTCCGAGCAGTACGGCGGCGGTTCCTCCGGCGGAGGTTCCGTGGTTCTGCCCGGTGCGCTTGCCACCGCTCTCACCAACACGCAGATCGATATGGGCGCGGCCACCTTTACGCCGCCCAACCTGACTCCCGATGTCCAGGCCAAGATTGCGTTCGATCCGATGGTGAACGGCAACCTGTTTCACATCGAGTTCGCCGGCCTGCTCAGCTCGTTCAAAACGTATAATCCCATCACCAGTGAAAGTTTCACCAAGGCTGGCGGCGGCGGCTCAGCCAACTTCAACCTGGAGCTGGTGAAGAACTTCCACCTGATCGTCAACACCTTCTTGAGCGATGGCGGCGGCCGGTATCTTTTCGGCCAGGCCCCCGATCTGGTCGTCCGGGCCGACGGCAGCCCCTCACCGCTGCACGCCTCTTCCGCTATAGGCGGCTTTGAGTACACCACGCACAACACCCTGCTCTACGCCTACTACGGTGGCGACTATATCGGGAAGGATGTCATCATCGACAGCACCAACAAGAACGTATTCGGCGGTTACGGCTATCCGAAATCGGCAAACGGCCAGAACCGGACCATCCAGGAAGGCACCATCGGCCTGAACCAGACATTCTGGAAGAACCCGAATTATGGCGCGTTGAGCTTCATCGCCCAGTACTCTTACCTGTTCCGCAACCCGTGGTACGTGGCTACCGGATCGCCTAAGGATGCGCACAACAGCATGGTTTGGGTAGACCTGAGGTACACACTGCCGGGACAAGCGCCGAGCGTCAAGAAGTGAGATCCTCGTGGGCCAGGAGGGCCTGGCCTACATTTGTAACAATTAAAGAAAAGGAGTCATCAATGAAAAAGAGTAGTCTGTGGCTGGGCGCCTTGGGCGCTCTGGTCATCTTGTTGACGGCGGCCGAAGCCAAGGTGCTGATCAACGCGGCGGGCGCCACGTTCCCCTATCCGATCTACGGCAAGTGGTTCGACGAGTTCGGCAAAACCAATCCGGACGCGCAGATCAACTACCAGTCGATCGGCTCCGGCGGAGGAATCCGGCAGTTCACCGAAGGCACGGTCGACTTCGGCGCGTCGGACATGCCCATGACCGACGAGCAGATCGGCAAGGTGAAGAACAAGCCGCTGCACTTTCCGTCGGTGCTGGGCGGGCTAGTGCCCACCTACAACATCCCTGGTGTCACCCAGGAGTTGAAGTTCACGCCCGAAGCGCTGGCGGGAATCTATCTGGGCAAGATCAAGAAGTGGAACGATCCGGAGCTGCAGAAGGCAAACGCCGGCGCAAAGCTGCCGGATAACGAGATCGTCGTGGTGCATCGGTCCGACGGCAGCGGCACCACCTTCGTCTGGACCGATTACCTGTCCAAAGTCAGCCCGGAATGGAAGTCCAAGGTGGGCGCGAACACCTCGGTGAGCTGGCCCGCGGGCTTGGGGGGCAAGGGCAATGAGGGAGTGGCCGGCATTGTCAAGCAGACCCCCAACTCGATCGGCTATGTGGAACTCATCTACGCGCTGTCGAACAAAATGGCGTACGGCTTCGTGCGGAACTCCGCCGGGACGTACCTGAAGGCGGACCTGGACAGCGTCACGGAGGCGGCGGCCTCCACCGCCAAGACCATGCCCAACGACTTCCGGGTTTCCATCACCAATGCGCCGGGCACGAAGGCCTACCCCATCTCCTCATTCACCTGGTTGTTGATACCATCGAAGATCGACGATCCGGCAAAGAAGAAAGCGATTGTCACCTTTCTGCACTGGATGCTCACCGACGGCCAGAAATACGCCGGGGCACTGGGCTATGCTCCTTTACCCAAGGACGTCGTCGCCAAGGAAGAAAAGCAGATTGCGCTGATCAAGTGATTATGGCAACTTCGGCGGCAGTAAGCGCGCCTCCTCCCACCGGCGCGCGGGCGTTGGTTTTGCGCCTGTGCAACGGCGACGAGGTGGCGCGCCTGATTACCCTGGTTTTCGCCTCCAGCATCCTGCTGGTGACCATCGCGTTGGTCTACGAGCTATGGGTTACCTCCGCGTTGGCGCGGCACAAGTTCGGGTTTGGTTTTCTTACGTCGTCGATGTGGGACCCGGTGACCGGCCAATTCGGCGCGCTGCCTTTCATTTATGGAACCGTGATCACATCCGTGATCGCCCTGCTTATCGCCGTGCCGCTGGGCGTGGGGGCTGCGATTTTCCTTTCGGAACTGGCGCCGGCGCGCCTCTCCAGCACGTTCACCTTTTTTATTGAATTGCTGGCGGCTGTGCCCAGCGTGATCTACGGCGTGCTCGCCATGTTCACGCTGGTGCCGTTGATGCGCGATTATGTGGATCCCTTCCTGAAAAAAACGCTGGGGTTCCTGCCTATTTTCTCTGGCACTATTTTCGGCTACGGGTATCTGACGGCCGGCGCGATTCTGGCCATCATGACATTGCCGTTCATCGTTTCCATATCGCGCGAGGCGTTGCTGGAAGTGCCGGTTGAACAGCGGGAAGCGGCGCTCGCGCTGGGCGCCACGCGTTGGGAATCCACTTGGCAGGCGGTGGTACCGTGGGCGCGGCTGGGGATTTTCGGCTCCATTTTTCTGGCGCTGGCGCGCGCTCTGGGCGAAACCATGGCGGTCACCATGGTGATCGGGAACGATCCCAGCATCCACGCCTCGTTGTTCGCGCCGGGATACGCGATTGCAGCCGTCATAGCCAACGAGTTCACCGAGGCGACTGGCGATTTATACTTACAGTCGCTGGTGGGCCTGGGTCTGGTGCTGTTCCTCCTGACTATTGTGATCAATGCGCTGGCCCGCTTGCTCATCATTGCCACCACGCGCCGCGGGAGCGCCCATCCATGACGTTGAGGAACCGGTGGAGAAAGACCCTGAGCTACTGCATGCTAAGCCTGACGGGTGTCTGCGCGGTAGTGGCCGTCAGCCTGCTGTTCCTGATCCTGGGCATTCTGGTCTACAATGGGTGGCGATCGTTGGACTGGAACTTCTTCACGAAACTGCCGAAACCGCCCGGCGAGAACGGCGGCGGCATGGTCAACGCCATCGTGGGCAGCTTAGAGATTGTTCTACTGGCCACCATGATGGGTCTGCCGGTGGGCTTCATGGCAGGCGTCTACCTTTCGGAATTCGGCGGCAAGACCTTCGGCTTCCTGGTGCGTTATATGGCGGATCTGCTGAATGGCGTACCTTCCATCGTGATCGGCATCTTCGTCTGGACGGTGGTGGTGACACGGTTTCACTTCTCCGCTATAGCCGGAGGTGTGGCTCTAGCCCTCATTCTGATTCCGATTACCGCTCGCAGCACCGAGCAGTTCATGAGTTCTGTGCCGCAAACTCTGCGCGAGGGCGCCTTGGCGCTGGGGGCAAGTAAATGGAAGACCATCGCCACCGTGGTGGTGCCCGCAGCCTACCGCGGAATCGCCACCGGCATGATCCTGGGCGTGGCACGCATCTCCGGCGAGACCGCGCCGCTGCTCTTCACCAGTTTGAACAACCAGTTCTGGGGCGGCGGGTTGACCGACCAAACCGCTTCGTTGCCGGTGATGGTTTACAGCCATGCCCTCTCGCCCTATGACGACTGGCACCGTCAGGCGTGGGCCGCCGGATTGGTGCTGTTGCTCGGCGTGCTGCTGGCCAATGTCGCCGCCCGCCTGATCCTGTCGCGGGGAATCGCACTCCAAAAATGAGCCCCAATGAGCCTATGATCATGAGCACCGCTAATCTACCTTCCGCGAGTCCGGCCGCCGGGAAGCCGGTGGGGCATCAGGGCAAACTCAGGGCGGTCAATCTCAACTTCTTTTACGGCGCCTATCAGGCCCTGCACGATATCACGCTGGATGTTCCGGCGAACAAGATTACGGCGCTGATCGGGCCTTCCGGATGCGGCAAATCCACTTTCCTGCGCACCTTGAACCGCATCAGCGAGACCATCCGCAACACGCGCGTGGAAGGCCAGGTTCTGCTGGATGGCGAGGACGTGATGCAGGTGGATGTGACCTTGCTCAGGCGGCGTGTGGGCATGGTTTTCCAGAAATCCAACCCGTTTCCCAAATCCATCTTCGACAACGTGGCGTACGGATTGAAGGTGAACGGATTCCGGGGCTCCCTGAAGGATGCGGTGGAGCACAGCCTGAAGCGCGCCGCACTGTGGGAAGAGGTGAAAGACAAGCTGCAAAAGTCGGCGTATGCGCTCTCCGGCGGGCAGCAGCAGCGGCTGTGCATCGCGCGCGCCCTGGCCGTCGATCCCGAGGTGCTGCTGCTCGACGAGCCTTGCTCGGCGCTGGACCCCATCGCCACAGCCAAGATCGAAGATTTGCTGTTCACCTTGAAAGACCAGTGCACCATCGTGATCGTGACCCATAACATGCAACAGGCGGCGCGGGTCGCCGATGGCACCGGCTTCTTCCTGTTGGGAAAGTTGATCGAGTACAATACGACCGAGATCATCTTCAAGAATCCCGCCAGGCAGGAAACCGAGGACTACATCACCGGCAGATTCGGGTAGAGCGGTGGTCAGAGGGAATCAGGAGATCTGAATTGCGACAATTTTCCGTTGAGCTCGATGAGTTGCACGAAAAGATCCTGCAAATGGGCGGCTACGTGGAGTCGGCCATCCACCGCAGTGTGCGCGCGCTGGTGGATCGCGATGCGGAGCTGGCCCGCCAGGTGTTGCGGGACGAAGCCCGCATCAACCAGATGGAGATCGAGATCGATAATCTGACCACGCGTCTGTTCGCTCTCCGCCAGCCCATGGCCAAGGATCTGCGGTTCCTGACCGCGGCCCTGAAGATCAACACCGACCTGGAGCGCATGGGGGACCTGGCGGTGAACATCGCGCAGCGGGCGCTTTCGCTGGTGGCCCAATCGCCGGTGAAGCCCCTGATCGATATTCCACGCATGGCGCAGTTGGTCGAATCCATGCTGTTGCGGGTGCTGGATGCATTCGTGAAAGGCGATGCCGACGTGGCTCGCGGCGTACTGCTGGCGGACGATGAAGTGGACGCGTTGCGCGACTCGGTCTACACGGAACTGGTGGCTTACATGCAGAACGACCCTACCACGGTGCCCGGCGCGGTGGACCTGATGTTCGTCGCGCGCAATCTCGAGCGCATCGCCGATCACGCCACCAACATTGCCGAGGATGTGGTCTTCCTGGTGAAGGGAGTGGACGTCCGGCATCACGCCATGGAGGCGAAGGACGCGTAATTTCTCTAGGGCGGGCGTGTAAGACGTTCCAGCCGGGGCCGGCAGACGGGGCTTAAGTCTTTTCAATTCTTAAGCTGCTGGACTGGCCCGTGCCTTGCAAGTACGGATATCAGTTGAAGTGGCGCGAACCGGCGGATCCGGAGCCGTTCCAAAGAATGGGCTCCGTCTCCGCCGGTTGCTATTTTGGGGCGACCGGGATGCCGGCATGCGTCAGCGCCGCATGCACCTCGGCAGGCCGCAGGCGCGTGGCATCGTATTCCACCGTAAGCCTGTCGTTCGACGGTGCCAGCCGAATCTTCTGAATCCCGTATATTGAGTAGGCCGCGGCGATGCGCGTCAGCAGCTCGTCGTCGAGGGCGTGTTGCAGGCGGAAGTCGATCTGGACTTTGGTCATCCTTAGTCCAGCATAACCGACTGGAGGGCGGACTTTAGTCCGCGCGGGGCTTGAGCCCCGCCCCCGTGCTACCTTATGAAACTTGCCCGCTACACAACTGCGCCGCCAGCTCGGGTTCTTCGACGCCACCATGATCGTGATGGGCGGCATCGTCGGCTCGGGGATTTTCATCAATCCGTACGTGGTTGCGCAACAGGTGCATACGCCGCTGCTGATTCTGGGCGTGTGGCTGATCGGCGGGGCGCTGGCGATGGCCGGCGCTTTCATCTGGGCGGAACTGGCCACGCGCATGCCGGATTCCGGCGGCCAGTATCTTTACTTGCGCGAAGCCTACCATCCGGGCGTGGCCTTCCTCTATGGGTGGGTGCTGTTGCTGGTGACGCAGACCGGCGGGATGGCGGCGGTGGCGGTCACCTTCGCCAGATACTACCGCGAGATTACGGGCCTCAAGAGCGGCGATGGAGCGATCGCCGCGACGGCGTTGCTGGGCCTGACGGCCATCAACTGCCTGGGAGTGCGCGCGGGCAGCAACGTACAGAGCGCCATGATGCTGCTGAAGTCCGGCGCCATCGCGGCGCTGGTGCTGGTGGGAATTGTGTGGGGCGGCGGCGTGGTGCATCCGTTGCCGCTGCTGGACCGGCCAGTCTCGTTCGGACTGCTGCGGGCGATCGGCGCAGCCATGATCCCGGTGGCGTTCGCTTATGGCGGGTGGCAGACCTCCACGTTCGTGGCGGGAGAGATGCGCGACCCGCGGCGCGATCTGTCGCGCGGCCTGGTGGCAGGGGTGATCGGCGTGATCGCGTTGTACCTGTCGGTGAACTATGTATGCCTGCGCGTGCTGGGGCCGGCGGGCCTGGCGGCATCGCACACGCCGGCATCCTCGGTGATGCGGGTGGCGCTGGGCGAGCGCGGCGCCGAATTCCTCGCGGTGGGCATCGCCGTTTCGACGCTGGGCTTCCTGAGCCAGGGCATCCTGACAGCGCCGCGCGTGTACTGGGCGATGGCGCGCGACGGACTGTTCTTCGAGCGTGTGGGCTGGCTTTCGCCGCGCACGGGAGCGCCGGTGGTGGCGATCGTGCTGCAGGGCGTCTTCGCCACGGTCATCGCCCTATCGGGGCGTTATGAGCAGATCCTGAACTACGTGGTGTCGGTGGATTTCATTTCGTTCGCGCTGACCGCCGGCGCACTGTTCGTGTTCCGCCACAGGGACGCGGCAGGACCGCCCGAGGGCATCTATCGCGCGCCGGGACATCCGTACACCACGGCGGCGTTCGTGTTGACATGCGCTGGGATTGTGGCCAGCACCATCGCCGCGTATCCGGCCCATAGCGCTGTCGGTCTGCTGATTCTGCTGGCGGGCATTCCCGTATATTGGTACTGGCGCCGGAGCGGGCGCCACCCTAGGACATGAGACACAGACATTCCGATTACATGTATTGGGCCAAGACGCAGAGCCGGGGGCGTTTCAACCTGGCCACCAGCGGTGTGGGATCGTTTCCGCTGGCGGAGTTGCCGCGCCAGCCCGCGCTGGAGATCAATGGCGACAGCACCTATGGCTACGCTCCTTTGCAGCAAGCCATCGCCCGCAAATGCGGCGTCGATCCGGATTGCGTGGTGGCCGCGGCGGGCACCTCGATGGCGAATCACCTGGCGATGGCGGCGCTCGTCGAGCCGGGCGACGAGGTGCTGATCGAGCATCCGGCTTACGAGTTGCTGGTTTCGGCGGCGCTGTTTCTGGGGGCGCGGGTAAGGCGGTTCGCGCGCACCGTGGAGAACGGCTTCGCGCTCGATCCGGCGGCGATCCGCGGCGCGCTGACGCCCAAGACGAAGCTGGTCGTGGTGACCAATCTGCATAATCCTTCGAGCGCGCTCACGCCGGATGCGGCGTTACGCGAGGTTGGCGATCTGGCGCGCAGCGTGGGCGCGCACGTGCTGGTCGATGAGGTGTATCTGGACGCGGTGTACGAAGACACGCCGCGCACCGCGTTTCAGCTTGGCCCGGAATTCATCGTGACCAACAGCCTGACGAAGGTATATGGGCTGAGCGGGCTGCGCTGCGGCTGGATCCTGGCGCAGCCGGATCTGGCGCGCGCGATGTGGCGGTTGAACGATCTGTTCGGATCGATCCCCGCGCATGCGGCGGAGTTGCTCAGCGTGGCGGCTCTTGAGCAGTTGGATTTCATCCGCGAGCGCGCGCGCAAAGTGGTGGAGGCGGATCGGGCACTGCTCGGCGAATTCCTGTCGCGGCACGCAGCCGTGTCCGCCGCGCGGACCGCCTGGGGCACAACCGCGTTTCTGAGATTGCATGGCGCGGACGTGGAGCAACTGCTGGCGCGGCTGCGCGCGGATTACGAGACTACCGCGGTGCCGGGCCGCTTCTTCGAGATGCCCGATCACTTCCGCATCGGGATGGGCGTGAACACCGAGATGTTCGGCGAGGGCTTGCGGCGGCTTGATCTGGCGCTCGGTGGGACAGGCCTCCCGGCCTGTCCAGCTTGAGCTATTTGGCCGGCCAAAACGGCTCGGCCGTGGCGATGAATTCCACCGGCACTTCGTTGACGAAGCCCTTCAGCCAGCGCGCGCAATCCTCCATGCCGGCTTGCTCGGAAGGAATGTGGCCGAGAATCACGAGTGCTTTGTGCTTGCCTTCCGCGGCGGCATCCGCGCCGTATTCGATGGTCTCCCATTCCAGTCCCTCGCCCATCACCAGCACTTCGACATCGTCGCGCTGCAGCATGTGACGTTCGCTCGGGAATCCCGGGTAGCCGGGGTTGAGCGCCAGCTTGGTCACCCGCATAGCCGGGTCGCCAACTACGCGCAGGGTGCGGATTCCCAAACGCTGCTTGATGCTGCTGGCGAGTTGGTCGAGCGTGGTCTCGGGGATGACAAAGAGGTGGTCGTCGCTCGGATTCCGAAACTTCTCCCAGCCGAGCGCGCGGATCATTCCGGTTTGAATGCCATCGGGCGTGCGGGCATGCCAGTGGTCGTGGAAGCGCCAGACCACCAGGTGATGCTCGGCGATGAACGCCTGCTTGGCGGACAGCACGGCATCGTTCTCCTTGGCAAGATCGGCGGTCTCGTCCAAGTGACCGTAGAACGTCGGCTCGTGCGTAATGATTAAGTTGTCTCCGGCGGCGGCGGCGCGCTGGAGCACATCGTAGGTGGCCATCATGGTGGTGGCAACGCCGGTGACGGGTGTGTCCGGATCGCCCGCCTTGAAGGTATCGACGGTCTGACTGCGCCACGGGACGCCGACATGCTTCTGAATGCGCTCGATCACCTGGCGGGCAGTCAGGCGATTGGCGGCGGCGTCTTGGGCCATCGAGGGAATGTGGAGCAGCGCTCCAAGCAAGACGGTAGCGAATAGAGTTCTAGTCACGCCCCGATCGTATCAGAAGTCCAGCTCCACTTCGTCGATGTAACACCAGCCCCAGTCTTCGCCCGGCTCGAGCGAGCGCATGATGGGATGGTTGGTCTTGTGGAAGTGTTTGGTGGCGTGTTTGTTCTTGGACGAATCGCAACAGCCCACGTGGCCGCAACTGAGGCACAGCCGCAAGTGGACCCAGGTATCGCCCATCTTGAGGCATTCTTCGCAGCCGTTGGTGTGCGGAGAAACTTTTTGTATCTGGTCGGTGTGAGTGCATCGCATCATAATGTGGCTCCTGTTGGCGTGGCTCCCGATGGCAGCGGCAGCCGAATCTGAAAGCGGGTGTCACCCAGCGGCTCGCCGCGCTGCTGGAGCTTCTCGAGGAGCGCGAGTGCGGCCTGGCCCGAGTTGGCCGCCAGCACACGATAGTTGGCAGCGTACTGGCGGCGCAGGTCGCGCTCGACGGCCTTCAGGACTTCGGGGTCGTCGTCGATGGTCAACAGGACCGGTTTTGCCATGGGCAGACCAAACGCTGAAGGTTTTGATGCGCGCGCGGCATCGGTGGTCGCAACGGGATACAATGTGCTTGATGCCCGAAGTAACCGGAGTCGTGGAAACGTGCTTGTACGTGGACGATCTGGAGCGCGCCAGCCGCTTCTACGAAGACATTTGCGAATTCAAGAAGCTGATCGGCGACGAGCGTTTTAGCGCGCTGAGCGTGGCGGACCGCAACGTCCTGTTGCTATTTCGCAAGGGGGCGACGCTGGAGTCCATTCCGACGCCCGGCGGGACGATTCCGCCACACGACGGCGCGGGCCACACGCACGTGGCGTTTTCGATCCCGGCAGCAGCGGAAGCGGACTGGCAGCGGCGGTTAGAGGAGCACGGCGTCGAGATCGAGAGCGCGGTGGACTGGCCGCGCGGCGGACGCAGCCTGTATTTCCGCGATCCGGACCAGCACTTGCTGGAGTTGATCACACCGGGTTGCTGGTCGATTTACTGAAAAAGCGGACAGGCCAGGAGGCCTGTCCTACACCGGATGCAGCCAGGGCGCGCGGTAGGGCCGGGCCAGCAGCCGGTTGGCGGCTTCGTCGCCCACGATGCGCCCCGCTTGCGGGTCCCAAGCCAGCGTGCGGCCGAGCTTCATCGACATATTGGCGAGGATGCAGCTTGCAGTGGAGATGTGGCCTTCTTCGATATCGGCGACGGGCTTCGATCGCGCATCGATGGCTGCGAGGAAGTCCAGCATGTGATGCCGGATGGCAGGCGCTACATGCCGTTCCAGGTCCGGCTCGGTTTTGTCGACCGGATATTCCTCGAGCTCATAGGTGACGTCGCGATGAACCGCGCCTTTGCCTCCCTCGGGCACAAAATCATAACTGAACACGCTTACCTTCAACGTGCCCTTGTCGCCATAAAAGGTCGAGCTCCAGGCATACTTGGGATCGGGATCGGGCGCCGCGCCCCAGGTGCGATGCTGCCAGACGACCTTGAGGTCGTCGTAATCGAAGGTGGCGGTCTGGGTGTCGGAGATGTTCGCCTTGGACTGCTTGTCGATCAGGATGCCGCCCTCCGAAGAGACGCGCCTGGGCCAACCGAGACCCATCATCCAGCGCACCATGTCGAACATGTGGACGCACATATCGCCCACGATGCCGTTGCCGTATTCCATGAACGCACGCCAGCCGCGCGGATGCACCAACCGGTTATAGGGGCGCATGGGCGCGGGACCGGTCCACATTTCGTAATCGAGATAGGGCGGCGGAGCGGTGTCCGGCGGATTCTCGGTGGCGCGCATGTGATAGTAGCAGCACATCTCGACCAGGCCGATCTTGCCCAGTTTGCCTTCCCGGATGAAGCGGTCGCGCGCCTCGACGATGTGCGGCGTGCTGCGGCGCTGCGTGCCGACCTGCACCACGCGCTGGTGCTTGCGCGCGGCGGCTAGCATGGCCTGGCCTTCGCGGATGTCGACGCTGACGGGTTTCTGCACGTAGACATCGGCGCCGGCTTCGACGGCAGCGATCATGGCCAGGGCATGCCAATGATCGGGCGTGGCGATGAGCACGATGTCGAGGTCTTTCTGGGCGAGCATCTCGCGATAGTCGGTGAAGGTGCGCGGCTTGGCGCCGGATGCCTGGCGCGTGGCGGTGAGATCGGCGGCGCGGGCGAGCATTTGTTTGTCCACGTCGCAGAGCGAGACTACATCGACCGGCGCCACCTGAATCAGCCGGAACAGGTCGGTCTTGCCGTACCAGCCGGGGCCGATCACCCCGACGCGCCTGGGCTTGCCGCTTGCGTAGCCGGTGGCGGAGAGGGCCAGGCCCGCGGCGCTGGTGTAGAGGAATTGGCGGCGATTCATAAGGTTGAGTATACGACGAACGGTGGCTGGTGGTTGGTGGCGACATCAGAGTAACACGCCGGAACGATATACTATGAGGACCCTATGTTTACGCAGGAAGAACGCGAGGGCTTGCGCTCCGGCCTTTTGGAACGCGCTGCCGGCGACCAGCGGATCACTGGCGCGGCGATCACTGGCTCGGCGGCAGACGGGCGCGAAGACCGGTGGTCGGACATCGATCTGGCGTTTGGGGTCGGCGACGCCGGCGAAATGCCTAATGTCATCGCCGATTGGACGGCGTATATGTATGATCGGCATCTTGCCTTGCATCATCTGGACGTCATCGCCGGCGCGTGGGTTTACCGCGTATTCTTGCTCCCCAGCACGCTGCAGATCGATCTCGCCTTCGTGCCCGCGACGGAGTTTCGAGCGTTGGCGCCGACGTTCCGCCTGGTATTCGGAAAGGCGAACGAGCCGCGGCACATTCCAGCGCCACCGGTTCGGGACATGGTTGGCTGGGCTTGGCTCTATGCACTGCATGCGCGGAGTTGCATTGCCAGAGGAAAGCTATGGCAGGCGGAATACATGATTAGCGGTGTCCGCGACAGCGCGCTGGCGCTGGCCTCGATTCGTCACGGCCTTCCTGCTGTCCATGGCCGCGGCATGGACCTGTTGCCAAGCGGGGTCGCCGCCCAATTTGAAGGCGCGCTGGTCCGGCAACTGGACACCGCCGAACTTTGGCGAGCTTTCCGGGTTGTGATTCAGGAGCTGCTGAGCGAGATTCGCAGCATCGATCCGGAGCTTGCCGATAGGCTGCAAGGCTTGAGGCAGTAATCGCGAGTCGGGCGCTTGTGCCAGCCTTTTCGGCGAATTCGGGAACAACGGGTCGAACTCGTCGCGGTAGTTTCTTTATCGACGCAGGCTGCGCCCCATGGCGTATCCGATGACGTTAAACGTCTTCTTGAAGCTCTCGAAGCCGAGTTTCTTCAAGCCAAGCGAATCGTATTTCGAGAGATATATTGAGGCTCGCATAATACAGTGACAGCAACTTAGCCCTTGTGGGGCGGGCAATTTTGCCCGCAGCCGGCTTTCAGCCGGCCCGAGCCGCCTAAAAAGGCGGCTGCGGCCANNATCAGCCCCGATGCAGAGGGGCAAATTTCTCGCGAAAACCGTCACCGTATTACGCGAGACTCAATAGGCCAGCCAATATGAGCTTCTCTCTTTGTGATTCGCTGCGAATTCGGTGGCATAACCATGCCGATCATAGCCTAACTTCGCGATTCGCACGAGGGCGCTGCATTGTAACGGGATCAAACCGGAATCTGCTTGAAGGTCCCTGGGCCGAGGCGATCACCGCACCGAATCCTCCACCTCTCTTAGCCAATCCGGCCGCTTCAACACCTCCCGCGGCTTGCTGCCATCCGGCGGCCCGATAATTCCGTCGCGCTGCATCGTATCCAAGATGCGCGCGGCGCGGCCGTAGCCAAGCCGCAGCCTGCGCTGCAACGTCGAGGTCGACGCCTTGCCCATCTCCAGCACGATGCGCAGGGCGTCTTCGTACATGGGATCCTGCCCGCCCGGCGCGGCCTCGTCGCCCTCAGGTTCCGCGTCGTCGGTGGGCGGCGCGACCAGGAACGACTGGTCGTACTCCGGCACGGCCTGTTCCTTCCAGAAATCCACCACGCGGTTGATTTCGGTTTCGGTCACGAACGCGCCGTGCACGCGGATCAGCCGCGACGACCCCGGCGGCAGGAACAGCATGTCGCCCTTGCCCAACAGGTGCTCCGCGCCCATCACGTCGAGCACCGTCCGCGAGTCCACCCGCGTCGCCACGCGGAAACTGATCCGCGAGGGAAAGTTAGCCTTGATCAGGCCGGTAATCACATCCACGCTCGGCCGCTGCGTGGCCAGCACCAAGTGCATGCCCACCGCGCGCGCCATCTGCGCCAGGCGCGTCACGGACTCTTCCACGTTGCGGCCCTCCAGCATCATCAGGTCCGCCAACTCGTCGATCAGGATCAGGATGTAGGGCAACGGCCGCAAGTCCTCCACGGTGGCCTCGTCCTCCTCGAAGAGGCTGCGCGGCTCCTCCTGTTTCTTGCGGATTTTCTTATTGAACTGGTCGATGTTGCGCACGCCGAATTCGGCCAGCAGGCGCAAGCGGCGATCCATCTCCAGCACCGCGTTGCGCAGCGCGTTGGTGGCCTTCTTGGGATCGGTGATCACCGGCGTCAGCAGGTGCGGAATGCCCTCGTACATGCCCAACTCCACGCGTTTGGGGTCCACCATGATCATGCGCACTTCATCCGGCGTGGATTTGTACAGGATCGACATGACCATGGAGTTGATCATGACGCTCTTGCCCGAACCGGTCGAGCCGGCGATCAGCAGGTGCGGCATGGATTCCAGCGCGGCCACCTTGATGCGCCCATTGATGTCTTTGCCCATCGAAATCGTCAGCCGCGACTGCGACTGCGCGAACTCGTCGGACTCCAGCATCTGGCGCAGCGCGATCACTTCGCGCTTGGTGTTGGGCACCTCGATGCCCACCGTGGGCTTGCCCGGAATGCGCTCGATCAGGATGGATTCGGCCTGCAACCCCAGGCACAGGTCCTCGGTGAGCGAGGTGATGCGGCTGTACTTGATGCCCGCCTCGGGTTTGAATTCGAAGGTGGTCACCACCGGGCCGGGATTGATCTGNNAGCACGTTGAACTCTTCGAACTTCGACTTGATGCGTACCGCGATGTCTTTCAACTCCTGTTCGTCGTAAGGGCTGCGGCCTTGCCCTTCATTAAGCAAGTCCGTCGACGGCAGCCGGTAAGACGCGGGGCCCGGCGCGCGCACGGCCACCGGGACCGCTTCCTCCCAAGGCGGAGTGTCCGCCGCGGGCAAGGGCTTTTCCTCAAGCGCGCAAATCGGGATTTCGACGGGCTCCACGGGCGCGCCCGCGGGCGCTTCGGCAACCGCATCGAGCGGCGCAGCGGAAGAATCGATGTGCGCCGCGTCCACTTGCGGCGCCACCCTCGGCCGGCGGCGTTGTTNNGGCTCTCTGCGCAGCGAGCAACCGCGCCTTCTCCTGTTTGCGCCGGCGCCGTTCCTCGCGCCAAAGCCGCCACGCATCCACGAGCATCCCCAGAATACGTAACGGTCCCTCGAACCAGCCAGCCAGTTTCGACATGGTGAACGTTGAGACCAGGTAAACGGACACGATCAGCGTAGTGATGGTGAGCAGAATCGCGCCGGTGGCATTCAGCGCATGCATCAAATAGTGCGCCAGCAACATGCCCGCCAGTCCGCCAATCGGAATCGCACCGCTGAACAGCGTGAGCCGCGGCGCGAAGGAAACCGCCGCCGTCAGGCTCAGCAGCAGCAGCAGCGTCCCGCAAAGCTTGATGGCGCCCGCTTCCACTTCGTCCGAGCGGACCCATTTCCACGCCAGGCCGAACAGTAAAATCGGGAACACAANNCGCGCCGATGCCGAAGCCTTGCAGCAGCAGGTCGGCAAACCATGCGCCCGGATAGCCTATGAGGTTGCGCGGCCGTGTGGCCGCCGCCGTATTCAGCGAGGGGTCGTGGACGTGGTACGACGCCAAGCTGAGCAGCAACACCACGCCCAGCGATAGGAGCAACACTCCTACCAGTTCGTTGATTCGCTTCTGCGGAGTCGGAGATAAAAGCTTCATCCCGCTGGCCGGCGGAAGAAAGCCAGAGCAAGCACCATTATGCCAAAAATAATGCGATANNAAAAACCACAAACTGCGGCGGCGGAGAAAGCGCAGGAACAGGGAAATCACGATCATTCCCGTAACGGCGCTCACCACGATGCCCACCGCCAAGGCGGTTTCCATGTTGGGATCAAAGGCTTTGTGCTTGATCATGTCGTAGACCGCTTTGGCCGCCGCCGCGCCGATGGCGGGCGTCGAAAGCAGGAAGGAGTAGCGCGCCGCCGCTTCCCGATTTATGTTGCGGAACAA
>PMVV01000424.1 GCA_003166475.1 Bryobacterales bacterium | reverse complement strand
CCAGATCACCTGGCGTTTGTCCTGGTAGTGGGGCGTGTGGATATCGAGGAAAAGCGCCATCACCTGGGAACAGCACGTGCCGAATTTGACCGGCTTGCGCGTCTTGGCTTGGGTCATGCGCCACAACTTGGGATAGTCGAGCGGGCGATGCTCGATTTTGCCTGTGACGTGGGGCCAGCGCCAGCCGGTGTAAATNNGGCTGCAGGTGGTCGCCCTCGAAGCCGGCCCAGCGCTGCAGCGGATAGTGGTGCCAGGCGCGGCCCGCCAAGTCTTCGTCCACGTGCAGGTCGCCGTGCGTGAGGATGTCGAGGCCGGCGCGTTCCTGGTCGCCGATGACCACGGCCATGGCGTCCTGGAGTTTTTCGCGGAAGCGGACGTCGAGCATGCAGGTGTCCAGCGGGCGGCCCCACATGCTGACGTCGAACCAGCGCGGGCGGGGGAAGGATCCGGTGGTGGTACTGGGGAGAATCAGATCGGCGGTGGCGGTGAACATGAGTTCCTCCATCCGGCATTGTAATGGGTAGCGAGGGGGCTGCGTGCGCCTCGCGGTGATGTAAAATTCGGAAATAGCGCTTGCTCCGGAGGTCTGTATGCGGAGTTGCCGGTTCATCACCTTGTTTCTGATTCTGTCGTCGCGAGCGGTCCCGCAAGCCACGCCCGATCCGGTCGTGATTCAAGGCGGGACACGTGTCGTCCTGGTGAATGTGGTGGCGAAGGACAAGCACGGCAAACCTGTTGCCGACCTCACCCGCGACGATTTCGTGCTGCGGGACAATGGCCAGGAAGAAAAGATCGCGCTCTTTGCGCTGGAAGAGGCCAGCCAGACAGCCACCGCGGTTTCGAGTTCGCCGGCCCGGTTGACGTTCACCAACAGGCCCGCGCCGGGGGTCGCGGCTGTGACTGTGTTCCTGTTCGATGAGTTGAATACGAAACTCACCGACCAGGAGTTTGCCAAGAAAGAGTTTCTCCGTTACTTGCGGGAGTTGCCGGCGGACAGCCGGGCGGCTGTTTTCGCGCTGGGCGACTCGCTGTCGCTGCNNGCAGGATATGGCTTCGCTGCTGGCGGTGATCGAGAAGCACAAGAATCGTGTGAATCCGGAAGTGGACGCTGCCACGGCGCCGCCTGCGTCGGCCAATTCGCTCACGGGCGACCAGAAGACCACCGCAGAGTGGGATAGCTTCATGCAGGCTTCCAACCAGCCCTATGTCGATTACAGCGAGACGGTGCGCGCGACTCGAACCGCGGCGGCGCTCGAAACCATCGCCGGACATTTGCAGGGCATTCCCGGCCGGAAGACGCTGATCTGGATTTCGGGCGGGTTTCCGATTCAACTGGGCTTGCGCAACAGCGTGGACAGCATTGCGCAAAGCAACACGAACGCGCGGCAGGCTGGCGGCTCGGGCGGCGGAAGGGGCGGCGGGGGAGGCGCTGGCGGAAAGGGCGGTGGCGGGCGATCGGGTGGCGGCACCGCGTCGGCGTCGAATACGTCGACTGCCAGCCTGGCGACAACCGAGTTGCCGGGCGCCGGTCTGTCGTTCGAGAGCGACGTCGCGCGCGCCATTCGCGCCTTGAATGAAGCCGATGTGGCGGTCTATCCGGTAGACGCGCGGGGCGTCACGGTGGCGGCGGCCTTCCAGGCGGACCGCAGTTCGATGGGGAAGCGGAGTAAGCCGGCCAAGGCGTTCACCGGGCCCGATTTCAATTACGAAACCCTGGAGACGCTGGCCGTGGAGACTGGCGGCCAGGCGTTCCACCACATCAACGATCTGAGCACCGCAATTCGGGAGGCGGCCGGCGACGCGCGTGTGAGTTACTCGCTGGCGTTCTCGCCCGCGGCCGGCAGTTTGGACGACTCATATCATCGGCTGGAGGTGACCGTGAAGCGGCCGGACGTGAAGTTACGGTACCGGCCCGGTTATGTCGCGGCGCGGGGCGCGGCCGTGGCGCCGTCGCTGGCTGAGGCGATCGCAAATCCTGTGGCGCTGGTCGGCATCGGCTTCACCGTGCATCTGGATGCGGTGGAGGGGGGCTACAAGGCGTCCGTGACTATCGACACGCGCAACATCACGCTCGAACCCAAGGACGGGAAGTGGATAGGGTCGCTGCAGTTTCTGGTGGTGGTGGGGAAGGTGGAGCAACTCACGACGATTCCGTTGAATTTCAGCGAAGCCATGTTTCACCAGATTCAGGAGAAGGGTCTGGTGTTGGGCGCGCGCGTGAAGACGCCGCCGGGGACCACGGGGTTCAGCATGGGGTTCCGGGACATCCCGTCCGGGATGGTGGGGACCTTGCACGTGCCGCTATAGGACGGGCGCTGCCAAGATTCTACCACTAGTCCCGAGGCCGCATCATGTTAGAAAGTAGCTATGCGAAGTGACTTGGCGCATTACACGTGCTACAGGACAGCCGGGCCGATCCGGATCGACGGCAAGTTGGACGAGCCATCCTGGCGCATGGCGCCTAAGTCGGCGTCATTCGTCGATATCGTGACCGGCGAGCCGGCGTGGTTCGATACGCGCGTGGCGCTGCTGTGGGACGACGAGTGCCTGTATTTCGGTTTCACCGCCGAAGAGCCGGAGGTGCGCGGGTACCTCACCGAGCGCGATTCGCGGATTTACGAAGACAACGATGTGGAGGTCTTCATCGCGGGTGAGAATGCGTATTACGAGTTCGAGATCAACGCGCTGAATACGATCTATGAGGTCTTCTGGATCTGGAAGGATGAGCTGGCGCCGGGGAGTCCGTATTACGGGCGTCCGGAGTTCGATCCTGCCACCCAGCGCACCATGGTCCTGGATGGCGTCGGGGGGCACGTGCATCCGCGCGGCGAGCGCTGGGGTTTTCTTGACTGGGACTATCCCGGACTGCGGCATGCCGTCGATGTGGAGTCGCCGGGCTGGACCGTCGAGTTGGCGCTGCCGTGGGAGGGATTGCGCGGGCTTGCCGATGGGCGCGCGCTGCCGCCCGGTGACGGGGATGTGTGGCGCATCGACTGTTCGCGGTTCCAGCAGTGCGACCGAGCGGGGCGCAAGCTGGAGCCGAGCGCCGGGTGGACCTGGAATCGGCACGGGCATTACGACTCGCACATTCCGGAAGTTTTCACGTATGTGGAGTTTAGCGGGCGGATGGTGACGGAGCGGGGTTGAAGCTTCGCGCGGGTCGCGGCTACTCGATTTGATTACGTCGAGAATCGGCTATAATCGGTCTTCGCTTGCTGCGCCTCTCCCGTTACGCCTGTTTGGTGCTCCTGCTGGGGCTCGCAGCCCTGTCGCCGACCCAGCCAGCCACACCGCCGCGCCCGCATTTTACCGATATCGCCGCCAGGTCCCGCTTCACCTACCGCAGCAATAACAACTTCACGGGCAGGAAGTATTTCCCCCAGCCGATGTGCGGCGGCGTCGGCATCCTGGATTATGACCAGGATGGCAATATGGACATTTTCTTCACCAACGGCGCGAAGTTTCCGGAGATGAAGAAGGCCGATCCGTCCTATTACAATTGCCTGCTGCGCAACCGCGGCGACGGCACTTTCGAGGACGTCACGCGACAGGCGGGTCTGGCCGGCGAGAACCTGAGCTTCAGTTTTGGCGTGGCGGTGGGCGATTACGACAACGACGGCTATCCCGATCTGTTCGTGTGCAACGCCGGGCGCAACACGCTGTATCACAACAATGGCAACGGCACGTTTACCGATGTGACCGAGAGTTCCGGCATCGGAGGCAAGCCACCGAATACCTTGAGCGTGGCGGCTGCGTGGTTCGATTATGACAACGACGGCCTGCTCGACCTGATCGTCTCGAATTACACGATCTGGAGTCCGGAAACCGACATCCGCTGCGCCGCGGAAGACGGCGAGCGCTACTGCAATCCGCGACGCTATGTCAGTGTGCCGCACCGGCTCTATCACAACCTGGGCCACGGTAAGTTCGAGGATGTCACCGAGAAATCCGGGATCGGCAAAGTTCTTGGCAAGGGCATGGGCATCAGCATCGCGGATTTCAACCAGGATGGGTGGCAGGACATTTTCGTGGCCAACGACACGGAGCGGAACTTCCTGTTCCTCAACCAGGGCGACGGCACGTTCAAGGAAGCCGGCTTGCAGTGGGGCGTGGCGTACAACGACGAAGGGTCCACTGTTTCGGCTATGGGCTGTGACGCCAACGATTACGACAACGATGGCTGGGTGGATATCTTCTACAACAACCTGGTGGGCCAGATCTGGGCGCTGTTCCGCAACCAGCAGGGGCGCTCGTTCCGTTACGTTTCGCAACACTCGCGCGTGGCCCAGCTCAGCGAATCCATGTCGGGGTGGAGCAATGGTTTCATCGATTACAACAACGATGGCTGGAAGGATCTCTATTCGGCGAACGGCGACATCGACGACGTGATTGTGAACGCTCGCCAGCACGACACCCTGTTCGAAAACGTGGAGGGCAAGGAGTTCCGCGACGTCTCCCAGGAGATGGGCAAGGATTTTCTCGTCCCAGGATTCCAGCGCGGTTCGGCCTTCGCCGACTTGAACAACGACGGGTTTCAGGACATTGTGGTCACTTCGCTTAACGAGCGGCCGCGCATCCTGATCAACTCGGCGGATAACGGGAATCACTGGCTGACGCTCGACTTGCGCGGGCACGTTAGCAACCGCGACGCCATCGGCGCGAGTGTCAAGGTGACCACGCCGGCGGGCCGCACGCTCTACAATCGGCCCAATGTGAGCGTGGGGTTCATGTCGTCGAGCGACCGGCGTGTACACTTCGGCCTGGGCGCGGAGACGTCCGCTGCGACGGTCGAAATCCGGTGGCCTCGCGGTGCGGTGCAGACGCTGAGGAATGTTACCGGCGGGCGGATTTTGAGGGTGGAAGAACCTCATTGAAGCGCTACTTGCCAGCCGCGCTATAATCTGGCTATCGGGGGTTCGAATGTCTGCTATCGGCCGCAGAGCGCTCTTGAGATTGGCCGCACTGGCTGTCGCGCGGCGGGTGGCATCGGCCCGTCCGGCGCGCGGCGAGAGCCTGCCGCAGAAAGTGGTTCTGGTCACTATCGGCGGCATCCGGCGGCAGGAGAGTTACTCGCCGGACGGTCTCGAGAACATCCCGCACATCGTCGGCGACCTACTGCCTCAGTCGCTGTTCTATACGCATGTCTGGAACGAAGGCGTCACTTCGCATTTCAATACCGTCTCGAGCATCCTGACCGGCGTCTGGCAGCATGTGGACGATTGGGGCCGCGACGCGCCCGCGAATCCCACAATCTTCAGTTACGTGCAGGACCAGTTGGGCGTCAGCCCCGCCGAAACCTGGGTCGTGACCAGCAACAAGGCCATGACCAACAAGATTGGCGTGGGCGCTAACGTGATCCTTTCGAAACAACTGCTGGTGGAAGCGGTGGAGCGCATCGTCATGGGCTACAGCAAGCGCAAGAGCCTGGACCGCGACATGCTGCTGGAAGAACTGACCGCCGTCATGCAGGACGATTACGAGCGCATCGGCTGGAGCGTGCCGTCGTCCTCCGCCATCCTGGATCCCGAAGTCAAGAAGGCCTTTCTGACCGCGCTGGCCGAATTCATTCATGGCCCGGACAGCCCGGTCAGCGGCGATGAGCTGACCTACTTCGTGGCCACGGAGGTGCTGCGCCGGGTGGCTCCCAGCGTGTTGCAGGTGGGGTTCTCGGATGTCGAGGTGGCGCATTCCGGAACGTATTCGCTGCACGTGGGCGGCATCCGGCGCGACGACCTGCTGATCCACCGGCTGTGGCAGTTCCTGCAATCTTTGCCGGAGTACCGCGACCGCACCACCATGGTGGTGATGCCCGAATTCGGGCGCGATCCGGATGGATCGAGCACCAACGGGTTTTTCAATCACCGCAGCAACACCGAAATGTGCCGGCTCACCTGGATGATGGTGCTGGGCAAGGCTGCCGGGCAGCCTGCGCTGATCGAGCGCGAGGTCCGGCAGATCGACGTGGCGCCTTCCCTCGGCGCATTGTTCGGCGTACACTGCGGTGCGTCTACCGGAGCCCGCCTGCGGGAGTTCGCGGTGTAATATGCAGGTCGATAAAGAACTACTGGCGCGGTTGCCGCGGACCTTCGTGCCCGCGCTGAACGAGCAGATGCGCGGTTGGGATCTGTTGTTCCCGGCCGAGCAACGGTCCATTCGCGCCCAGCTCGACTGGCTGGCGCGTCAGCCTGGCGCGGAATTCGACAAGCTCTTCGAGCCCATCAAGCAACTGGAAGCACGCATGGAGCTGCCTCGGTGGGACCTGAACGCGCAGCGGCTGAGCATCGACGACACCAGCATCCTGGTGCGCTCGCCTTATTATCCGCAGTGGCGCGCGGCGGTGGAGAAGGTCTTCGAGCAGATCGATGCCGGGATCCTGAACGGGCGCGCTCAGGCGCTGCCCAACCGGTTGCTGGTGTGTACGCTGCCCGCGGGACTGCCGCTGGGATCCGGCCCGCTCTGGCCGCGCCTGGAGAAGCAGGGACGGTGGATTGGGCTGACTGCGCCGTTTGGCACGATGTTCGAGCCGCTGGTGGAAGCTGTGGCTGCCCGCAAGCCACGCGCGGAGGCCGAGCCTTTGGAGCGCACGTGGGCCTTTGAGTGCGACAGCCGCATGACGCAAATGCCGGCGGCGGCGCACCTTGTGGCGCTTTCATTCGACGCGCTCGGCCCGGTGCGCCGCGAGTTTCTGAAGCGCTTGAACGCGATCCACAAGGACTTGCGCGACATGGATGCCACCTACGACGATTTGCGGCGGCTCGACTTCAAGGCGGGAGCCCCATTGGGCACGCCGCGCATTCGCGAATTCGTCCGGACCCTGTTTTTGAGCGGCAACGGCACGATGCTGTTCGGGAATTCGTTTGTCGAGTGGGGAGCGTCGGAAGCGCTGCGGCGCGTGCAGCCGTCGGCGCTTTTCTGTTGTTTCGGCATCCGCTCGAAACTGAAGCCGTTCAGCAGCGTGGTGCTGTTTGAGGATCAGAACCGCGCGAATCCGACGCCGGACCAGCCCGACCCCGCGGGATCCCTGATGGACATCCGCCCGCTGGCGGAATACGTTTATCTGAAAGCCAGCCGCCAGCCTGCGCGCACCGCCGCGATCTTCGCTGCGCCTGAGTTGGACCGTGTACTGGTCCTGGCGCCGCCGGAGTTCGTGCCGCAGGGCAGCCGGCTGGCCGGTGCGGATCTTTGCGCCGCGGCGGTCGAATGGCTGGCGTAGGTTTCTTGAGTTATTGAGGCTCGCATAATACAGTGACAGCAACTTAGCCCTTGTGGGGCGGGCAATTTTGCCCGCAGCCGGCTTTCAGCCGGCCCGAGCCGCCTAAAAAGGCGGCTGCGGCCAAGATTGGCCGCCCACATCACCCCGATGCAGAGGGGCGCATTTCTCGCAAAACCGTCACCGTATTACGCGAGACTCAATAGTTCCGGAGCGGAACCTGGAGGTCCCGCGCAGGACTGGAGTCCCGCCCCACGAGGCTGGATGTTACGGTTTCGCCGGCATGGCTTCGCCCTGTTTCAGCCTACCGGAACGCCGGGGCGCGGACTCCTCCGCATCGATGAGCTGCGTCTGGATGGCGTATTCCTTCTTAGCATCATCGGGCTGGCCCAGGCGGTCATATACGCGGCCCAGGCGGAAGTGCGCTTCCGCGCTTTTCGGGTTTAGTTCGATGGCCCGCCGCAATTCCGGTGCAGCGTCCTCCAGGCCGTCCTTCTGCTCCAGCGCTTTGGCCAGTTCCAAGTGCGATTCCCAGTAATCAGCCTTCAGCGAAATCGACTTGCGCAGCAGCGCCTCGGCCTTTTCATCGTCGTCGCCGCTCATCAGCAAGGCCTTGCCGTAGAGATAATTGCTCCGGTAATTGTCCGGGTCGTGGCCGGCAAGCGCCTTGTACGCCGCCAGGATCTGAGGCAAGCGGCTGGGCGTATGATCCATGGTGCGCGCGATGAAAATGTAGGGCTGCTCCACTGTCGGATCGATCGCTATAGCGCTCAGAAATGTGTCGAGGGCTTCCGCGTAACGTTCCAAGGCATAGTAAGCGATGCCCAGAATCAACTCCAACTGCGCGCTGCGGGCGAAGATTTTCTTGCCCGCCTCGACCACCCGCACAGTCTCGGGCGCTTTGCCGGCCATGAGGTAGTCGCGCGCAGCACGGAAATAATAGTCCTCTTCGTAGCGGTTCAGGCGGATGGCGTGTTCCAGTTGTTCGGCCGCTTGACTGGGCCGCTGCGCGACCTCGTAAGCGGTCGCTAGCAGGGCCCGCAGATCCGCGCGGTCCTCGATTTGGAGCGCCCGGTTCACTAAATCGATGGCGGGTTCGGGCGTGCGAGCTTTCAGGTATAGCTCCGCCGCGCGCGCGGCTGCCCCGGCGTCCTGGGGTGCAAGTCGCGCGAGGCGCGCGGAGAACTCCGCCGCTTGCTCGTAGTGGCCGATCTCGGAATAGTAGAACGCCAGCCCCTTCAGCGCCGTCGGATCGTTGCCCGCCAGCGACGCGGCCTTCCCGATGGCCGACTCTGCCGCAGCGGCCTTATCGAGTTTGTGATAGGTGTGGGCCAGCGCCAGCCAAACGTGGGGATTGTCCGGCTTCAGCTTGGAGGCTGCTTCCAGTTGCGCCTGCGCAGCCGCAAGCTGGTTCTGCTGGAGCGCGGCCAGCCCCGACCGAAACAGGGTTTCGAAGGAAGATTGGCCAGCCCACAACAGCAGCAGGAATAAAGGCAGCATGAGGCGTTGCTGAAAGCTGATAGCTGAAAGCTGAAAGCTCCTTCCTAGTGAGAGCTTAGCACCCCCGAAAAAGTCCTGGCTGGGTCCGCCTGGCAGGTGGTCTGCCGGATCACCAGGTGCGTCTCCATGGTGCAATCGGGCTTGGCGGCTCCCTCCGGCGCGGCGCCGAGGTCCGCCAGCAGGGCCCGGAAGGCTTTGTCGGCCATCTCGCTTTGCGATAGCCGCACGGTAGTCAGGGGAGGCTCCGTAAACTGAGCCAGCCAGATATCGTCGAATCCCACAACCGAAATGTCGCGCGGCACCTCGAGGCCCGCGCGGCGGAGGGCGCTCAGCATGCCGATCGCCGTGAGATCGTTGGACCCCAGCACGGCCGTGGGAGCTTTGGTTTGCTCCAGCATGCGGGTCATGGCTGCGATGCCGCCGTCGACTTTGTGGTTGCCCTCTTGTACCAGGGCCTCGTCCTCCCGGATGCCGTAACGTTCCAATGCCTGCAAAAATGCCGACCGCCGGACCTGCGCCGATTTCAATCCCAGTGGACCGCTGACGAACCCGATGCGCCGATGGCCCAAGGCGACCAGGTGCCCCACGGCCTCGTTCACACCCATGGTGTAGTCCACGAGCAGGTTGCTGATGTGTTCGCCCGAGGGCCCCGTGTCCAGGAACACCATGGGCACCTTGCCGTGCGCCAGTTGCGCGATCAAATGGTCGTTCATCTCCGAGGTCATGATGGCAACACCGTCGACCTTGCGTTCCAGCATACGCCTGACGCAGGCAGCCATACGGGCCGAATCGTAATTGGTGGAACTCACCAGGATGTCGTAGCCATGCTGCGCGGCAACTTCCTCGAAACTTTTCACTAACTCGGGAAAGAAGGGATTGGTGATGTCCGATACAATCAGGCCAATAATCCTGCTGCGCCCCGAGACCAGGGAGCGCGCCTGCGTGTTGGGATAGTACTCCAACTCCTTGATGGCCTTCCAGACCCGCTGGGCGGTTTCCGCTTCGACCAGAGACGGGCTGTTAATGGTTCTGGATACGGTGGACGTAGACACGCGCGCGCGCCGGGCTACCTCGTGGATGGTGCGCCGGAGCGGGCGCCGATTCGAAGGCCGCGTAACAGGTCTCACGGCTCGTTTATACCTCCGCTGTGGCCCACAATCAAGGGCGAAATGAGGGTTTAGTAGAAAAATATTAAAAACCCTTGACACCGGGCTCGGACTCGCATAAAATCGACTGCAAACGTTGTCATTTGCGCCGGCTTTGCGCGACTCCGAACGGGAGCCACACGGAGCCGTTGGGGTTGTTTACACTTTTATGCAGTTTCGCGGTTTTATGCGGGCCTATTTGCTTCTATTTAGGTAACCAGGGAGGAAAACTATGCGCCGTGTTGCGGGCATTCGAGCAGTGCTTTTGGGGCTGCTCCTTGTAATTGCCGTTTTTGCTCAAAGAGATCTTGGAACGATTGCGGGCACCGTCACCGACCCGACGGGCGCCGCTATACCAAACGCTAAAATCACCATTACCGAAGTTGCGACCAATGAAAGCTACACGCTGACATCTAACTCATCCGGCGAGTACGTGCGTCCGGCGCTGAAGCCGGGCACTTACACGGTTGCGGCGGAAGCTCAGGGATTTCGCCGTGTGGCGCAGGAAAACGTGCTGGTCACCGCCGGCGACCGCATCGGCGTCCCGCTGACGCTGCCGGTCGGTAATCTTAGCGAGTCGATTGAAGTCTCGGCCAATGCGCCGCTGTTGCAGACCGAGAATACTTCTCAGGGCGCCGATCTGAACGCCTCGGAAGTGAACCAACTGCCGATGGGCGGCCAGCGCGTGTTCGCCTATCTGGCGCGGCTGTCGCCCGGAGTCCTGGTGGCTGAACCAGGCGCGCGCGACGCGCAGAACGGCGGGTTTTCCGCCAACGGCGTACGATCCACCGGGGAGAACAACTTCCTGCTGAACGGCGTCGATAACAACGTCAACGACATCGACTTCATCAATCAGACTTCGTACGTGATCGGACCGTCGCTGGACGCCATCGGCGAAATGCGCATCCTGACCAACGGCTACAACGCCGAGTACGGCCGGGCCGCGGGCGGCGTGATCGACGTGTCTCTCAAATCGGGCACCAATGAACTGCACGGCTCGCTTTTCGAGTACCTGCAGAACACCGACCTGAATGCCAACCGTTGGGAGAACAATCTTGCCGACGTGGGGCGCCCCCCGCTTAAGCAGAACCAGTTCGGTGTTACCGCCGGAGGACCGATCATCAAGAACAAGCTGTTCATATTCGGCGATTATCAAGGCACCAAAATCGGTACTGCCGGCGGCGTGGTACAGAACCTGGGGTACGGCGAGTTCTTGACCATTCCCACGCCAGCCATGGTGAAGGGCGACTTCTCCGGGCTGTTGGGCGGGGCTATCGGCACCGATCCGATTAGCGGTAACCCCATCCTGCAGAACGAGCTTTTCGACCCGACCACCACGACGTGCAACGCCGCGGGCGCATGCACGCGCAATCCCTATCCCAATAACCAGATCCCGACGACTGCCATGGACCCGTCGGCCGCCAAGATTGCGGCTCTTTATCCGGCCCCGAACCAGCCTGTCGTGAACGGAAACTATCCCCAGAACGACTACTATGCGCTCACCGCGGGGGCCTTCCGAACGGATCAGGGAGACGGACGGGTAGACTACAGGATCGACGACAAGGACAGCCTCTTCGGCAGTATCAGTTGGTCCGATACCAATAAATCCAACGTGCCGCCATTTCCGGGCGCGCTGGATGGCGCCAATTTCTACGGCGCCAGCGAAGAGGACCTCGGCCGTAATGCGCAGATAGGCTATACCCGTATCTGGTCTCCGACGTTCATTTAGGAAACGCGCATTGCTTACAGCCGCCTGGTGACCGCGCGCACGCAGCCCAACGCCGACACCGACGAATTCAAGGCATACGGTCTCGGCGGTCTGGATCCCACCACCACGCTGAACGGCGGCCTGCCGCAGTTCGGCATGGGGAACTACAGCCAGATTGGCGCTAACGACTGGCTGCCGACGAAAGAATACAGCAACGTCTATGACTTTATCCAGAACGTAGCTATTACCAAGGGAAGTCACGCGTTCAAGTTTGGCGCTGAAGTGAAGCCCATTGGATTCCCCTTCTTCCAGGTGCCTTATCCGCACGGCGAAATGAACTTTTCCCGAAACGAAACCGCGTTTCCGTCGACCGCGACAGACAGCGGCGGCAGAAACGGCACGCTAGCTGGTGACACGGGCGACGACTTTGCCTCCTTCTTGATCGGCGCGATCGATAACGGGCAAATCTCGACCACCAACTTCGTCTCCTCGAAGCGGCAGTCGTACGACTTCTATGCCCAGGACGACTGGAAGGTGACACGGAAGCTAACCATTAACTATGGCCTGCGCTACGAACTGTGGTCGCCGATCGGCGAGTCGTTCGGACGCCAGTCCAATTTCGACTACAACACACTGACCCTGCAGATTCCGAACGGGCCAAGTTCCAACGCGCCCCTGCCTCCGAACTTCAACACGCCGTACACGCTGGGCGGGGTCACCTTCCCGGCCGATTTCCCGAACGTCACCGTGTGCCGCGGCTGTGTTTCCAAGTACCTCATCCCGTGGGATAAACACGATTTTGGCCCGCGCCTGGGCTTCGCCTATAACATGCGGCCCAAGACCGTGATCCGCGCCGCCTATGGCATCTTCTATGGCGGCGAGGAACAGCAGGGCGGCAACCCCAATCGCGGCGAGTCGGCGCCTTTCAACGAGTCGCCGCAACTGAACCGGCCGGCGGGCGTCGGCAATTTCCAGCCCGATCCGTACTTTGCCAACGGACTTCCCACCGGCGGAATTGCCTACGGGTATCCCCAAACTGTGTTCACCACCTATCCCGTCAGTTCGCTGCAGTTCCGCGAAGTGTCGCAAGACTTCCGCAACCCCATGGTGCAGAAGTGGAACATTGCGGTGCAGCAGGAACTGGGGCATCAGATGGCCCTCGAAATCGGCTATCAGGGCAACCACTCGTCGCACCAGCTTTTGCAGCCAGACGATAACCCTTGCCCCAACTACCCGACCTTGAATTCCAGCATCACCTGTCAAGACCTCCGCGCGTATCCCGATATCGGCTTCATTTCGGGAACGGCTTCGTTCGGCTACGGCAACTATAAAGCTCTTACCGCGAAGCTGGAGAAACACTTGTCGAGTGGGCTGCAGTTCATCAGTTCTTACACGTTGGGCCATGCCATGGCCACCAGCGGCACCACGCTCAGCGGTTCGAATAATTTCCAGACTATCAGCAACATCAACTTAAGCCTGAATTATTCCAACGCGGCGTGGGACATCCGCAACAACTTCACCACTGGCTTTACCTACGATCTCCCCTTCGGCCGGGGCAAGCAGTTTGGCGGCAGCCTGAACAGAGCCGTGGATACCGCGCTCGGCAATTGGCAGATCAACGGCATTCTCACGCTGCACAGCGGCCAGCCGTACACGGTCAGCGCGGGCGGCTGCCAGGGTGTATGGGCCGGCTGCTTCCCCAATTATTCCGGCGATCCCAACGCCGCGCCTTCCGGGGGCCGCACGCCCTCGGAATGGTTCAACACCGCAACCTTCAGCGCCCCAACTTCGCTCACTGAGGGCACTATCGGCGACAACAAGAACTACGGGCCTCCGCTCCACAATCTGGACTTCTCCGTATTCAAGGACTTCCCGTTTACGGAGCGCTTCCGGTTGCAGTTCCGGATGGAGGTTTTCAATCTCACCAACACGCCGCAGTTCAGTTTCCCGGACAGCGGCTATGGCGACTCTGACTTCGGCAGGATCACCAGCACCTTGCCTGGGACGGAACGGCACATTCAATTCTCGCTGAAGTTCCTGTTCTAGCCACACCGCTTACTGACGTGCGCGGCTCAGTAGACTCCGTACCGAGCCGCGACCGTCAGGGAGCGGTTTCGAATCAGGGCCCGGCCGATCCTTCGGCCGGGCCTTTTCGTTGTTATCGGGTATGATGAGATTTGTTGAAGCGTCGTGAGTTCCTGGCCGCGCTCGCAGCGTCCGGTTTTTGGGCTTCGAGGGGACACGCCAGCGCGCCATTCCCAGTGAAGTTCCGGCAACCGCCGCCCTACGCCTCGGCGCTGGCTTTTGTCGAGCCGGGGCTGGATGAGTTTCCCGGTGAGAAGACGGCCATTGAGATCGAAGCGCGCCTGCGCGAGGGCGTGCTCAGCGGCCATCCGGCCTTGGCCCCCGGTTGCCGCGGCATTTCTCCGGCCGTGCGCGAATATCGCCCAGTCGCGCCCGGCGTGGCCCAAGCGGTCTTTGGCGACGGTACAGACGTCGCATCCGGATGGCAGAAGTGGTGGGCATCGCTCGGCGATATCGACAGAGCGCGTTTCTATTCCCTGCCTGGCGAGGTCGTGCGCTACGAGATCCGCGGGCGCAATGCGGGGCGCCTCGAGTATCGCGTAGGCTACTGGAAGCTGGCATGGGAGAACGGCGCGGTCACACGCCTGGAACCGGTCGAAGAAATCCTGACCTATGCGGACAAGCCGTGGTTCCGGGATGTTACTGGCTCAGTCTTCGCCGGCGAACCTTCCTTTGCGGAGCAACTCGCGCGCGGCATCCCCTATTGGCGGTCGCGTCTCGATCCGGCCTGCGGCATCGATCTCTACGGCGAACTTGGCATCGCGGTGGCGGACATCGACGGCGACGGCTGGGATGAGATCTATCTCCTGCAGCCGGGCGGACTGGCCAACCGGTTGTATAAGAACGATGGACACGGCGGGCTGCGCGATATCTCCCGGCAAGCCGGTCTGGATATCCTCGACAACACCCCCAGCGCGCTTTTTGCCGATCTGCGCAACTCCGGCCATCAGGACCTGGTGCTGGTGCGCAACACCCAGCCGGAGTTGTTCCTGAACGACGGCACGGGCCGGTTCACACACGTTCCCAATGGCTTTCGTTTTGCGACGCCGCCGCAAGGCGCATTCACCAGCGTGGCCGCGGCCGATTATGATCGCGACGGCCGGCTGGATCTCTACCTTTGCTGCTATATCTTTTTTCAGACCGAGGCGCAATACCGCTATCCGGTGCCTTACCACGACGCGCGGAACGGTCCGCCCAACTTTCTGTTTCACAACCGGCTGGACCACGACCCGCCCTATTTCGAAGACGTCACGGCCGTGAGCGGCATGGACCACAACAACAACCGCTTCAGCTTCGCCGCGACTTGGTGCGATTACAACGGAGACGGCTGGCCGGATCTGTACGTCACCAACGATTTCGGCCGCAAGAACCTGTACCGCAACGACCGCGGCCATTTCCGCGATGTGGCCGAGGAGGCCGGCGTGGTGGACCTTGGCCCGGGGATGAGCGCGGCGTGGCTGGATTACGATGGCGACGGCCGGCCCGATCTGCTGGTCTCCAACATGTGGAGCGCGAGCGGCCAGCGCATCGTGAACGACCCCGCGTTCGGTCCCGCCAAGAAAGATCCAGCGCTGAGGGAAGCCTACCGCAGCCACGTAAAAGGGAATTCGCTCTATCGCAACAACGGCGACGGGACGTTCACCTACACGGGCGATTCGCAGGGCATCGAGATCTGCCCGTGGTCATGGTCCTGCGACGGTTTCGATTTCGACAACGACGGCAGTCCCGAGATCTACATCGCCTGCGGCATGCTGAACAACGGCGGCGCGACCGATCTGATGAGTTACTTTTACCGCCAGGTGGTGGCCAAGTCTCCGGTGAGCGACAAGCCTGCGCCGGAATACGAGAATGGGTGGAACGCCATCAACCAGCTCATCCGCCAGGACTATAGCTGGGCGGCTCCCGAGCCGAATCTGTTCTTCGCGCGGCGCGCCGGGCGCTATTACAATTTCGCCGGCGTGAGCGGACTCGACCGGGCCGAAGACAGCCGCGCGTTCGCATTTACCGATATCGACGGCGACGGCAACCTCGATATTGTGCTGAAGAGCCGCCTCGGGCCGCAGGTTCGCATCTTCCAGAACGATTGCGGCGCGGGCCGCAACACGATCGTGCTGTCGCTGCGGGGAACGGAGTCGAATCGGGACGCCATCGGCGCGCGCGTGGAAGTGGATGGGCAGGCGAAATGGCTGGCGGCCGGCTCGGCATATCTTTCGCAGCACACCAAGCGGCTGCACTTCGGGCTGGGCGCCCGCGAGCGCGCGGAGAAGGTTCGCATCGCTTGGCCGTCGGGAAAGGTGCAGCAGTTGCCGCCTCTCGCCGCGGGCTTCCTCTATGAAGTGACCGAGGGCAGCGCGGAGGTGCGGCGGAAGCCTCTCGTGCCGCGAAAGGAATGGCCGGCGGATGTTGAGTTCGCGACCGACAACCGCGCCCGCCTGCAGACCACTTGGTTCTGGGAGCCCGTGCCGCTACCGGAGAAGCGCCTCGGGCCGGCGCTGCTGGTGCTGCATGCGGGCGAGCCACTGCCTCAGTATGGAGCGCCTACCCAGGTTTTGGATCTGCGCAGCGCTCCATCCGAACTGGTGGCGGCCTACGCGATTTTCCGGCGCTATCTGTTCGACCATCGCGTGGANNACGCGGGACTACTTCAAGATCGGCGGCGCTATGTGGATGGCCGGTTACGGTGAGCAGGCGCTACCGTATCTGGAAGAGGCATTAAGCCGGTCTCCGGACAATACCAGGATTCTGGTGGCTATCGGCCGCATCCAGCTTGAGGCGAACCGATTGGGGCCGGCACGGGAGGCGCTGGAGCGGGCTACGCGGCTGGACCCAAGATTGGCGGAGGCCTGGAACGATTTGGGCGGCGTGGAATCCGCGGCGGGGAATTCGCAGACAGCCATGCGGATGTACGAGCGGGCGCTGGCGATCAACCCCGACCTGCCCTACGCGCTGGTGAATGCCGGCCAGGAGCAGGAAAAGCTGGGCAACCCCGCGGAAGCCGAGAAGCTGTACCGGCATGCGCTGGCCGTCGATCCGCGCACCGGCGACGCCGCCAACAAACTGGGGCTGCTGCTGGCCAAGGCAGGCCGCACCGATGAAGCGTGCCGGTTATTCGAACAAGCAATCACCGTGCAGCGCGACGACGCCTCGGCCATCAATAACCTGGGCGTGCTGTACGCGAATCTGGGCCAGGCCAACGACGCCATTGCCGCATTTCAGTACGGCATCCAGGTAGCGCCGGACGTAGATATACTGTACTTGAACCTGTCGCGGGCGTGGGTGCGGCTGGGGGAGCGCGACAAGGCGCGCGAAGTGATGCGCGCGTTGCTGGCTCGCAAGCCCGGCTATGCTCTGGCCGAGAAGGCGCTGCGGGAGTTGGAGGAACGATGATTATCCCGATCTGTTTCATGCTGGCTGCGAGCGGCGGCAATCTCGACCGGCTGACGCAAGAGGTTGCGGTTTCCGGGCAGGCCGTCGAACTGGCCATGCCGCCGTCGGAGCGCGTGGCCCCGCCGGCCGAGATCGCGCCTGGACCGCCTCCGCTGCTATCGTTCCGTTATTACGAAGGACAACAGCGGCATCGTTTTTCCAATGCGGAGTTAATGCTCGATGATGCCGGACATTAGCAGCCTTTCTTGTGGGGCAGGCCCTCGGCCTGCGGCGGCCTCTCAGGCCGCCTCTGGAGCGGGGCTGAGAGCCCCGCGCAGGCTAAGAGCCTGCCCCACAATGGTGCTGTTGGTGGCTGGCGCCCTACTAGGAGCTGAGTCGGCCACCGAGCAGGGCGTGATCGCGTTTCAACAGGGCCATTACGTTCAGGCGAGCCGCTTGCTCGCGGATGCCTTGCGCAGCAACCCGCATGACGAACATGCGCGGACCTTCCTGGCGCTGACGCGCGCGGCCACCGGCCATTGCCCCGAAGCTGTCCCGGATCTTACCGACCGTTTTCAGAAGTCGGAGAATCGCGACTTGGCGCGCCTCGCCGGGCTGGCCCTGGCACAGTGTCTCGGCGCTCAGGGCGACACGGCCAAAGCGGTGGCGATTGCCGATCAACTCGAAGCCAAGTATCCCGACGACGCCGACGTGCTCTATCAGGCTGCCCGCGTTCACATGCGCGCCTTCAACGACGCGACGCGGCGGATGTTCGAGAAGACGCCGGCCTCGTACCGGGTGAACCAGCTCTCCGGTGAGATCTTCGAAACGCAGAATAAGTTCACCGAAGCCGCCGCCGAGTATCGTAAGGCGATCGAGAAGAACCCGCGGGCGCTCAACCTGCATTTCCGTCTGGGCCGCGCGCTTTTGCTCGAGTCGCACAGCCCGGAAGCCATGGCCAAGGCGCAAAAGGAATTCGAGGCCGAACTGGCGCTGAACGCCGAGGACGCCGCGGCCGAGTTCCAGATCGGGCAGATCCTGGACGCCGGCGGACGGCGCGATGAAGCTCTCGGGCGTTTCCAGAAGGCGCTGGAGCTGAGTCCGGATTTTGCCGAAGCGGCCCTGGCCGTCGGCCGCATTCGCGTGCAGGCTAAGCAGTATGCCGAGGCGATCCCGCTGCTGGAACGAGTGGTCGCGCTTCAGCCGCGCAATGAAACCGCGCACTACAGTCTGATGCTGGCCTATCGCAATTCCGGCCAGATGGACAAGGCGCGGCTGGAGCAGCAGGAACTGCAGAAGCTGCAGCATCCGCCCGAGGGCGAGTTTACCGATTTCCTGAAACGGCTCGGCGAGAAGGCGCCCGATAAGTGAGAATGCTCGCGGCCGTTTGCGCGGCGGCCCTTTTCGCGGCCACCCAGCCGGGACCCGACTTCCGCGATATCGGCAAGCAAGCCGGCCTCACCGCGTCCTTCCCCAACGGCGGCGACAAGAGCAAGGCGTACATCATCGAGACCACGGGCAGCGGGGTCGCCTTCATCGATTACGACAACGATGGCTATTTGGACATCTTCGTCCTTTCCGGCGACGGCGGAACCAACCGCATGTACCACAACGACCACAATGGCCACTTCACCGACGTCACTGCTGAACTCGGCCTGACCTCATCCGGCTGGGCCGAGGGCGTCTGCGCGGGCGACTATGACAACGACGGCTACACCGACTTATTCGTCACTTACTGGGGTCAGAACCGTCTCTACCGCAACGTGGGCGGCAAACGGTTCGAGGATGTCACGGCCAAGGCTCATCTGACTCAGGACCGCGTTCGCTACAATACGGGCTGCGCGTTCCTGGACTACGACGGCGACGGGCACCTGGACCTGTTCGTCGCGAACTACCTGAAGTTCGACTTCGCCACCACGCCCAAGGCGGGCTCCAATCCTTACTGCTTCTACCGCGGCATGGCGGTCAACTGCGGACCCCGCGGGCTTCCGTTCGACACCAACCTGCTGTACCGCAACAAGGGCGATGGCACCTTCGAAGACGTCTCGGAGCGGTCCGGGATCGCGAAGGCCGACGGACACTACTCGCTCGCCGTCCTGGCGCAAGACGTCAACGGCGACGGACGGCCGGACATCTATGTGGTGGGGGATCAGACGGCCGCGACGCTCTTCATCAACCAGGGCGACGGCACCTTCTCGGAAGAGGCCGTCATGCGTGGCGTGGCGTTCGACGAGAATGGCCGCGAGCTGTCGGGCATGGGGCTCACCTCGGCGGATTATAACGGGGACGGGCGGCTCGGCATTTTCCGTTCGGACTTTTCTGACGAGCGCTCCCTGCTCTATCGCAACGATGGCACAGGGCAGTTCGACGACGTGACTATGGCGGCCGGGCTGGGCCACAACACGCGGTTCGTGAATTGGGGCTGCGCCTTCCTGGATTTCGAGAACAGCGGCTGGAAGGGCCTGGTGTTGGTGACCGGTCACGTATACCCGGAAGTCGACCGCCAGAATATCGACATTCACTTTCGCGACCGCGCCATCCTCTATCGCAACACCGGCAAGGGCACCTTCGAGGACATATCGGAGCAGGCCGGCCCCGCGATCCTGGCGCGGCACTCGGCGCGCGGTCTCGCGATCGGCGATATCGACAACGACGGCACGCTCGAAATCCTGGCCAACAACCAGAACGAGCCGCCGTCGCTGTGGAAGCAGAGCCGGCCGGCAGCGGGTCACTGGCTGTTGCTCAAGCTGATCGGTACGCGCTCGAACCGCAGTGCGATCGGGGCGCGCGTGGCGTTGTCGACCGGGGGCCACACCCAGGTTGACGAAGTGCGAAGCGGCGGCAGCTACCTGTCACAGAGCGATCTGCGGCTGCATTTTGGCATGGGCAGCGCGGCGCGCGCCGATTCGATCGCCGTGCGCTGGCCCTCCGGCCAGAAGACGGTTTTGAAGGATGTCGCGGTCGACCGCGTGGTCACGATTACTGAGCAGCCTTGATGGCCGCATGCCGCGCCGGTTGGGAGCCTGTCCTCATGGCCCTGCGGGCCACCAAAAGTGATGAAAACCAGGCGGAGGGCGGGCAATTCTGCCCNNCGCCCTCCAGCGTGTTTTCGACGGTGCCCCACGAAGATAATAGACTTATGAGCTTAAATCGACGCGACTTCATCGTGGCGCCGGCCGCCACCATGGCCGCTTCCTTATTTGCCGCCGAGCCGGCGGTGCCCTGGCAACGGAAAATCCACCGGGTCGGCCAGACCAATATGACCGAGCACGATCCCGCGGTGCTCGACATCGAGCAATGGGCGGATTACTGGGCCAGCCTGAAAGTCGACGCCGTGCTTATCAGCGTCACCGGCATTCTTGCGTTTTACCAAACGAAGGTGCCGTACCATCGCAAGGGCAAGTTCCTCGGCGACCGTGATTTCTTCGGCGAGTGTTGCGCGGCCGCCAAGAAGCGCGGCCTGCACGCGATCGCACGCATGAGTCCGGACCTCAATTGGGAAGACGCAGTGGAGGCCCATCCGGAGTGGTTCCAACGCGACGCGCAAGGCAATGCCGTGCATCACACCGAAGACCCCAGGCTATTCCGTACTTGCATGTTCACCACCTACATGACCGATTACGTGCCCGCCATCATGCGGGAGATCAACTCGCTCTATGATGTGGACGGCCTGTACACCAACGCGTGGCCGCCTCTGGGCACGCTGCCGGTTTGCTATTGCCAACAATGCAAGCGCCTGCCGCCGCCGGGGACCATCGATTATTGGGACAAATTCAACGAGCGCACCATGTATCTGTGGAAGCTGTACGATTCCATCGCCAAAGAGAAGAAGCCGTCGAATTTCTATTTCGGCAATCTCGGCGGCGGCATCCGCAGTGCGGCCAGCCTGGTGAAGCTCGGCGAGGTCTGCGAGTGGTTCCAGTGCGACAACCAGGGACGCGGCGGAGACGATACGCCGATCTGGGGATGCGCGCTGCAAGGCCGCGTGTGCCACGCCGTCCAAAAGGGCAAGATGGCGACTAACGTGACGGGAGCGTGGTCCACCGGCACGCCCCGCTGGCGCAACGTGTACAAGTCGCGGCAAGAAGAGCAGATGTGGTTTAACGAGACGCTCGCCTCGGGGATGGCGCCCTATCATCACATCATCGGCGGCGAGCACGGGATGGGCGAGGACCGCCGCTGGCTGCAGCCGGCGCGGGAGTATTTCAATTGGATGGCCCGGCACGATGCCCACTTCGCCAACAAGCGCTCGATCGCGAATCTGGGCGTGGTGATGGGCCAGCGCACCCACTTATTCTACAAGCCGCCGCGCGGAGCGCTGATGCGCGAGTATATGGACGGGATGTATTACGCCCTGCTGGAAGGCCGCTTCCTGTTCGATTTCGTGCATGAGGACAAGCTTGCGCCTGAGGACTTAGCCCCATACTCCGCGCTGGTGCTGCCAAACACGGCGCTGCTCAGCGACGAGCAGTGCCGGCAGTTGCGCGCCTACGTAGACGCCGGAGGATCGCTGCTGGCCACGTTCGAGACCGGCATGTACACCGAGCGCAACGAGCGGCGGTCCGACTTCGGCCTGGCGGAGGTGTTCGGGATTCGCAAGGCCGGGGAGATCGTTGGCACGACCGGTAACGCGTACCTGGCCCGCATCGAGAAGCAGCATGCCATTCTCGACGGCTTTTCAGATACGAGTTGGATCCCCGGCGCGGAGAACCGGATACCTGTGGCGCCCGTGGAGGACCCCATCCTGACCGTGGTGCCCGGCTTCGTGGCTTACCCTCCGGAACTGTCGTATCCGCTGCAGGCGCGGACCAACGAACCGGCCGTAGTGGTAAG
>PMVV01000280.1 GCA_003166475.1 Bryobacterales bacterium | reverse complement strand
GCAAACTGACCCACTACCCGGCTGAGCGCCATGCGAAAAGCCGCGCCAACGGCCGGCTGTCCGCCTGATAGCCGGATATTCGCGCAGCCCATCAGCGCGCTGTTGAAGAAAATCCCCACGAAGAAATTCATGGAGCGATCCTGTTATCCATCGGCAACCGTCGCCGCCCGCTGCCGGTAGTCAACCAACAGCAGGTGGTGCTAACCGGGCATGTTTCTTGTTACACTCGTAATCGCCCCAAATGGGGAATCTCCCGATGCGACGCCGTGTGCTATTCCTGCTGCTTGGCGCCGTAGCTTGCGCGCAAGAGCCGGCCAAACTCGCGCCCTATTATCCGACTCCCGACACAATTGTCGTGAAGATGCTGGAATTGGGCGGACTCAAACCAGGCGAAAAGATGTTCGATCTGGGCAGCGGCGACGGGCGCATTGTCATCGCGGCGGCCCAGAAGTTTCACGCCGCGGCCATCGGCGTGGAGTTGGACGCGGACCTCTGCCGGCAAAGCCTGGAGCGCATCCGCAAGCTCGGCTTGGAGAAAGACGCGCAGATCGTAGAGGGAGATATTCTCAAGCAGGATTACGGTTCCGCGGATTTAATTACGGTATACCTATTGCCAAATTCGAACGATAAAGTGCAGCCGCTGCTGGAGCGGCAATTGAAAAAAGGGGCGCGCGTGGTCGCGCACGACTTCGAATTCAGAGGCTGGACGCCGGTAAAGGTGGAAGACATTGAAGACGATGGCGAGGGCCGCAGTCACACGCTATTTCTGTACCGGCGTTAGCTGCGTGATGAGCGCAAGTGCCAGGTGATATGGATCCATTCCCGGCCGCCTGGAGACGGGCCTTAGTGTGGGTTCGGCTCCCGTTCGCGGCCGCCGGATTGGCGGGTGGGTTGCTGTTTGCGCCCCGGGCGACCCCCTGGGCGTTGGCGACGCTGGGCGTGTACCTGGTCTTCAGCCTGTTGGTGCCGCTCAAGAAGCAAAGCGGCGGGGCTTTCGCCTTGTTGGTGCTCTTTGCGGATGTCGTCTTTTTTCTGGTGCTGGTCCGCGCCGGAATCGGGTCCGCCATTTGGCTTCCCGCCCTCTACTATCTCTACCTGCTTGCGGAGGCGGTTTTTATATATCGACCGCCCGAGGTTTTGGTTGCGGTGGTGGTGAGCGCCATCTTCTGCGTCGCCGTGCAATCGCAGAACGTATTCCCGATCCGGCGCACGGCGGTGGTTATGGGCGCGCTGGCGTACGCGTTTGCGGTCTATAAGAAGCGGTTGGAGTCGCGCATGGAAGAATTGGCGCAGGAAGCTCGCGAGACCAACGAGGAGGCCCGGCGCGCACGGGAGGTGGAACGGCAGCGCATCGCCTCCGATTTCCATGACGGTCCGCTGCAGAGCTTCATCAGCCTGCAGATGCGCTTGGAAATCCTGCGCAAAATCCTGGAACGGGATTTCGGCGCTGGTATGGACGACCTGAAAGACCTGCGCGGCCTGGCCCAGCAACAGGTGAAGGAGTTGCGCGCGTTCGTGCGCAGCATGCGGCCGCCGGATGTGCAGGGCGCCAACTTGTACGCCTCGGCGCGGCGAATCTGCGAGAGTTTTCAGAAGGAGAGCGGCATTCCGGTGTCTTTCGTGGGCGGCGAGGGACCTCTGAAGTTCCCCGAGGAAATGGCTTCCGAGGTGATACAAATGCTCCGGGAGGCGCTGCACAACGTGCTGAAACACGCCGGCGCCACGCGCGTGGCAGTCTCTTTGGAGCGGGTCGCCAAGACGCTGGAGTTGACCGTGGACGACAACGGCGGCGGCTTCCACTTCAGCGGCGTTTATACGCTGGACGAATTGGAGTTGCTGCGTCTGGGGCCGGCCAGCTTTAAGCGGCGCGCGCGCACGCTGAATGCGGAGATGACGCTGGAGTCGCGGCCCGGGCGCGGCGCCGGCCTCAAGCTGCGCGTACCGATTCCATGAACGCGAATTGTGGGGCAGGCTCTCAGCCTGCAGCAGCCTCCCAGGCCGCCCGTTTGCGGCTTACCGCGCTGTGCCTTCTCGCATGCGCATGTACCGGATGCGGCTACTCCGATTTCCGGCTCCCGGAGCTGGCGCCGGCCGAACCCCAGGTGCGCTACGAATGGCAACCTCGCGACGCCCCGGTCTTGCCGCATGGCGGCCCCGGCGATTGGGACTCGCACGATGCCCTGAACCCCTCCGTGGTCCGCCGCGGCGCCGCCTATTACAACTTCTATTCGGGCTTCGACGGCAAGACGTGGCGGACCCTCCTGGCCACCTCCGCCGACGGCGTCGCCTGGAAGAAAGAAGGCGTGGTGCTGGCTCCCGAGCCGCTTGCCGGGGAGGCTGACTACATCGCCGCCAACGGCTCCGCCCTTTTCGATGAAGGCGAGTTCCGCTATTGGTACCAGGCCGGCCCCAAAGAAATGCCCCGGCTGGGATTGGCGCGCTCGAGCGACGGCCGGCATTGGCGCAAGGCGCGCTTTCCGGTGATGGATTATGGCCCGCGCGGGAGTTGGGACGAACGAGGGCTGGCCGATCCCTACGTCCGCAAAGTGGGCCGGTATTTCTACATGTTCTACCTGGGAGAGGATCGCGCGCGGCGGCAGCGGTTGGGGGTGGCTCGGTCGCTGGACGGCGCCGCTTGGCAGAAGCTGAGGTCCAACCCGATTCTGGAACTCGGCCGGTACGGCAGCTTCGACGAAATGGGGCTGGGCGAGCCCGCCGTGTGGATCGCGCACGGCTTCTACTGGATGCTGTACACCGGCCGCGACGCGCACGAGAATCGACGGCTGGGAATGGCGCGCTCCACCGATGGCGCTCATTGGGAAAAGCTGCCGGCGGTGTTTGAAGGGCGCCAGACATGGGACAACCGGGTGATTTGCGACCCCACCATCGAACTGCTGGACGGCCGCCTCGCCGTCTGGTTCGGCGGCGGCGATGCGCCATCGCCGGACGAGAACCTCCACGGGCAGATCGGCGTGGCGGCCTTGCACGCCGTAAAATAGAATGATGGCGAAACAGATTTCAGCGGATGTTGCCGCCGCCATTGAGGAGTGTTGGCCGGACGGCGTGATTGAAGAATTCGATACGGACGAGTCGTACTTTTACGACGTCCAGGCGAATCTGGAACGGGATTTGCGAAAGATCCCCGGCGCCTCGCTGCTGTGGCAGACGGAACCGGAGGAAGACAGATCCCATTGGGACGACGACTACGACGACGAACCGCCGCCTTTAGGTCCGGACTTTCAGTCCTATCATGTCTTCTTCCTGGCCCCGCAGGGCAGCGAATTCAAATTCCAAACCGAAACCGAGGACTTGGAAGAGCCGGACGATTTCGAAGACCCTGACGCCGAACTGGCCACTGTTACTTACCGGGGCAACGGCTGGCACGTTATGCCCAATTCGAAAACGGCAGCAACTGGACACCGGATCCGGGCAGTGTCGCGTACTCCGATAAGACCGGTGAACCGGTCGACCGCGCTGCGTCATTGCGCAAGGCCATTGGGGAAAGCGCGTTTGCGAAGCTGGAGAACCTGCGCGCGCGAATTGTCAAGGTCCTGGCCAAGCGTGGCGTGGCCGTTCTGGATCGAGCCATTCTGGATCTGCCCGCTCGGAACCTGAAATCGGATAGCGAAGTATTCCTGGAAGGGAAGAAGCTAACAGTGAGGGATGCGTTCTTCTTTCGTGGAATTTGAATGCGCGATTCTGTCGGGCTACTCCGCCGGCTGCTGCCGTTGCTAAGCATCGGCGTCTTCGCCGCCGTGGTCTACGATGCCTCCATCTTCTACTCGCGCTGGAGCAGCGCGCAGGAGGCCGAGCGCGCGCGCGAGGCAGAAGAAACGCGCCGCGCCCGCCAGGCGATCGATCTGCTGGGTGGAACGGATTTCAGGATTATCAATTTCTATGCCGTTCCGCAGACCGTCCGGCGCGGTAGCCCAGTCAGAATCTGCTATGGAGTCTTCGGCGCCAAGCGAGTCCGCATTGAGCCCGCTGTAGAAGACTTACATCCTGCGATAACTTACTGTTTCGACATTGTGCCCCGCAAAGACACCGCATACAAGCTCATTGCCGAAGACGGCGCGGGCCACACTGCCACTGCCAGCCTGATAATCCGAGTCGTTCATTAGCGGGGCACGATTGGAGGGCGGGCAATCATGCCCGCAGCCGGCTTTCAGCCGGCCCGAGCCGCCTAAAAAGGCGGCTGCGGCCANNGGCCGCCCCACATCAGCCCCGATGGCGCGGGAAATGAATTCGCGCTTGACCCGGTTCCGTCACGGTTTGAGCTTGAACACTACTCCACAAGTGTCGGGTGGCTCCCCTCCACATGCCACGCCCCCGAGGCCGCCGTAATAAGTCGTGCCATAGAGGTTGCCCGCGGAGTCCAGCACTATAGCAGCGCGTGGGACTGCCCCGTCCGTCGTTCCCGCGAAGCTGTACAGCACGGTCTCCGTGCCTGCCGCTTCCAGTTCGAACACCGCTCCGTTGTCCGACGTTCCGCCATAAGTGGTAGTGCCATAGAGGTTGCCGGTGGAGTCGCGGGCCAGGCCGGCATAGGGAAAGGCCCCGTCCGCCGGATATCCCTGAAAGCTGTACAGCACGGTCTCAACGCCGGCCTTACTTAGCTCAAACACTACTCCGCAGCCGCTGCTGCATGCGCCGGTGCCGCCATTGTAGGTAGTGCCGTAGAAGTTGCCCTCCGTGTCTGGGACTAGAGCGGAATAGGGCGACGCTCCGTCCGGACTTCCGGTGAAGCGGTACAGTACATGCTCCTGGCCGGCCGGAGTCACCATGAACAGTACGCCGCAGCCGGAGGGAAAGCAGTTGCCGGTGGTGATGCCGCCCGTGGAAGCAGTGCCGTAGAGGTTGCCGGACGGACTCCGAACCAGACTTCCGTACGGGAAACCTCCGTCGGCGCCGCCCGTGAAGCTGTACAGGAGCGTCTCTGTGCCGGACGCGGCGATCTTGAACACGGCTCCACTGTTGGATGCGCCGCCGGCGCTCGTCGTGCCGTAGAGATTGCCCGTCGAGTCCTCGACCACGCCTGCGTAAGGAAATGCTCCATCGCCTGGAGGTCCGGTGAAGCTGTGCAACAGTCTCTCCCCCGCCGTAGCCAGTACGAATACGGCTCCCATATCCGACACCCCGCCGGCGCTGGTTGTGCCGTAGAAGTTGTTTGCCGTGTTCCGGAACAGGCCTCCGTAGGGGTTCGCGCCGTCGCAGGCCACGTGGCCGGCTGTGCCGCATCCCGAGGGTGCGCCTGTGAAGCGGTGCAGGATAGTCTCCGTACCAGTGGCAGTAAGTTCAAACACCATTCCCAACGAATTAGTGCATGGCGTAGGGCTGCAAAGCGGGCCGTTGACTACAGTACCGTAGAAGTTGCCTGAAGTATCCATAGCCAAAGCGGCCTCGGGGTTTTCCCCGTCTTTGGTAGACCCTTCGAAGCGATGCAGTGCGGTGTAAGTCTGGGCCTGCGCAGTTGGCGCACCAACAGCCGCCGCCACCCCGACCAGCCCCGCCAGCGCCAAAGCGCCACGCATGTGCCGCCAGTAGATTGCAGAATGGTTTTGCATGGTAGAAGTTAGTTAGTAGAAGCTGAGCCTGTTCCTGGGTACACACCCATCACGCTCAAAGTGTCGCCAGACCCAATTAGACTTTGCAGTGTGCTCTGAGTGTAAACTACGCCTGTATCGCTGATATAGTTATTGGTGGCAGGCTGGTACAACAAGCCGTGCACGACGCCGCCGAGGGTGCCGCGGCCGATCAGATCGATGTTAGGCGGACTGGTACCGGCCTGCGACTGCAGCGTGTTCCAGTCGCTTTGGGCCGCAGTGAGGGTGGCCGACGTCAGAGTGAGCGTATACCCCACAGCCGGAGCCGTCCCGGTATCGAACGTCAGGCAGTATGCGGCTATATCGTTTTTCTCGGTTGCCGTGTAGTTGACAAAGGACGGAGCCGTCAAGAAGGCGGTCATAGTGTCCGTCTTGCCATCGTGAACCATGCCAAAGCCATCGATGGTGGTGGCGGCCGCCCTGTCGAGCAGCAGCTTCTGGTAGATAGACCTCAATTGCGGGATCTTCATGGGCTGCTCGGCCCCTGTGTCGATGGCGGGCCGGATCAGCAGGTTGGTGCCCGGACCGGGAGCGCTGGCATGGCAGGCATTGCAAGTGACCGGACCAGGGGTGCTGGCGGCAACAGTTAAGAAATCGGTTTGGCCGGCCACGGGATTTCCGCCGTTCAGGGAAGTGGGCAGACTACGATCCAGGTTCTGGTTGGGGTTGGGCAGGTACAGGACGCTATTAATGAAAGTAGTGAAAGTGGTCATGTTCGCATCGCTGATCTGCGTGCCTCCCATCAGGGCCTGGAAAGCCGCGTTGAAGGCGGCGAAATCCGGCTTGTCTCCCCTCCAATGATAGGGCGCCAGGCTCTGCAAGCCCCGCAGAGGCTGCGTGAACATGGGCCCCTTCATGGGGTGATACAGAAAGGTTTGCCCGTCCTGCGCGAAGCTGGTTATGTCGGAGGTGGGAGATCCCAGGTTCCAGTCCAGGTGATCCATTTCGCTGTCTATGTGGCAGCCGGCGCAGGCGCCCGTGCCGGTTCCGGAGAGTTTCGCATCGTACAAAAAGCCGCGTCCGGCTTTGATGCCCGCTGGTGTGGGATCGGTGCCGACCGCAACCTCTTTGCTTACGCTGTTGAACGTGGAGGTTGAGATAACCGAAATGGTGTTGGAGATGCGGTTGAGGGAATACAATGTCTGGGCGGCGGGATTGAGGGCCAGGCCCCTGGGTCCGCGCTTGTTGGCGGGATCCACTTGCGCCGGATTCGTGGGATGCAGCGAAACGTCCACGAAGCCCAATACGCTTCCGCTGGTATTCACCTTGGCCACGCGGTCCGTGCCGAAGGCCGCCACGTACATGAAGGCGCCACTGGGGTCGACAAGTACGCCGGCCGGCTGTGCCAGGGCGATGCTGAGATCGGCCGTACTGGGCGTGCAGCCATAGGTGACCGTCGGATTCAGATCCCACGGTAGGTTGACGGTGCCGGTAGCGACTGTTATGTGTGTAATGCGGTTAGTCACGAAGTGTCCGCACAGGTTCTCTTCGAAATTGGTAGTGTTGAGCGCTTCGGTGTTGGCCACGTAGAGGTCGCCGTTGACCGGGTTCACGGCCAGACCCAGGTTGACGGCGCCCACGTTTGAGTAATAGGAAATAGTAGGAGTGGCGCCCGTCTTGATGGCTGCCACGCCATTGGCCGGCATCGTATACTTGATGACCGAGGGGTGCCACGTGGGGTCGTTGGCGGCGACGATGAGTCCCGCTATCGGCGGTGGCGGCAGGGCCGGATTCATGGGGGGAACGCACTGCGGCTGGCCAGCCGTGCCGCATTGCGGCGGCGCAGTAGGAGTCGGGATCAGCGTGGTGCCGTTTCCAGCCAGAGCAAGGGCGGCATAGATTGTCTTACCGTCCGGACTGACCGCCATGGCTCGCGGGCTGTCCCCGAATAGGTTGACTGTGGTCTCCGGAGCCAGGGTAGTGGTATTGAACACCGCGATCTGATGGGCGCGGGAGACACTCACGTAGGCCAGAGCGCCGGCAAATACGACGTCCATCGGCTCTCCCCCACTCATACCTGTCGCTAAGGGCACTATCGGCACTTTCACATTGATGGTGGCGGTGACGATGCCCTTTGACACGGAAATCACACTGATGCTATTGGAAACCTGGTTGACCACCCAAGCCACATCGTCCGACAACGGGTTGACCGAGACGGGCCCCAGCCCGACTGGGATCTCGACCAGCAACGTGGGCTGGGCTGGCGTTGTTACATTGAACACGGACAACGAATTATTTGCGGTATTGACGGCAAATAAGCGCGTGCCATCCGCCGAGAGACGGATCGGATTGGTCTGCGATGGCTCGAAGTTTGCATATGCCGGCGATGCCGCTTGCACTCTGGTAGCCATCGGCGTCGCGATTGCCGCTAGTACCAGGAATGTTGTGCCCAAAAGCGATCGTCTTGTCAGTACTGCCATTTCCCCTCCTGCCTGCATCACAACTAGAACAAAGCGCTCCCGGTGGGCGCATGCCGGTTGGCGCTTATTGAGGCGCAACTGAAGCTACACAAGGGTATACCCGGCCCAGCCAAATGTCAACAACACGGTGCCACAACACGGTTCCGGTACTATGCCAGACAAGCTCCGGTAACCCGGAAGCGTTTCATTCCAAGAGATTTGGCCGCGTCGCGTGGACAAGCTGGCGCCTTAAAGAGACTTCCTGCCAAAGCCTTCAAGCCCTGCATTCGGAATTCCGTAACATCGGTAACGTCGCCGGCATAGCTTCGGGTATGACCCTCGCAGTATAAGGATAGTGTAAAAATGCAGTCGGGCCGAACGTCTCAGTTCCTACCAGCAATGTGACATTTCACACTGCCTGCCCGGTGACGATGGATTGCGGACTCCTTGGGCAATGTCAGGCGCTCTTCCGTTCCAAGCGACGGATCTCCGAGTTGAGATCTCGCACCCGGATGGGCTTGGACACGTAGCCGTCCATGCCGGCGGCCAAACACCGCTCCCGGTCTGTGGCCAGGGCATGCGCGGTCATGGCAATGATGGGGATGTGTTCGCCGGTGGCTTGTTCCTTCTCGCGGATCGCGACCGTGGCGGCTAAGCCGTCCATGCCGGGCATCTGCACGTCCATCACGACCAGGTCAAACGCCTGCTGTTCTAATGCGTCGAGCGCGTCGCGTCCGTTGCAGACAACCGAAACCGTGTGACCTTGTTTTTCGATTAACCGGACGGCGAGCTTTTGGTTCAAAGCGTTGTCTTCCGCCAATAGAACTCTGAGCCGCGGCCCCTGGGTACGGGCGCGCTGGAACAAAGGCCGCGCTTCCGTTTGCGGAGCCCCGCCGCCGGTCAGCACCCTGCGCATTGTTTTCTCGAGTTGAGACTCACTGGCGGGCTTGGTAATGCTCGCCGCAACTTCGCGACCGGGGGCCGCGCCGCCTGGTTGGCCGGGGGACGCCAGCAGAATCACGGGTGCGCTCCCCAAGCCCAGGCTGTCCAAGCCGGGCACGCTGGAATCCACCAGGGCCAAGCCGAATGGCGTCCCCGACGTATTGGCTTCCGCAATCGCCATGATAGCCTGGGAGCTGTCGGCAGCCGAAACTCCGAGCATCCCCCGGCGCTGCAGCATCTCCGCCAGGATGCGCCGGCTGCGAGCGTTATCGTCCACGATGAGCACGCGCACTCCGTGCAGTCCGGTGTGTTCCTCCGGTTCCTGGCCGCGACCCGAGACTACCGACGCCGGCAGCGTGCAATGGAAGCAACTGCCCTGTCCCAGTTCGCTCTCGACCCAGAGTTGGCCCCCCATCAACTCCACGAGCCGCGCCGAGATGGTGAGGCCCAAACCTGTTCCGCCGTAGGTGCGAGTAGTCGATCCGTCCGCTTGAGAAAACGCTTCGAATATCGACTTATGCTTCTCCGCGGCGATGCCGATACCCGTATCGCGCACTGCAAAGTGCAGCCGCGCCTGGTCCTGCCCGGTTGGCTCGCTGGTTACGCGCAGTTCCACCTCGCCCCGGTTCGTAAACTTTATGGCATTTCCGAGCAGATTGACGAGGACTTGGCCGATCCGGATCGGGTCGCCGACGATCTCGCCGGGGACCGCCGGATGGATTTCACAAAGCAGTTCCAGGCCTTTCTGGTGAGCGCGCACCGCCAGCGCTTTCACCGCCTGCTCGATGGTGTCGCCCAGCCGGAAGGGGACTGAATCCAGGGTCAGCTTGCCTGCTTCAATCCGGGAGAAGTCCAGGATGTCATTGATGATCGTCAGCAGATTGTCCGCGGATCCCTGTACGATCTCCAGATACTCGCGCTGCTCGGGCGTCAGCGCGGTTTCGAGCGCCAATGCGGTCATCCCCATCACGCTGTTCATGGGGGTGCGGATCTCGTGGCTCATGTTCGCCAAGAACTCGCTTTTGGTGCGGCTGGCAGCTTCCGCAGCCAGCTTGGCCTTGTTCAACGCCTCTTCCACCCGTTTGCGCTCCGTGATGTCGCGGGCGATGGCCTGGAAGCGGACCGGTTTGCCGGGTTCCCGGATGACTTTCAGGCTGACGTCCAGCGGCAGCCGGCTGCCGTCCCGCGCCAACAGCGCCCATTCGCAGGCCGGGGGTGTTTCGCCACTGCTGGCGCGCGACAACGCTCCCCGCAGAGCCTCCCGGCTCTCCGGGGCCAACAGCCGGGCGATACTCGCGCCCAGAACCGAGTCCCGGCCGTAGCCGGAAAGCCGCTCGCCGGCTTTGTTGAACGAACTGAGAATACCCAAGGCATCGAACGTGCAAATGATATCGTTGGCGTTCTCCACCAGCTCCTTGTAGCGTTGCGCAAGAGCCGCCTCGCTGCGGAGGCGATTGCCTATCACCGCGGTCTGCCGCCGGACTTGCCGCCGCAGGAACGCCACCCAAGCGAATGTGGCCACGATGGCGGCGGCCAACATCCCCAACCCCAGCAGAGCCCGTCCGATGGTCCACCAGGAGGGCCGTTCCAACACCCGAATGTCATCCGGCGAGCGCGCCAGAATGGTGAAGCTACGCGGCACTTTGTTATCGTCCACGTGCAGCATGGAAATCCCGGTCAGTTGCAGCAGGCTGCCATTCCTCAACAAATCCGGAATGCCGTGCTTTGCCTCGCTGCGCACCTCCGCATCGAACGTCCCCCCCGGCGACTGCAACTCCAGTAACACGCGGAGACCTTGCGAGGTGTGGTCGAGCAACCGACCCGACAGGCGAACCAGGTCCGTGTTGAAATCGCCTTTCAGCAGTTGCTGTGGCTGGACGTCGAAAGGTTCGGGAGCGGCGCTGCCCGAAATCCTCTGGAAGGCGGCGTCCCGAAGGATCGGGGTGTACTCACCCGGCGCAGGGAACCCCACCGCTTCGATCAGATCGCCGGGCCTCAACCGCTCCGCTTGGCGCGTGTTGATCAATAGAGGGCCGGTTGCGTCCCGGATCCAGACGGATTTTCCATCCTGCTGATAGGTCACCACTCCCCGCACGTGAACGCGGTGCGTGAAGACGCCCGCGGGCGTCTGTTTCAGCAAAAGACGAACGCTGCGCACCGGCGAAGAAAACAACTGGCCGGACGGAGGCTCCAGGATCTCGACGGCGGCGCCGTTGGGCACCAGAAGCTGGAATCCCATGAATTGGTTGTTCCCACTATAAACCCCGCTGAGAACGCCGGAAATCCGTACTTTCGCGTCCGCGATATTCACGGAGAGAGGACGATACTGCAGTACGGTGGCTTGGATCTCGAGCCCTCCCAAAGCGACACTTAATGTCAGCTTGCCATTATGCTCGGTGGCCGATCGCACCACGGCGTCGACGGCGATCAACGCGGCGTCGTCCCGGCCAGAGGCCAATTCTTCGCTAGAGACCCGCTTAGGCTTCGGCAAACGTCCTGGACCGAGACTGCGGATGCGGGCCTTGGCGATATCGGGCGAGAAGTACCCGGTCTCGGTTACCCCATCGACTTCAACCAGGTCACCGGCATGCAGGTTAAGCCTGTCGGGATCAGGATCTATCCATATGCCGCCGGTTGCATCCTGGATGAACAAGTCGCCCATTTCCCAATCGTAGTAGGTGACTACCGCGCGAAGGTGGATGGCGTAGCCGCGATCGGCCTCTTCGGGCGAAAGGCGCCGGATGTGGCCGATGCGCGTCAGAACCGCCGGATGCGGCTGGGCGTGCGCCGCGCCAATGCCGAACGGCGACAGGGACAGAATCGAAATGACGATCGCGGCCCGCCTGGCGGACCAAGTTACATCAACCTTGGGCATTGAAAGGGTCGGACGCCGAGCCGGGCACGCGCCTCTGGTTGTATCGGCGGCTTAGCGGCGGAACTTTAGTCCTAACCCCAATGCAGTTCACTTAATGATGTTTCGGTGNNTCGTTTTATGTCGCCTGCCAACGCTCCCCGCAGGCGGCAGACCACAAAGTGCGATGGTCTGCCCCACCAAAGCGGGCACGCTGGTCTGCCCGCGCATACAGGCCCAGGATCATCGAACTACGGACGCACCCGCCTCGGCCACCGCGTGGTCTTGCTCGCCCGAGCCACCGCTGACGCCGATTGCCCCCACTACTTTTCCGTCTTCTTTGAGCGGTATGCCCCCGGCAAAGATCATGATCCGTCCATGATTCGAAGCGTGAATACCGAAGAACTGCCCGCCAGACTGGGAGTGGTGAGCGAGATCTTTGGTCGCGATATCGAAGGCGCGCGACGTGAAAGCCTTGTTGATGGAAATATCTATACTCCCGATCCAGGCCCCGTCCATACGAACATGCGCGACCAGATTCCCGCCCCCGTCCACCACGGCGATATTCATCGGTTGCTTGATTTCCTCCGCCTTTTGCTCCGCCGCGGCAATGACCCTACGCGCTGTTTCCAGATCGATCATGTGTAACGTTCTCCAGATCGCATGAAATCACAAACGCTTTGACGAGTCAAGTCACGTGGTAACGTCACGAGGAGTTCGGTGGCGCTGAAGGCGAAGAACATACGAACATTGCCTGTATCCGGGCGTGCGCCGCCGGGTCGCCGCGCCAGCCGTCGCCGGACGCGATGCGGCCGAGCCGCAGCGCCGAGCTGCGTGTGGCGTGTCCTGGCTGGTGTCTAATGTTCAATTCGATCGCTTGTTATACTTAAGCATGGATCTCTTTCAGGTGGAGGAAATCGAGCGCCGCCGGGCCAGGCTCGAATGGTCGTACCTGGAGTTCCTGCGGGCTCCTTCACTCAGCGCCGGTATATACTCGTTGAGTGTGGGTGAGGAAGATAGACAGCAGCCGCACATGGAGGACGAAGTCTATTATGTCGCCGCCGGACGTGCATCGATCCGGGTAGGGGATGAAGACCAAGCGGTTCGCACGGGCAGCGTCGTTTACGTGCCGGCAGGGGTCGAGCACCGCTTCCACGATATCGCCGAAAACCTGACCTTACTTGTGTTCTTTGCTCCCGCCGAAGGCACGCCCTCGGCATAATCCGGCCTAGCTGCAACGCTGTCCACTTAGGTGGGGCAGACGATCGGTTTTTGTCGTCTGCCATCGCCGAAGGCGGCAGACCACAAAAGGCGATGGTCTGCCCCACCTAAGTGTTCCCTTCCGTTACAGTCACCACCTGATTTGCCTTCACGCCGCCGACCCGGTCCACCTGGCCGCTGGGCCAATGGACCTCCAAATCCGCCTTTTGCGCACCGCCGAGGCCGAAATGTATCCGCAGATCGCTCTGCGAAATATAGCTGCCGCCGCTGCGCACTTCATCCATCAGCCGGCGTCCGCCGGCGGGCGTGCAGTAGATCCGTGCGCCGATGCCGGAGCGATTCGATTTCACCCCGATGGTCTTCACCTTGAGCCAATTGTTCTTCACCTGGCTGTCACAGCGCAGCAGTTGCGGCGTGTCGTTGATGCAGTTGACGAGTACGTCCACGTCGCCATCGTTATCGAAATCGCCGAAAGCGCAGCCGCGCGCGGACGCCGGCTCCAGAATTCCCGGCCCGGCGTCGTGGGACACGTCCGCGAACCGGCCGTTGCCCAGGTTGCGGTAGAGCACCTTGCGCTCCCGGTAGCCTTGCTCGTCGTTGGGCTGTCCCACTTCCGGGTACACGTGGCCGTTCACCGTCAAAATGTCCGGCCAGCCGTCGTTGTCGAAATCGAAGAACCCCACACCCCAGCCCATGAAGCGGGTGTTGCGGCCGAGTCCGGCCTGAAAAGTCGTATCCTCGAAGAAGTTGTTCCCCAAATTGTGATACAGGCTGGAGGTGTCGCCGGCGAAGTTGGTCTTGACGATGTCGAATCTGCCGTCGCCGTCGTAATCCGCCACGGACACGCCCATGCCCGCCTGCGGCTTCCCGTCCGGACTAAAGGCCACACCCGCTTCGATGGCGATCTCCGAGAAAGTGCCGTCGTGATTGTTGCGGTACAGCGCCGAGGATGTGGAATCGTTGGACACATAGATATCGGGCCAGCCGTCGTTATCGAAGTCGGAAACGACCACGCCCAGCCCGTAGGTGCCCTGCGTCTTTAAAATCCCGGCCCGTTGGCTGACATCCGTGAAGGTGCCGTCGCCGTTGTTGTGAAACAGGATGTTCTTGCCGCCGGCGAGTCCTGGCGGGCCGCACGCCACCACGATCCCCTTGAAGAGGCACGGGCCGGATTCCGGAAGCGGCGCGGTTCTTGGATCGAAATCGATGTAGTTGGCGATGAACAGGTCGAGATGGCCGTCTCGGTCATAATCCACGAAGGCGCAGCCGGTGTTCCAGCGGCGCTGCCCGTTGCCGGGATTGGTGGTGATGCCGGCCTTTTTGGCGGCTTCGGTAAACGTGCCGTTGCCCTCGTTGCGCCACAGCGCGCAATCGCCCCAATAAGTGACGAACAGGTCGTCGTGGCCGTCGTTGTTATAATCGCCCACGCAGCACCCTTGGCCCCAACCCGTGCGCCCAATGCCCGATGCGATGGTGACGTCGGTGAATGTGCCATCGCGGTTATTCTTGTAAAGCCGGCTTACGGGAGCTTCAGCCGCCTTCCAATCGGCCTCGAACCGCGTGCCGTTCACCAGGAAAATATCCAACCAGCCATCGTTGTCGTAATCGAAGAATGCGCATCCGCAGCCGGTGGTCTCCATCAGGAATTTGTTCTTTTTTTCACCCCCAAAAATGGTCTTGGCTTGCAAGCCAGCCTCCCGCGCCACATTCACAAACCGCACGCCGAGAGGCAGCCCCATGACAAGCTGATCGAAAGAAAAGACTGGGACGGCCGCGCATAGCGACTTGATAAACTGCCTGCGATGAATCGCGGTTTGCCGGCTATTCATGTTGACGACGAATGGGGATCGAGTGTGTCTCTGGAAACAACTGGCAGGGACCGGCGGCAATCGCCGGAACTTGCGCCGCGTACTCGTATTATTGCATCCCCGTCAATACCGTTCAACTTCCTGGCGGGCGGACGGTGCTTTACTTGGCCGGGCACAACCTCCGGGACGCGCCTTAGGGCCAATGCTGTTCACTTAATGATGTTTCGGTGGGGCAGGCGATCGTTTTATGTCGCCTGCCAACGCTCCCCGAAGGCGGCAGGCCACAAAATGCGATGGTCTGCCCCACCAAAGTGAACAGTATTGGCCTTAGGGCGGCCTGAGAGGCGGCCGGGCCCAGAGGGTACCCGAGGGCCTGCCCCTTCCACACACCGATTTTCATCACATTGGAGGGTCGCGGCCCCACCCCGACCGGAAAGGAGTCCCGCCCCGGGCGCGTACCAACGTTACGTTAAACACGTACATCCGCCCTGCTCTGCAAGTAACGTGCCGGCGTAACGTACGCGTAAAGCCATGCAACATAAACACTTATATATTTTAACCGTAACAAACACACTTGGCACTTGCTCTGCCTCTACTAAAGATCTATTATTCACTCAAACCATTCGATCCAAACTTGTGAAGGATTGGATTGCACGAGCGTGGGTAGCAAAATCAGGTTAGTTTGGCATTCAATACGTGGAAGTTTTCCACAAAAGAGGGAGATCAGATCAAGATGCTCAGTCTGCACAAATCGGCTTCGTTCGCCTTATGCGTATCTTTCGCGCTGTTCTGTTTTAGTGGAACCCTAAGCGCACAACAGGTCTTTGGCACTATCGTTGGAACCGTAACCGACCCCACAGGTGCTGCTGTCAGCAATGCCAAGGTATCCATTACAGACGTAGAAAAGGGTACGAAATCAGACGTAACGACGAACGAGTCTGGCAACTATACCAAGGGCCAACTCATCCCAGGCCGATACCAAGTGAGCATTGAAGCATCCGGGTTTCAGAAAACGGTCTCCAACGCGATCACGGTACAAGTCGACGCGGTCGCGCGGTTCGATGTCGCCATGCAGGTTGGCAGCGTTACCCAGGAAGTGGACGTGACCGCCACCGCTCCGCTACTGCAGGCGGACCGCGCCGACGTCGCCCAAACCTTCGACGCCCATCAAATCGAAGAACTGCCAAGCGTCGGGCGCAATCTGCAGGCCTTCGAGTTGTTGAATCCGGGAACAGTGCCGTTTGGCTGGGCGCACGCCTCGGATGAAAACCCGCAGGGCAGCGTGCAGATGGTCGTGAATGGCCAAGTCTTCGACGCCATGGGATACGAGTTGGACGGAACCACCAACCAAGATCCCATCCTTGGGATTATCGTGGTCAACCCGACCTTCGACTCGGTTGCGGAGGTGAAGCAAGCCAACCAGGACTTCGATGCCGAATTCTCGTACACGGGCGGAGGAATTGCGAGCTACTCGACCAAATCCGGCACCAACGATTTCCATGGGGATGCCTTTGAATACCTGCAAGTGAGTACCCCAGGCTTTCAAGACTTTGCCAGGAACCCCTTTACGAACGCGAACCCGGTTTACCGGCAGAACCAGTTTGGCGGAGCGATTGGCGGCAGGATAATCAAGGATAAGCTGTTCTTCTTCGCCGATGCGCAATTGAACCGCCAAGCGCTGGGGGGGTCCGTTCTCACGTCGGTGCCCGACGCACAAGCCCGCACCGGGAATCTGGGCGATTTTCTGGCCGCCAGCCCGAACAACCAAATCTACGATCCGGCCAGCGGCAACCTGAGTACCGGCGTCGGCCGCGAGATGTTCCCCGGTAATGTGATCCCCCAGACCCGTTTGAGCCCGCAGGCCCTTGCGATCATGGCTTTTTGGCCGCTGCCGAACACGTCGACTCTGCCAGGCGGGGCCACCTACGCCAATAACTACGATGCCAGCGGCGACGTCGCGATTACCGGCAACCTGTGGAACACCCGCTGGGATTACTACTTGAACCAGAAGAACTCGATTTTCGGCCGTTACAGCTATGCTGCCTATACCGAGCAGGCCCCGGGCGCATTCGGCTTGGAGGCTGGCGGCCCCAACTTCGGCAACTACGCAGGCGATTCCAGCGCGCTGAACCAAAGTCTTGCCATAGGTTGGACCAACACAATCAGTCCGACCCTCGTGAATGAATTCCGGCTGGGCTACATGCGGTATCACGTCTCCGACGTGCCCAACGGCTACGGTACGGACCCAGCCACCACAGCGGGCATTCCGGGCTTGAACTTGGACAAAACCTACACTTCCGGCATGCCTTACTTCGATATCCAAGACGCTGGTGTCGGGGATAACAAGCTTGGATACGGCTTGGGGGTCAACCAATGCAATTGCCCGTTGACCCAGAGCGAACGGCAGATTCAGTTCATCGATAACGTGACCAAGATCCATGGCAACCACAGCTTCAAATTCGGCACGGATTTACGGTATGCCATGAACTTGCGGGTTCCCAGCGACAGTCACCGGGCTGGCGAGTTGTACTTCAATGGCAACTATACCGGCGAGGTCAGCTCCGTCGGCGCAAGCCCCGTCGACGGTCTCGGACTGGCCACGTTCCTGTTGGGAGGCACGTCCAGCTTCGATCGGTATGTCAGTTCCAGCACCAACGCCCAGGAGCGCCAGAAGCGCTTCTTCTTCTACGGCCAGGATCAATGGCGCGTGACGCCCAAGCTAACGGCCTCGCTGGGTGTGCGCTGGGAAATGGTGTTTCCGGAATCCGTGAATGCCGCGGGAAATGGCGCCACACTGGATTTGTCCAACGGCCTGATGTACGTTTTCGGTGTGGGAGGCGTTTCTTCGCATGGCATCCAAACCACGAACTGGCACGATTTGGCGCCGAGGATTGGCTTGGCTTACCAAATCGACAAGAAAACCGTCGTCCGCGCGGGGTATGGCTGGTCGTATAATCTGGGAACTTTTGGCTCCACGTTTGGGCACAACGTGACGCAGAACCCGCCGGTGCTGGACTACCAGCAGATGAACAACCCGGCCTCGCAACCGTTCGCGTCCGTGTTTAATCTCAGCCAGGGACCGGTGACTCTCGCCCCCATCACGGTCAGCTCGAATGGGACTTTCCCGCTCCCCAACGGGATCTCGCCGAAGTTCCGGCCCGATACCATGACTATGCCGGTGGTCTACCAATACAACGGCACTATCCAGCGGCAGATCACGGACAAGATCGCGGTTTCCGGCGGCTATGTGGGCAACTCAACGCGCCACGGCTGGATCGGCACCGGTAATACCGTTAACCCGAATGAGGCTATCTGGAATCCAACCACCGAAACGGCGACACAGACGTACGCCACGCTGTACGGATGGACGCAGAGCTTGGGCTACTATTGCAACTGCACCAACCAACAATACAACTCCTTCCAGTCTACTCTCACGATAAAAGCCTTGAGCGGTTGGACCGTCCAAGGCAACTACACCTACCAGCAGCTTAAGACTTGGGACGGGCCCTACGATACCAATTACTACTTTCTCTATGGCCCCCAGAACGGGGCTAGTGGCTATGGGCAAAGCAGCCTGTTACCGCACAACCAAGTGACCATCGCGCAAAACTTCGATGTCCCCTTTGGGCACGGCAAGAAGTTCGGTTCCAGCGCCAACAAGGGCGTGGACCTCGCTTTGGGCGGCTGGACCGTCAGTGCGATCACCACGTTTTACAGCGGCATTCCTTTCTCGCCAACTATAGACAACTTCGGCGCGGCTTTGAAACCGGGTGCGGGCCCCAACAACCGCCCCGATGTGGGAAGCGGAAGTGTATATCCAGCGACGCAGAATCGCAACCAATGGATCATGGGCTGCCCCGATCAGGTGTGTACGTCCGGCCCATATGCGTACCCGGCGGGTGACACATTCGGCAACTACCCGATCGATACGCTGATCGGTCCGCATTTCATCAACTTCGACTTCTCGATGATGAAGCAGTTCCATATCACGGAGCGCGTCTCATTCGGACTCCGCATGGATTCGCGGAACTTCTTCAACCACACCAACCTCGGCAACCCGAATAGCGACGTCACGAGTCCCCAGGCCGGCCAGATCACCGGCATAGCTTTCGGCGGAAACAATGGCGTCGGAATGCGGACGGTGCAGTTCTCCGGAACCCTCAAGTTCTAACCGCCAGCGGCAACGACCGTTACCGAACCGCGACCGTAAGGAAGCGGTTCCCCAAAAAAACCGGGCCGGCAGGGCAAACGCTCTGCCGGCCTTTTTCATATTTGGCGCTAAGGCTTTGCGATAATACTTCCATGCACCGGCTCAAGGCCTGCGTTCTGCTGCTCGCCTCGCTTGCGCCAGTTCGCGCCGAGGATACTTGCGCCCGCTGCCACCCCTCCGAAGCCGCCGCCTTCGAGCACTCCCCGATGGGCAGATCCTTAGGTCCCCCGTCTGTTTTTACGGAAGGCCGCATCGTTCACAAACTATCGGGGAGCACTATCACTATCCAGCGGCGCGGCGCGCTGCTGGAGCATAAGCTGGAACAGCGTGGCGTGATTGCCAAATATTCCGTAGCATATTCCGTGGGGGACGGCATAGTCGGATACAGCTACATGGTCCGGTTGGGGCGATACCTATATCAATCGCCGGCATCCTACTACACGCAAACCAAGAGCTGGGACCTGACGCCGGGTTACGAGACGGAAGCGCATCTCGATTTCACGCACCAGATCACCAGCGGCTGCCTATTCTGCCACACCGGCACAGTGAACTTCATTGGGGGAACCACGAACCAGTTCGGAGATCCTCCCTTCACCGCGATCTCTTGCGAACGGTGCCATGGTTCGCCCGCCGCGCACCTCAAGAACCCCGTCGCGGGATCCATCGTGAACCCTGTCAAGTTAGCCCCGAGCCGCCGTGACAGCGTATGCGAGCAATGCCACCTGGAAGGAGAAGTCCGGATACTGAATCCCGGCCGCGATTGGTGGGACTTCCAGCCGGGCCAGACCACCGAGAGCGTTTTTGTCACCTACCTGAGGACTGCCGCTCCCGGCACGCTGCGGGCGGTGAGCCAGAGCGAACTGCTGGCCCAAAGCCAGTGCGCCCGGCAGAGTGGCGGCCGCTTGTGGTGCGGCACTTGCCACAACCCGCATGCCGGCGAGCCGGACCGGGCGCAGGTCGTCCGGCGGGTATGCCTCTCCTGCCATAACGATCTCTTCGCGGCGGGGCGTCATCAGGCAGCCGCCGAATGCGTGAGCTGTCACATGCCCCGGCTTCGACCCACTAACGTGGCCCATTCTGCCGTCACGGATCACAGCATTCCGCGCCTGCCGCGCGCGCAGCAGCCCGAAGCGGGTGACGCTAATCCCGAGCTGAAGGCGTGGCGCGAACCGGATCCCGCGCTTGCCCGCCGCGACCTCGGCCTGGCTTATTTCGATCGGGCGGCAAACACACACACCGCGCCCGACCTGCAGGAGGCATATCGGATTCTCTCCCAGTTGCCCCCGCAACAGAGGCAGGATTCGGCAGTGGAGGCCGATCTCGGTTCCGTCTTGCTGGCGCAAGGACAGACGGACTTCGCCATCCGCATGTACATGCGTGCGTCCACGCAGGAACCCACCAACGCGCGCTATGTCTATTGCCTGGGAGCGGCGCTCGAACGTGCGGGCAAGATGGAGGAAGCGGTTAAGGATTTAAAGCGAAGTATAGAACTCGATCCGTCCCGGCCGGATGCTTACCTCGAGTTGGCCCAGCTTTATAGGAGGGCCGGACACGAAGCGGAAAGCCGCAACGCGCTTCGGGAGTATCTGCGCTTCATGCCGCAGAATATCCAACTGCGATTGCCGGATTGAGCACGCTGGTAGTGGGTCGATTTGCGCAGCATCGCCTTGGAGGGCGGCCAATCTTGGCCGCAGCCGCCTTT
>PMVV01000476.1 GCA_003166475.1 Bryobacterales bacterium | reverse complement strand
CCGCATTCCGGGCGCAACCAGCGCGGGCTGAGGCTAACGCAAGCGGGTAGTGGGTCAGTTTGCAATTGGAGGGCGGGCACTTCTGCCCGCAGCCAGGCTTTCAGCCGGCTCTGGCCGCCTAAAAAGGCGGCTGCGGCCAAGATTGGCCGCCCTCCAAGGCGACGCTATGCAAATTGACCCACTACTGACTCGGGCGGTGTTACATTGGTCGAAGCCGGCGGGCGGGGCTGAGAGCCCTTCGCAGGCCTGCCCCACTAAGCCTGCCCCACACAAATGACACCGTTTCGCGAAGAGCAGCGTTTTGAGTGGTTCTGGACCGCCATGTTTTGCGTTCCGGCACTGATTGTCGGTTACGGGTTGTTCCGGCAAGTGTGGCTGAAGCAGCCCTTTATCTCGGGCGCTTTGCTGTGGCCGGCCTTCGCAGTGGCCGTGGTGGTGGCTGTCTGGTTCTTGCGATTGAAGCTGGTCACCGAAGTCCGCGACGATGGTTTGTTCATTTGCTTTGTGTGGCTGTGGCCCGAGCGCACCATCCCGTGGGACCAGATCCGCGGCGTGGAGACGCGCACCTACCGTCCCATCAGGGACTTCGGCGGTTTCGGCGTGCGCTGGGCGGCGCGGGGCATCGTCTACCACGCGCGCGGCAACCGGGGCGTCCGCCTGGTGCTGGCCTCGGGCGAACGCGTGCTGATCGGCTCCCAGCGGGCCGACGAACTGGCGCGCATCATAGTGGCGGCTCCGCGGCCATCGCCCGCTTGACGAACTCCACGAAGAACTCCTGCTGAAAGCGAAGAAACGCGGCGTCCACGTTGGCGAACGTGTCCGTGTGCCAATGGTAGTTCCCCATGCGCCCGGCGGCGTCTTTGCCCAGAAAGGAGATCGCCTCGAAGCCCAGCGCCGATGGAGGCAGAGCGTCGGTCGGCAAGAGCAGATTCGGCTGCTCCTGCACCGGGCGCGCGGCGCTCTCGCGCATGGCGCGCGCGATCCGCAGCAAAGTGGCGCCCGCGCGGCGATAGAACAACATGCCTTCGCCGCTCAGGTAGGTGAGCCTGCCCGTGCCGAGGTTGTCCAGGTTCACGAAGCGCACGCGGCGCGGGTTCAACTGCCGGCTGTGAGACTTCAGGAATGCCTTCATCCCCCGGCAGCCGGCTTCTTCGCTGCCGGTAAATAGAAAGCGCAAATCGCAATCGGCCGGAAACTCGCCGGGCCGGCGGGCATACTCGCAGGCCAGCCACAACGCCAGCGCGGCGCCGGTTCCGTTATCGTTCGCGCCTGGAGTGTACCGGCCCGTGATTTCGGCCGCGAGGTACACCGCGCCCGCACACGCGCACAGGATCAGCGCCGCCCACAAGACGTATCCGGCCGCAGCAAACCGCGCGACGTTCGCGGCCACCGCGGCGACGGCGACCAACACGCTGCCATAGCAGACATTGAAAAACAACGGGAGGTGGTCCACGAACTTGGGATGGAATAAAAAGCTGCCGCGCTGCGTGTCGTAGTGCGCGGTGACGAACACCGTGCGATCGGCGCGGCGCACGGGAGCGGTCAGGACGTTCCGGGAAGTGAATCGCGGCATGGGCGTGAGGTCGACGGTGTGGCCCGACGCCTCGGCGAGCAGCATGGCGATGCCATATGCGAGGATGGCCACCACCAGCCACCATGGCGCATCCGACAGGGCCAGGCCAATAGCTGCGACGGCGCACACGAACACCTGCAATGGCAGCAGGTAGAGATTGTCGCGCGTGGTGCGGAAGGGCTGCTCCGCAACTTCGTATCCCGCGGCGCGCAGTTTGGCCGCCAGCCATTCGGCGGCGATGCGCTCGTTAGTCGTGCCCATACCCCGGTGCGCTGCCACCTGCGACAGTTCGCGCAACATATCGACGCTGTCCGGGGACTCCACAGCCATCCAGGTTATGATAATCTCTCTCGCGCGATGAAGATCAGCCCCATCGCCGCGGCGATTCTTCTCTGCGTCGCGGTTCGCCCGACCACGGCTCAGCCTGCGCCGGCCGCCGCCGACAGCNNAAGATCCTGGCCGTGGGCAGCGTCCGCGAGATCGACCGCTACCGCGGGCCCCACACCCGCGTCATCGACGCCCAGGGCCAACTGGTGCTGCCTGGTTTCACCGACTGCCACATCCATTTCATGGAAGGCTCGCTTGGCCTCCTGCATGTGGATCTGAACGGCGCGGCCACGGTTGGCGAGATCCAGAAGCGGGTGTCCGCATACGCGGTCGCACATCCGCACGAGGAATGGATTCTGGGCATGGGGTGGACCTATCCGGCGTTCGCGCCCTCGGGAATGCCGGATCGCAGGATTCTCGACGAGGTCGTGCTTCACCGGCCGGTCTTCTTGGAAGCTTACGACGGCCACACCTCATGGGCGAACAGCAAGGCGCTGGCCGTGGCAGGCATCACGCGCGAGACGCCCGATCCGCCCAATGGAAAGATCGTGCGCGACGAAAAGGGCGAGGCCACTGGCGCGCTGCTGGAGGCAGCCGGCGGGCTGGTCTCGAAGTTCGCGCCCAAGCCCACGCGCGACGAGCGCCTGGCGGCCCTGCGCAAAGGACTGCACGAAGCCAACCGCGTGGGCCTGGTGCGCGTACACAGCGCGGGCGGCGATTTCGAATGGCTGGATTTGTACGACGAACTGCGCCACAATGGCGAACTCACCGTGCGCCAGTACATCGCGTACCGCCTGAATCCGCCGGAGCTGACGCCGGCCGCGATCGAGAAAGCCGAGCAGGCGCGCCGCACGTATCGGGACGACTGGATTGCCGCGGGCGCGGTGAAGACCATGCTGGACGGCGTGGTGGAGGCGCATACGGCCGCGATGCTCACGCCCTACAGCGACGATCCCACCACCAGCGGCAAGCTGTTCTGGGATCCGGCGAAATACCAGCAGGCCATCGCGGAGCTGGACCGGCGCGGCTTTCAGATCTTCACGCACGCTATCGGCGACCGCGCGGTGCGGCTGGCGCTCGATGCATACGAGCAGGCGCAGACGAAGAACGGGACCAAAGACGCGCGGCCCCGCGTCGAGCATATCGAGACCATCACGGCGGCGGACATTCCGCGCTTCGGCAGCCTGGGCGCAATCGCCAGCTTCCAACCGCTGCACGCGTATCCGGACGACGACACGCTGAAGATCTGGGCGCGCAATGCCGGTCCCGACCGCGCGGGACGCGCCTGGGTGTGGCACAGCATCGAAACTACGGGTGGCCGGCTGGCGTTTGGCAGCGACTGGCCCGTGGTCACGCTCAGTCCATGGCCGGGCGCACAGAATGCGCTCACGCGGCAGACTACGGAAGGCGATCCTCCCGGTGGCTGGCTGCCGAAGGAGCGCATCAGCCTGGAGGCGACCATCAAGGCCTACACGCTCGGCGCGGCCATCGCCGGGCGGCGCGAGAAGAGCGAGGGTTCGCTCGAAGCGGGCAAGCTGGCAGACTTGATTGTGCTGTCGCAGAACCTGTTTGAGATTCCTGCGAACCAGACGGGTAAGACGGAAGTGGTGCTGACCATGGTGGGCGGGCGCGTGGTTTACCGCAGGTCAATGCGGTAGAGTGCAGTGCCAAGAAATAACTGTACAGCAGA
>PMVV01000272.1 GCA_003166475.1 Bryobacterales bacterium | reverse complement strand
TATTGTTCCGGCTACCCTTAGTGTACACCTGATCGCCTTCTTTGCAGCCGTCAAAGCAAGTTTATTTCCCCTCTCCTGCGCGGGCGCGGGTTGCCATAAAGCGCTTCCTGCAGCCCGACGCCGGTCGCCCGTCCCGCCGCCAGCCGCCCGTGGTCCGTCGCCGCGACCGCCCGCTTGCTGCGGAAAAACGCGCACCCGAAGGCACTGGTGGAGGTGATCCGCGACGCCGAGCGCCAGGCGGCAGCCGACCGGCAAGCGCATGGCGGCACTCGACGCCCTAATCGACTTGGGAACCCGGCCGCCCGGCACCGCGGCCGGCGCGGCGGGGCCGAGGAAGGCGAGGAGTTTTCCGAAAAACGCGCACCCGAAGGCACTGGAGGCGCTGGTCGAGTTCGGGCGGCCGCACTGGGGCTTTGACGCGGGCGACCGGAACCGATCATTTGCCGGTGCAGACCATCCTCGGCTACCGCATCAAGTTGTGGAGGCTTTCTTCATCATATGCCCAGACATTTCGATCTTCGAAACCGTAATGGTGTCGCCGTCTAGGACGCCCGTCAGCTTCACCGAGTGGCCTGCGTGCTCCTCCAGCCCCGCAGCGTCCTGGTTCGCAATATTGAGTACCTTCCCATTGTGAACAAAGACGTACTTGGCCTGGTGTTCTTTTACGCACGCCAGCGTGCAGTCGCGTTCCGACATCTTCTTGCCGCCATGCTCGGTAGCAGACTGGTGGGTCGCTCCGCACATGCTGTCGCTAATCTTGCCGGTCCACGTTTGGTCAGCCGCGAACATTGTCACGGCGCTAAGTCCGAGTAACACGAAAAAGCTCAGAATGGTTCGCAATTTAACACCCTCACTTTCTTCCCTATTATAAGTCGAACTCCGGAAGGGAGGTAGCCGCGCGGGTGACGAAACGCACAACAGCACTCCGCTTGCCGGCCGTGTCTACCCCCCCGCTCATCCGATTCGATGGAGCGCCCATGACGCTGACCCTGGTTTACGAGAAGCAGTAGCGAACGCCGGACGCGCGTGCCCCACAGGTTGCCCGTGACAAGAGCCGCTCGGCGTTGCGGAGCTGGAGGAACTGCTGCCACAGGCCGGAGCCGGATCGACGACCTGGCGGGACGTGCTGGATGCAAGGTTCATCCGGAACGACGACGTCATGTTCGTCTCGGTGCACCAGGCCCTCTACGATCTGATGAAGAGGCAAGGAAAGGCCTGGCTGAACAACGAGTTCCTCCACCGAACGTCCGATGAAATGGTCGAGAGGATGAGGACTTATTTTCCGGAGCGTACGAATCCGGCGATGCAGACTGACCCAGCCCAAGCGACACAGGCCGGCTGACGACCGTCCACGAACCGGAAGCGTGTCAAGTGGCTACTACGGCCTCTCGAGCTTAGGTCCGTGCAGGATGCCCTTCGCCATTTCCCGGACCTTCTCGACGATCTCGGTCTCGGACGTGCACCTGTCAATCCCGCGATAAATTCGCTCCGGTATCGCCTGCATCGTAGAGTTACGGTCGACGGCGGAAGTGAAGAGTCTATGCCTGCGACCGTCCTCTATTTCCCGTCGATCATGGATTTGAACCCGAATTTGGCGCTCCGTGTCTACTGTTTAAATGCATGCGAGAAAGCAAGGAATGCGGTCCGCTGTAGAGGAACTCCAGGGCGATGTTCCCGCCCACATATGCCAGCAGGTTGTAGTTGCCCAGACGGAGGGCATCCTTGGCGCCGTAGCGGTCGGGGTACCAGCCATAGACGGCCGTCATCGTGCCCACATACGGCGCAACCAGCGCAGGGAAAGAGAAGACGCGGTGACCATCGCTTCCGCGGCGTGCCGTCAAGGTCGAAATCACGGCATGTCGCAGCCGGGGAAACACGCCTGTGCACTCACAGCGGTAATACATCGCGTCTTGCTTGAAGGCTTCCGACAGCGCATAACGGGTCGTGGTACTTACCGCCGCGATTCCGAAGTCGGACCCGATGCGTTTGCCGTAACCCTCAGCGCCTTGCTTCCACTCCGGGATTCCATTACTGGCCTGGCTGATGCCAGCCGTGAGCGCTGCGCCTACGATGGGATACGGGCCGAACGCGTCGAACAGATAGTTGCGGAGCTTGATTGCCTGTGTCGGACGGGTGTACGGCGGTTGCCCCGGCGTTGTGCTTGCACCAGTGGCGGGCAGCGATTGCGTATTTGCCGGCATTGGCAGGGCTACGAGACTCGCGAGTACCAACAGCGAGAGCATAAGTTGGCGCCCGACTGCCGGCCACGAATGCCAGTTTCCCCCTACGTAATCCCCTTTTTCGGGACGCGGGACTTTCCATCCAAAACGGAGATGGTGAAGGACGTACTGTGCCGCGACGCCCAGCAGGACTTCCACCTTCTCGTTCATGATAGGCAATCGTATCACGCTATCGAGACTCGTCTCGACACGCTGCGAAGTGCGCCCCAAACGAAGGAGGCGCATCTCTGCTAGAGCGATGACCACGCCTGCACCGGCGGCCGTTCCCCTTCCGCGACGGGCCACCCGCCAACCGCCACACGACGCGCCCATCGCGAGCGCCGCGGCCGCCGACCGGCGTAGCCCGCAGCCCAATAGCGCGGTTCGCCCGCAGTCCGTCGCCGCGACCGCCGCGGGCGGTTGGGGATGCGCGACGGGGCGGGGGGCGCCCGTATCCAGGAACGTCGGCGAGCCGTCACTTCACCGGGACGACACGCAGCCGTGTGCCTGCACGCCCGTGGCGCAGGTGCGCAGGGGGTGATCGCTTCCCGATGCCCGAATTCCGCGGGGTCGCGGGTTCGCGTTGCCATAACGCGCACCCCGCAGAGCGATGCCCGGCGGCCCGTGCCGGCGCCGGCCAGATATCACCGGGACCCCGTACGCTCTGATACAACAGGAGCATGCAGGACGAACAAGAGCCCCTCATGAACGGAATGATCGAACTCGAACCCATCGACGACACTTCGATGCAACGGCGCGATCTGTTTCGCGGCGCTGGTACGCTGGCTGCGTTTCTTGTGGCAGCCAACCGCTCCGCGGCTCAATCACCGGCTGCCGGTGGTAAGGTTCCCGAAGCAAAACCTGGGCCGCTGCTGCCGCAGGTCCCTTTCGGCAAGTACAGGATCACGCGGCTCATCGCCGGCGCGAACCCCATCTACGGCTACTCTCATTTCAACTACGTGTTCTCCGCGCATATGGGCGAGTACCACACCACCGAACGGGTACTTGCTTTCCTCCACGAGTTGGAGCATGCCGGGCTCAACACATGGCAGGCAAGCTGGAGCGAGCGACTCGAAACCGACTGGCTGAAGTATAAGGAACAGGGAGGCAAGCTGCAGTTGTTGCTGCTTTCGCGTCCCGGTTTCAACGACCAGCCGGAAATGGTGACGCGCGCCATGAAGCTCAAGCCCATGGGAATCGCTCAGCACGGGGGCAGCACGAACAGGCTCTGGGATGCCGGACAGTTCGACCGCTCCCTCGACTACCTCAAACGTATTCGCGACGCAGGCACCATGGTGGGCTTGTCCTGTCATAATCCGCTCGAAGTCGAATACGCCGAGGAAAAGGCGTGGGACGTGGATTATTACATGACCAGTCTGTATTACATGATCCGGCCGCGCGCGGAATTTGAGAAGCTGCTCGGCGGTCAGGTGCCGCTGGGAGAGATCTACCTACCCTCGGACCCGCCACGGATGATGCAGACGGTCCGCAAAGCGAAGAAACCCTGCCTGGCATACAAGGTGCTCGCCGCGGGCCGCACAGTGAATTCGCCCCAGGAGGTGAAGGAGCGCATGGGCGTGGCGCTCGATGGCATTAAGCCCACCGATGCGGTGATAATCGGGATGTATCAGCGCTTCAACGACCAGATCGGGCAGACCGCGCAATTCATGCGAGAGATCCTGGCGGGCTGAGCCCCATGTTCCCGCGACGCTACGGTTTCGCCTCCGGTGCGAATCCGCCCGGACAGCGCCCATCGGTAAGCGCCGCCACCGCGGGCCGGCGCCGCGCACAGCCGGTCCGGCGGCTGAATGCCGGCTCCTCTAAAGCGTATTGTTGAGCTACGCTCGTAGTGGAGGAACTCCCGTGAGGAATAAGATAATTATCGGGATCATTTTACTGATCGCCGTCTTCTTGGTGAGCTTTTTTCCGCAGTTTCTCAAAGCGCGGCGACTAGAAACCGAATTGCGTGAGGCAAGACAGCAGTTTGCCGTAGCGCAGTTGCGGGATGTCATCGGCCTCGCGTATCTCCAGGCGAGCCAGAAGAATTACGGGTTGGCCGCCGAAACCACTGCGCGGTTCTTCAGCCGCACCCGTGAACTCGCAAACCAGATGCCGGACGCGAATAGCAGGAAGGCGCTTGAGGATTTGTTGATCCCGCGCGATAAGATCACTGCGCAGTTGGCGAAGGGTGATGCTGGCGCACTGAACGATCTCCAGACCCTTTTTCTGAACACGCGGCAGGCAACCGCCAGTTCTGTCGGGCCTTGATAGACCGCAGGCTCGGACCTCGCGACCGATCTGTAGCCCCGATGTCGAGTCGGGCGGGCGCGGACGGCGCGGATGGTGCCGGCGGGCGATGCGAAGACCTCGAGAGGAATGACACGGGTCAGGAGGGTCAACCGGAACGGCGGGCGCATGCCGATTTTATGAACGCGCTTGAAGCGGAAGGTCTCGTCGTTCTCGGCGGCCCCTTAGTTGGCACGCCGGATGTTCCCGCGTTGGGTGGCATAACGCGCTTCGCGCAGCCTCCCCGGCCGCCAGTTCCGGCGCCCGCCGCGCCGTGGTCCGTCGCCGCGACCGCCGGCTGGCGGATGGGGATGCGCGCCGGGCGGAGGGCGGCCGCAGCCACTGCGCGGTGTCGGTCGGCGGATGGTGCATGATCTTCGTGCCCGTCACCCAGGAGTGTCGGCCGGCGGCCACTTAACCGGTCTGCCGACGCGCAGCCATGTGCCGGCTCTCCCGGAGGCGGGCGAATCGCGCGTCACCGCGCCAGATCCTCGGCCGGCCAGCAGCCGGATGATGCGGCCGGGAGTGGCGCCGAGCGCGAAGCGGCCACAGGCGGCCGCCATGGCGCGGCGACGCCATCACGGCGAGCAGTTCGTCATTGACAAGTGTGGTTCACGATGGGCGTCGACTTTCCGCGGTCCAACCGCCGCTTCGCACGCCTGATTTAGAGCATAAAAGACCTGTAATACTAATTAAGGGTAGCCGGAACAATAATA
>PMVV01000089.1 GCA_003166475.1 Bryobacterales bacterium | reverse complement strand
AGTTATTTCTTGGACACTGCACTCGCCCCACCACTTTGCTATTTTAGGCCCATGGCGGATAATGCTGGAAACAATTGAATGGACCCCCGCGGGCGTGGTGATGATCGACCAGACGCGCCTGCCGCTACACGAAGAGTTCGTCACCTGCCGGACCTATGAAGACGTCGCCGCAGCCATCCGCAACATGGTGATTCGCGGCGCACCGGCCATCGGCGTGGCGGCCGCCATGGGGGTGGCGCTGGGCGTGGCGCAAGCCGATGGCGGCGATCTCGACGCGCAGGTGGAGCGGATCTGCGATACGCTGGCGCGCACGCGGCCCACCGCGGTCAACCTGTTCTGGGCGATCGACCGCATGCGGAAACTCTATCAATCGCTGCGCGGCCGGCCGCTGGCCGAGATCCGCGACCGGCTGGCGGTTGAAGCGCAGCAAATGCGCCTGGACGACATCGCCATCAACCGCGCCATCGGGCGGCACGGCGCGGACCTGGTGCCGGATGGCAAAACGGTGCTCACGCATTGCAACGCCGGCGCATTGGCGACTGCGGGTTATGGCACCGCGCTGGGCGTGATCCGCGCGGCCGTGGAAGCCGGCAAGAAGGTGGATGTCTTCGCCGATGAGACGCGCCCCTTCCTGCAAGGCGCGCGCCTGACTGTCTGGGAATTGCAGCAGGACCACATCCCCGCCACGCTGATCACGGACAACATGGCGGGGCATTTCTTGAAGTCCGGGCGCATCGGCTGCGTGGTCGTGGGCGCCGACCGCATCGCCGCCAATGGCGACGTGGCCAACAAGATTGGCACCTACTCGGTGGCCGTGCTGGCGAAGGAAAACGGCGTGCCGTTCTTCGTGGCCGCGCCCATCTCGACGCTGGATCTGACGCTGGCTTCGGGCGATCTGATCCCCATCGAGCGACGGCCCGACGCGGAAGTGACGCACGTGTTCGGCCACGCCGTCGCGCCGGAGGGGACGCCGGTCGAAAACCCGGCATTCGATGTGACGCCCAACCGGTATGTGACGGCGATTATTACGGAGCGCGGAGTGGCGCGGGCGCCGTATGTGGAGTCGTTACGTAAGCTGGCTGGCGAACTACGGCCGTAAGTGGCCGGCCAGCCAGATGAACTCGGAGGTGCCACGGATACCCACAGGAAAGTGGCCACCGGGTATACTGACGGGAGGAGTGTAATTGGCGATCGCGACAAAACAACGGCGGCGTACCACAGGAGCGGCGAGGCCGAAGAATGGCTCGCGCCCGCGCGTTGCCGCGGAATTCGCTGCCGGATCGCTGGAGGCTGAGCTGTCAGCTATTGGGAAGGCCGTGCCGGCTCAAGAGTGGGCGAAGGTTCCCGCCGATTACTTCGCTAATCTCGACCACTACCTCCACGGCGCACCGAAAAAGAAGTGAGGCTGGTCTTCGCGGACACGCTCTACTGGGGTGCGGCGCTTCACCCGCGCGATCAGTACCGAGCCCAGGTAATCGCCGCTCGGGGGGCGCTTGGGGAAATCCACCTGGTTACCACCGATGAAGTGCTGACTGAACTTCTGGATGGCATGGCCCAGCGCGGCACGCATTTGCGGCGAGCGGCCGCCGGCGCGGTACGTAAGATCCTGACCGACTAGCGCGTGACGGTTCATTCATGACGACGATGCGGCGCGAGGGAATTCAGCAGGTCCTGACCAACGACCACCATTTCACGCAAGAAGGCTTTGCCGTGGTCCTTACCCCGCCGCCGGCTTCACCACCCAGCCGTCCGCCAAATTGATAATGCGGTGCCCGTACGCCGCATTGGCCTCCGAGTGCGTCACCTGAATAATGGTGGTGCCCTCGTCGTTCAAGCGCTTGAACAACTCCATGATCTCCTTGCCCTGGCTGGAATGCAGGTTGCCGGTGGGCTCATCGGCCAGGATCAGCTTCGGGCTGGCGATCACCGCGCGCGCCACCGCCACAAGCTGCTGCTGGCCGCCGGATAGCTGGTTGGGATACAGGTCGCGCTTGCCGACGATGTGAAACCGGTCGAGCGCATCGCACACCAGGCTGGCCCGCTCGGACGATTTGACGTTGCGATACGACAGCGGAATGTCCAGGTTCTCGTAAACCGTCAAGTTGTCGATCAAGTGATAGCTCTGGAACACGAAGCCGATGTACTTCTTGTTCAGCTCCACGCGGTCCTTGGGCTTCATCTTGTGTACGGCATGGTCCAGGAAGTAGAACTCGCCGGTCCAAGCGCCGTCCAGCATGCCGATGATGCTGAGCAGCGTGGATTTGCCGGCGCCGGATGGACCCATGATGGTCACAAACTCGCCTTCCTTGATCTCCACTTCGATACGCCGCAGGACGTAGGTCCGGCCGTAGCCCGCTTCGTAGAATTTGTCCAGATTCGCGGTTCTGATCATGTGCTTCTATTTTACTTGACGGGCGAGGCGCGGATGGGTCCCGGCCAGGGCGACCGCTCCCTTACGGTCGCGGCTCGGTAAAGGCCGCGATAATGGGCGTCGAAGTCGGTTGCGGCACACCGGCGGCAACTTCCAGCGTGACCGCCACGGCGGCAGTGCCGGCGACATTCACCGGTCCGGCCAGCAGGTGCAACGCGGTCCCGTCCGCCGCCGACTGGAACAGGCCCGCCGGCACGGGCTTGCCGCCCTTGGGGATGACCCACATTTCGTACGTCTTGCCGGCGGGCGCAGGCGGCAGGTTGGAGGCCAGCAGCAACACGCCGCGCGTTCGGTCGAGGAACACACGCCCGCGTGGAGGCTGCGGGGCGGCCCCGCCGAAGACGACCTGTCTGGCATCCGGCTGGTTCAAGATGGCGAACGCCTCGTTCAGCCGCGCCAACTCGCGCGTCTGGGCAGCCGATTCCGCCTGCACCCGCGCCAGTTCCTCGGACGCGTGCTGTGCGCGGGTATTGAAGACCACCGCGGCGATCAAGGCGCCGGCAGCCACGGCGATCCACAGCCGCGACCATTTCAACAGCGGGCCGGTCCCGCCGCCGGCGATCGCCAGCACCCGTTTGCGCAGCCGGGCAGGCGGTTCCGCAGCGGGGGCAGTGGCGCCGATCAGGGTGGTCAGCTCGCGCGCGCCCCGCACGCCCGGCACGCAGGTGGGGCAATCCCGCTCCAGGTGCGCGCGGATCTCGCCCCGCTCGGGCTCTTCCGCGATGCCCAGCGCATATAGCTCGTAGGAGTCGCGCAGTTCGTCGCAATTCATGCGGTCACCGCCGTTCCGAGCTCGTCGCGCAGGCTCTTCAATGCCGTTCGCACCCAGGTCTTCACGGTGCCCAGCGGCTCACCCATTCTCTCCGCCATCTCGGCTTGCGAGAGGCCTTCGAAGTAGGCCAGCTCGATGACCGCACGATGGTTCTTGGAAAGCTTCTCCAACGCGGCGCGCACCCGCCGCACTCTATCCGAATTGAGCAGCTCCTTTTCCATGTCGGCGAACAACGCGGGGTGTTCCGTCTCCGGCAGTTCCACGGCATTGCGCATGCGGCCCGCGGCCGAGCGCAGATAGTCGATCGCCCGGTTGCGCGCCACGGCCAGTAGCCACGGGCCCAGGCCGCCGCGCTCGGCGTCGAATCCCTGCACCCGATTCCAAACGCGCAGGAAGGTTTCCTGGACCAGATCCTCGGCGATCCCGCCATCCCGCACCACGCGCACGATCAGCGCGTAGACCAGGCGTCCGTAGCGGTCGTACGGCTCCGCCATGGCGCGCGGATCGCGCCGTTGCAGACGCCGGACCAGGTCCGCGTCGCTTTCGCCGAATTCGATCGCCAGCAACAGGGGCAGCAGCAGCATTATGCTCCGGATGCGACTAATCCATGTTGCCACGGTACACAATTATTCATACGGTGGAAGCCGGGTGGTTGGATGAGTGGCCCATGCGGCACAATGATGCATTATACTGCGGGAGACATGCAGAAAGGGATTCGCGCGATTCTGACGCTGTTCGCCGCTGCGACATTGCTCGCGGCGCGCGCCCGCCAACTGGGCGTTCCGTTTGACGGCGCCCCTGGGCCGCTGAATGCCATCACCGATGTCGCGGGCCTGGAAGTGGGCCATGCCACGCTGATTTCGGGCGACGGGAAGCAGGCGGTGCGCACCGGTGTCACAGCCATCTGGCCGCGCGGGAAGCAATTGGGCGCGCCCGTTTTTGGCGGCTGGTTCTCGCTGAACGGCAACGGCGAAATGACCGGCACCACCTGGCTGGAGGAGTCCGGCCTGCTGAATGGACCGGTGATGATCACCAACACGCACAGCGTGGGGACGGTGCGCGATTCCTATATCAAATGGCGCGTCGGGCGCGCACGCAAGGCCGGCATCGACCTGAGCGGCGAATGGTCGCTGCCGGTGGTGGCGGAAACCTGGGACGGATTCCTGAACGACATCAACGGATTCCACGTGCAGGAGGCCGACGCATTCGCGGCGCTGGAGGCGGCCAAGGGCGGGCCGGTCGCCGAGGGCAACGTGGGCGGCGGCACGGGCATGGTCTGCTACGGATTCAAAGGCGGCATCGGCACCAGTTCCCGCAAGGCGGACGGTTACACGGTGGGCGTGCTGGTGCAGTGCAACTGCGGACGTCGCGCGCAGCTTCGCATTGCGGGTGTACCGGTGGGCCAGGAGATCGCGGGGAACGAGCCTTACGCGAGCGACTTCCGGCGGGCGGGCGAGGATGTCGGCTCGATCATCATCGTGGTGGCCACCGACGCGCCGCTGCTGCCGCACCAACTGAAGCGCCTGGCGCGGCGCGCATCGCTGGGACTGGCGCGCACCGGATCGAGCTCCGGCAATGGATCGGGCGACATCTTCATCGCGTTCTCGACGGCGAATGCGGATGCGGGCCGCACGTCGGGTCTGGCGACTCTGACCATGGTGCCCAACGACGAAATGAACCGGTTGTTCGAGGCCACCGTGCAGGCCACCGAGGAGGCTATCGTCAATGCCATGGTGGGGGCGGAGACGATGACCGGCTTCGAGGGGCATACGGTGATGGCGCTGCCGCACGACCGGCTGCAGGAGGTTTTGAAGAAGTACAACCGGCTGGCGCCGTGACTGGCGGTTGGCAAGGACTCCTTCGGCTGCGAGATGCGAACGGATATATGATCATCTCATGCGCGTGCTCTCCGGTAAGACCCTCTCCATGCAACTGCGGACCGCTTGCGACGGGGTAAAACGCCGTGTGTGGATCGCATCCCCCTATGTTGGGAACTGGCGTGCCATCCGGACGCTGCTCGGTCGCTCATGGTGGGATAAGTCCGATATCGATGTTCGGCTGCTGACGGATACGGAGGAGGGAAGTCTCAATGGTGATACCCTAAAGCGACTTGCGCAAAAAGGACCGATTCACCATCTAAGAGGGCTGCACGCGAAGCTCTACATCGTCGATGACAACGTGCTCCTGACGTCCGCAAACCTGACATGTACAGCCTTCACCAAGAGGTACGAAGCCGGCGTCCTGCTGACGGGGGCTGCTGCGCAATCGGCGATCACCCTGTATGTGAAGTGGTGGGAACCTCCTCTTTCAAGGCCAGTGGAATCAAGCGAGCTATCGAGGATATGGCGGAGGCGTGGCAGTCAACCTGGCGAGGATACCGGAAAGAAGCTTCCGACCCTGTTCCTTCTTCCCGGTGATCCCGGTGATTTTGGCGACCACAAGTACACGGATATCTTCCTGGATTACCCGCACTTCCTGCGATGCTATGCGACGCTGGCCAAAGAATATACCGCAGTCCAGCGAATTTGGCCCACGGTGCCGAGGAATTTCGAGGTCGATGGTTTCTTGGACTACCTCTTTCACTGGCACCGTGGATGCCCGTCGAGGGCATATGAGACGCTAGCTCCCCGCCAGTTGTCGGCATCATCGCGAAGGAGCGAGATAAAGAAGCTCGCTGCCGCCTTTCGAAGCTGGGCATCCGCGGGGGCTGATGATGGACAGTGGCGGAAAGATCGGTCGGCTTTTGTTCGGCAGGTTCTAAGCCCAAAGCGGATCGGCCGACTGACCAGGAAGAACATCCGCGGCGTCGCCGGGCGGTTGAACTGTATGCACGATTCGAGAATGAGGGACCGTTTCCTCGATTATCCGACCAACACCACGGCGGCAGTCAGGGTGGCATGGAAGGAACTGCTTTATGGCACGGCCCCTCTCACGGAACGGATGAGTCTTTGTGCTGGCCGGCTCTTCGGGTTTAAGCGATCATGCGTACAAGAGCTGCTCGGATTCTTCGAGCCGGACAGGTATCCGCTTCGGAACGCGAACGTGAATGCCGGTCTGCGCTTTTTTGGGTTCGATGTTCGTGCCCATTGAGTTCCGGACACCCTCACGACGTCACCATGGTGCGAAGCCTCGCCTCTCGGACTCCTGCGCCATCGATTGTAAGCGGATTCACTCTTGCGCCCCGAGTGGAAAGCGGGTAACAGCAAAATCCCGGGCCTGCAGTAACGATAGCGTTCAAATATACTACGGTTATCCCCGCAATAAATGAGGGACTCTTAGAGCCCGGAACTGATCGGCTTGTAAGAGATAGAGAACAGCAACATCTTCGGACCTTCATAGCAGGACCATTCTAGAGAGATGCTCTGTCCCTCGGCTTTCCATACAACCTCGCACTTCACGTATCCAGGACCACCGATTAAGTCACTCGATGAGACCGAATCGCAGGTCCCCGCCTTGCTCACTGGCACACCGTACTTTGCGCTCAATTCCGGTTGCACCAGCCGTCCGGCGAACATAGCGAGCAAGCTTGGCTCCATCCCCTCCGCACTGTGCTGTTTTGTCGCAAGTATCAAGGTGACCCGTTCGAGCTTGTCGGAAGAATCGAATACCAGGTTCGGCGTGAGGTGCAGTGTCGGGTTCAACTTAAGATCAAACACGGGCTCCAAGTCCCATCCCTGGCGACCCGGAACGGAATTGGGCACGAGATGGAAGCCTTTATGCAAAAGGGCCTCCTTAACCTGGCCCATCGGCCAGCCGAAACTCAGCCCTTGCCAAGTCGTCTGCGCGGATCCCGCCGCATTAGCAGCGAGCGTCAGACCCATAATCTTTATCCAATGCCGCATTGATTGCTCTCCCTTTTTCAGACCAAATAGGCAGCGTGAAGCGTCGACCCCGGCGGCCAGGCGGATGGGTGAAAGCGGGCAGTCTATCCAAAGCCCCGGCACTGCTGACACATGCAGCCGGAAAGATGGTGGTCCCGAAACGCGCCGCAGTTTTCGCAGCGACACCCCGCGTGTTCGCCCCCGGTGCGGCCGCAGTCCGGCCATTGACAGTCTTCGGCATGCCCGCCCCGCCGATGACACCTTGGACACTCGCACTCAGATGCGTGATTGCCGCCAAACTTGTAGTCCAGCTAAGAACCTGTGCCCCCTTCATTTTAGGCCTATCAGGGTATCCGGGCGCGCAAATCTGATAATGTCTTAGGTTAACTGTTGGCGCAGACGGCGGCACGGGTATGGTCTGTTACGGATTCAAGGGCGGCATCGGCACCAGTTCGCGCAAGGCGGACGGTTACACGGTGGGCGTGCTGGTGCAGTGCAACTGCGGACGGCGCGCGCAGCTTCGCATTGCGGGCGTGCCGGTGGGGCAGGAGATCACGGGGAACGAGCCTTACGCGAGCAACTTCCGGCGGGCGGGCGAGGACGTCGGCTCGATCATCATTGTGGTGGCCACCGACGCGCCGCTGCTGCCGCACCAACTGAAGCGCCTGGCGCGGCGCGCTTCGCTGGGACTGGCGCGTACCGGATCGAGTTCTGGCAATGGATCGGGCGATATTTTCATCGCGTTTTCGACGGCGAATGCCGATGCGGGCCGCACCTCCGGCCTGGTGAATCTGACCATGGTGCCCAACGATGAAATGAACCGGCTGTTCGAGGCCACCGTGCAGGCCACCGAGGAGGCTATCGTCAACGCCATGGTGGGGGCCGAAACGATGACCGGCTTCGAGGGGCACACGGTGATCGCGCTGCCGCACGACCGGCTGCAGGAGGCTTTGAAGAGATACAACCGGCTGGGACAGTGACTCGCCTGAACAATCAAAGCCCAAGCGATTGGTTCTAAGAGACGGTGCTGGGTTATGGTTGGTGGTGCGAGCTTTGCGTGGAGGCCGGACCCGCTAGAGAGCGGGTCCGCGGGCTGAATAGCCCGCCCCGCAGTGTGCACATAATCGTCGATCTGCGCGACGCACTACACTAGGGAGGGTGATGAGACGGTAAATAGGTTCGGCTGGCGAGGGATGCGGGCCCGGGATTTATTTTCGAAATGTGTCACCGTGTACCGGGAGCGGATGAGACGAGACGAGCATCTAACAAGACTCTTGGAGGCCATTCCCCTCTTGTAAAGAAATGAAGGAGGTTAGCTCCGGGTCCCGTTTCAGCCGAATCCGCGTGAGTTCTTCCAGCAACCGGATGGCGCGGACGAGCGTAGTACGGCGGCATTTGAGCGTCAGTAGCTTCGCCTCCCGCGGAGAGCGGCAGCACTGAAGCGATTGTGTTTTCAATGGAATAGCTCCTTAGAGCTGCTAGGATTAGCTCTTTTAGTTGGACTTTTTAGAGGTGAGCTTAACTGCTCGCACTAATGTAAACACTGGGAGTCGTCGAGAGTTGCATCGATCTGAGTATTCCTGGAACGGGCGGCACGACAGAGTTCGCCGCAAGGCCGAGCGCACGGAAACGTGGTCAATCACGATGGAAGCGGCCATCACAAGAGCCACGCCATCGGAGACTGGACCTACGTTCTCGACCTAGTGTAGTGCGTCCGAAATCCCGGAGAGTATTCAGACCCCCGTGTGGGACGGCCAATCCTGGCCTGGGGTCCCCTCTGGGGACGCCTTTTCAGGCGGCTGGACCCGCTAGAGAGCGGGTCCGCGGGCTGAATAGCCCGCCCCACAAATTTGACCGGCTCTCCCAAGAGACTCCCGGCCTTTACGCAGTTCTTGCGTTCGAGTGCCGGCCAGGTTGCTTACGACTCCCCTCCGAAGCCGCACTCCTTCCAGCGCGTGCCCCACTCCCACATTCCGAACATGGCTTGCTTCGGCAGTGGATGGCCCAACTGGCGCGCCAGGGCGCAGATTTGCCCGCGATGGTGCGCGTCGTGCGAGATCAGGTAGCTGAACATCCCCACCACGTCCGGACGGAAGCCTTTGACTTTGCCCTCGGGGTGGTCGAGCGATTCGGCCAGAAGCTGGGCGCAGCACTTCGCGCTTGCGGCTAGCGCGTGCATGGCTTCCTTCTTGGTGACCGTCGCGCGGTCGAGTTTATCGGGCAGTGGTTTGCCCTTGGCGGCGGCCACCAGCCACATGTGCCGCACGTTGTGCATGTGCGCGGCGATGGCGGCGATGGTGCGGCCTTTGCCGCCGGATGGTTCGGCATTCCAGGCGGCGTCAGACAGGTTTTCGAGGAGGTATTGGTTGATGC
>PMVV01000170.1 GCA_003166475.1 Bryobacterales bacterium | reverse complement strand
CGCGCCAGGTTCCACCCGTAGAAGCCCGTCTGCGGGGCGCGTCCGGGCACCGGCGCCGCATCCACTGGCGGCATCGCCGTGAAAAAATCCTCCCGGCCCCGCATCCGGGCGTCACCGCCGCCGCTGCCCATTCCGGTGGAACCCGTCGAAAAGAACAGGTGTCCGTCGGGGTCCACGAACCACCACCGTCCGTCCACCTGCTCCACCCGGAAAAAGCCCGTCGCCCTGGCCTTCGTGTTCGAATAACCGCCGTACTTGCAGTAGCCGAACCCGCCCTCACCCAGGCCCGCTTCCTCAGCCGCCCACTCTTTCTCAAGCTGACCGAGGCTCTTCACCTTCCCGGGCCAGTCCGCCGGAATCCACTGGCCGAATTCGTCCACCACGGGTTTCTTATCCAGGATGTCGGAGCCCGGATCCTCCTTCGAAAGTTGTACTGACCGGATGTCGAGCGTCGGCTTTCCCAACGGCGCCTGCATCGTGACTCCGATCGCCTCCACCGCATTCAGCGGCCCGTAGACGCCTCCAGTGCCGATCCAGAACGAATTTCGCGCGCCCTTGCCCACTGACGCTAAGTCGAAGCCAGTGCGGTTCGGTTGCCGGTAGAATTGCAGGGGCACAGCCGCGCGGATCCACACGTTCGCCAGCGGATGCATCTGCCTCTGCTGCACGCGGTCGCTGCTGTAGAAAGTCAGAAAGAACCGCTGCGGCGACGAAGCCTTCATCTCCAGCACCAGGAAGTCATATCCGGTCCAATCCGACGGAAGGTTCGGGGCCATGTCTTTCAACGCCCACTTGTGCTCGGATTCGGCGCCCTCGAAAACCGCTCGCAACGGCGCGGCAGAGGCGGCACGAACGGAAGGAAGCAGAAACACGGCCGCGGCAGCCAGGTATCGAATCATGACCTTTCTCCTTTCCGCCTCACGCGCCTGCTCAGAGCGCCAGTTCTTCTTCGGAGAAACGGACGCGCGTAAAACATTCCGGCCGGTGCGTGTCGTAAACCCCGTGCGCGTTCCAGGCCCACGCAGGGTGCGGCGAGACTTCCTGGCCCCCGGCGCGCAGCGCCTCGAACCGCCCGAAGAATACTCGCCACTCGTCGCCGTCTTTAGGCGGCAGAGAGCGTCCGTTCGCCAGCCACTTCATTCCTGACCAGGGAAATGCGATCTCCACCGTCCAGCCCTTGTCCACCACCGAGTCGTCGTTAATGACGCCATCGACGTGCGTGGCCCACCGCAGCCCTGGCATGTCGTAATCGAGAAACGCCCACCGCAAGCCCCGCGGGTGCGTGCCTCGCCAAAACGATGCCGGCTGCCTGTCGTAGTCGCCTCCAAAAGTCAGCGCGTTTCGCCGCAGCACGTCCCATTCCGCCGGGTCGAATCGGGCGAATGCGTCCTTCCAAATGAAGAACACCTCGTAAATGGTCCCCAGCGCGTTAATCTCGAACTCGTAGTAGCAATCGCCGCCGTCGATGAACACCTCGACGTCGCTCTCCTGGAAGATCAGCGCGTCGCGCTCGGTCAATCTGGCGCGCACGAACGGCTCGTCGATCCAGAAACCCACATAGAGGTATTGGTCGTCCCAAAGCGCCGCGGCCTCGGTACCGAAGAACCCGGGCTCGCCCGTGACCATATCCACGAATCGCGGCGACCGTTCGGCCCGCTGCCACGCCGCCGAGTCCAGCCGGCCGTTCATCGACGGCGGCTGCGTCGTCCGGCGGCACATGTAAGTCTCGCTCACAGCCTGATTCTCCTCATCTATTGCGGTGGCGCTCCGGCGATCCCCCGGCGCACCTGCTGCTTGGTCTGCTGCAACCTTTCCGTAGCCAGGTTCTGTAGATTGAACTCCCGGGCTGCTTCTTCCTTGCGTCCGGTGCGGGAGTAGGCAGTCGCCAGATTGAAGTGCGCGGCGGGACTGTTCGGATCGAGTTTGACGGCTGTCTCGAGCGGTTGAATGGCATCGGCGGCGCGGTCGCCGGCGAGGAGCGTGGTCCCCAGCCCGATGAACGCGTCCACGAATCCGGCATCCAGTTTGGTCGCGCGGCCGAAATGATCGATGGCCGCCTGGTCCTTACGATCCTGGCGAGACAACTCGCCGAGCACATATTCGGCGCCGGCATTGTTAGGGTCGATCTTCAACTCCTCTTCCAATTCGCGGCTGGCATCGGCCTTGGTGGTGGCTGCCGGCGGCCTGGAAAGCAGCAGCCGCGCGATGCGATAGTGGATGCCCGGCAACTGCGGGTCCTTCTTGAGCACTTCGCGGTATTCCGCCTCGGCTTCGCTCCATTTGCCCTGGGTCTCCAGAGCCTCCGCATTCAGCTCGTGCACCTGGTAGGATGAGGGGGCCGAAAGCATGAGCTGCTGTGAGACGCGTATGGATAAGTCGGAGAAGACATGCACCTCGAGAAACAGCACCTCGGCATCGCCGGGAAAGCGCCTGTTGAGGCCGCGGAGAAAGTCCAGGGCGGCGTCCATGTTGTTCAGCGTCATGCCGCAGCGGACGCCGTCCACGCCCAGGCGTTTTTGCAGATCGGCGTTGGCGGCTTTGGCGAGGTCGGCTTTCAACAAGGGCAGAGCTTCCCGGCAATGACCGGATTCGGCAAGATGCTGGGAGGACTGGCCGGCTGCCATTGCCGCGGCCAGCGCGCCCACGAGGAGAAGTTTCACTAAACTCATTGTACGCTGCAATAAAAAAAGGGGAGCCGCCGTATCGGCTCCCCAAGAGGCTTCGGTCAAATCTGAAACAGTTCGCCGCTAATAATGGATCTTGAGCGCGAACTGGATCTGCCTGTCGAATCCGATGCCTGAGCCTCCCATGGCACCTTGCAGCAGGCCGAGCGTACTGCCCAGTCCGGTATTAGGCACATTCAGAATGGGCGTGTTGGTTAAGTTGACGGCTTCGGCCCTGAACTCCAGCTTGAACCGTTCAGTGACGTTGAAGAATTTCGCCAGGCTGGCATCCAGCGTGTGCAGTCCGGGACCGCGAACCGTGGCCACGCCGCAAGTCCCAAACGTACCCGGATTCTCCGGGCCAAAGTCGGCCGGATTAAACCACTGGTAGCCGCCCAGAGGGGAATTCTGCTCGCCGTAAATCTGTGCCGGCGCGAGGCAGTTGGCGCGGGAGCCCCGAGAGTTCGTGCCGGACGCGTCCCCCGCCGAAATAGTCATTGGGAATCCCCCATGCAAGCTGAGAATGCCGTTGACCTGCCAGTCGCCCAGTATGGCGTTGACGACCGGGTTCATGTCCTTGCCAAACTTGCGGTCGTGTCCGAAGGGTATATCATAGGTCGCGTAGCTGGTGAGCACGTGCGTGACATCATAGTAGCAAGGTCCCCACTCCGCCTTCATGTCATACAGATTCTGGAAGTACGGCGACGTCGGTGCGGCTCCGCCGCCCCACGAGCCGTAGTAACCGCTGGAATTCGTCATGCATTTTGAATAGGTGTAGGCGACTTGGTATTCCAGGCCGCCGCCGAGCCGCTTTTGTAACACAGCCTGTAATGCGTTGTAGCTTTGATCGCCGTTCGATGCCGTACCGGAGATCTGACTGATGGCGTCATAGACGTACGGGTTGCCAGACAGGTAAGGACTCCCCACCACCGTGCCGTTGGGCAGAAGTTCCTTCTGGAAGTAAGGCATGGGAACCATCAGGTGCGTGGTGCGCTGGCCGACATAGCCGGCTTGCAGAGTCGTGGTGTTGTTGAGCTGATGCTGAAGGGTAAAGTTCCACTGGTTGGCGACAGCCGGGCGGATGTTCGGATCCCACAGGCGGATCAGAGCTCCCTGGAATGGATTGGATGAGGGGGCCAGCGGCGTGAAACCTTGATCGAGCGTCGTGGTCGGCATGGAAAGTGACGTATAGTTGGCGTCTGTTTCGTGCGCGTAAGGCGGATTGATCGGCAGACGCAGGTTAGTGCCGGTTCCTTCCAGGTAGTTGGACATGGTGTACGCCGCGCGAACTACCGTGTTCTTCATCGCGTTCCAGGCGAAGCCCACGCGCGGCTGGTAGTTGGTGATGCCGTTGTACTCGTTATACAGCGCGCAATTGTTTCCGTCCTGGTTCGGATACTCGATCGTGCCGGAGATTAGCCCGAAGTTCACCTGCCGGTTCTTCACTTCGCACCAAGGAGTATGCAGCTCCCAGCGCAAGCCGAGATTGAGAGTGAGGCTAGGGGAAACGTGCCAATCGTCCTGGAAGAACGCAGCGAGGACGTTAGAGCGCTGGCCCCAGGTGCCGCCATTGACGCCGCCGCCGATCTGGGATGCCAGACCCAGCATGAAGTCCGCCTCGCCCGCGCCGCTGCCCGAGCCGGCGGTTGCCAGCGGGTTAGGACCAGCGGTATAGCGGCCATCGAAGGTGAACGTTCCAGCTTCGCCGTTGTTGCCCGAGTAGAATGTGTCGATGCGCTGGCGCCAACCCTGGAAACCCATATGGAAAGTATGCGTACCCTTGGTAATGGACACGGTATCCTCATACTGAATCACGGTGTCGGCGAAGAGTTGGTATACGTCGGAATTGCCGATGCTAGCGGCGTAACCGCCCGAGAGGCTCATGGAGGGAAGAATGCTCGAGACAACGCCGGGGAGCCCCACGGTATTGGAGAAATTGGTGAGACCGTTGGCGGCTGCGCCGTTGTTGATGTCCACATAATTCACGCCGACGCGGGCGTCATTGACAATGGAGGGCGATACCGTATGCACCCAGTCCACGACACCGTTCTTCGTGGGGTAGTTGGCGAAGGAGTTATAGAAGATCGGCACGGAGTTGGTCGAGGGATTGCTGGTCGCGCTCTGCGAGTAGCGGCCGAACACTCGGTCCTTGTCGGAAACGCTCCAGTCGACGCGGACGTCGCCCTGGTCGCCATTGATGTCGGTGTGGGAAGCGTACAGATAGTTGTTGACTAGTCCGGGACCGGTTGGCGTCGGATAGGCGCTTGTGTCGGTCACAATTTTCTGTGCCACTGAGCTGAGCATGGTTGCCGGAATGAGGTTCCCTGAGAATGGCAGCCGCGATCCAGTGGAGAATGGGTTGTAAAGCTGGATGGGAGTAGCGCCTTGCAGCATCGCCGAGAAGTCGCCGCCGCGCTCGGCCGTTGTGAGCACGCTGGTGGCGCCGATACTGGTGGGCGTGTCGAAGCGCTGCCCTTGATAATCGACGAAGAAGAACAGCTTATCGCGCTTGATCGGGCCGCCCAGCGTGGCGCCGAATTCGTTCCATCGCAGGGCCGGTCTAGACGCGCCCGTGAAGTTCTTCTGCCACAGATTCGAATTCAGAACGTTGTTGCGAAAGAACTCAAAAGCAGCGCCGTGGTATTCATTCGTTCCCGACTTGATGGAGGTGCTGACGATGGCGCCCATGAAATTGCCGAACTCCGCCGGCCCGTTCTGGGTGATCTCATTGAATTCCTGGATGGCATCCACGCTGGGGGCATAACCCACCAAGTTGTCGGAGACTTGGTTGTTGTCCATGCCGTCCAGGATGAAATTGTCGGCCTGTTCGCGGTTGCCGTTCACATACGGGCGTCCGCTGCCGCCGGTGGTGAGACCGGTCTCAAAAGTGGATGGGTCCGGGTGAACGGTTCCGGGCGCGAGCAGCGTCAATTGTACGTAGTTGCGGGTCGCCAGCGGCAGGGTGGTATCGGTCCGCGAATCGATCACCTGGCCGAGCAACGTCTGCTCGGTCTGCAGCACAGGCGCTGCCGAAGTCACCTCGACCAGCGTCTGCACATTGCCAACCTGAAGCTGAAAGTCGAGCTTGGCAACCTGGTTCATTTGCAGCGTAATGTTCGACTGCGTAGCTGTCTGGAAACCTGCGTTCTCAACTCTTACGTTATAATCGCCGACCAGAAGGTTCGGCAGATTGTAGTAGCCCTCCGCGTTGGTGGTGGCTGGATATGCAATGCCACGCTCCACGGATGTGGCCGACACCTTGGCCCCCGAGACCGCGGCGTTCGATGGGTCGGTGACCCTTCCAGAAATGGTTGCGGTCACCTGCTGGCCCCAGAGCGAAGCTCCCAGGGCATAAGCCGCTATCCAAGCAAACAGCAGCGTACGTAATTTCACGAATTCATCCTCCCACGTGTTGGGGAGAAGCGCGAGCCTCTCCGGC
>PMVV01000423.1 GCA_003166475.1 Bryobacterales bacterium | reverse complement strand
GCGGAGGCCGCCACCCAGACGCTCGAAGGCTTCTCCGGAACGCCGCTTTACATGTCGCCCGAACAGGCGTCCGGCGAACTACTGGATGCGCGCTCGGACCTGTTCTCGCTCGGCGCGGTCCTTTACGAGTGTCTGGCTGGCAAGTCGCCGTTCGCCGCCGATAGCCTCACGTCGGTTATGGCGCGATTGTTGACGTCGGAACCGCCGCCGCCTTCGCGGCTGAATCCGCAATCGCCGGCGAACCTCGACCACATCGTTCTGAAGCTGCTGTCGAAGGACCGGCGGCAACGCTACGCGTCGGCGGACGAGCTGCTCGCCGATCTGCAGGCGCCCGGACGCCGTCCCTCGCGCCGGCGCGCCGTGGCCCTGCTGGCCGCGGGCCTGGTCTGTGCGGGAGGCGGCGCCGCGGTGTGGTTGCGGATTGCGCACCGCCACCACGATCCGGCGCCAGCCGCGGTTCCCTGGTATCGCGAGGGCATCGCCGCGCTGCACGCGGGCAGTTATCATCGGGCGAGCAAGGCTTTGGCCCGCGCCGTGGAGTTCGACCCCTCTTACGCCATGGCGCACGCCTACCTGGCCGAAGCCTGGTATGAACTCGACTACCTGGAACGCGCCAAGGACGAGTTGCTGAAGACAATGTCCGCGCGCAGTTCACTGCCGGAGGTCGAGGGCCTTCATCTCGACGCGATCCGCCAGACGGTCACCGGCGAGTTCAAGGCCGCGGCGGAGACGCTCCGGAAGATGACCATGCTAGTTGCGCCGGACGAGCGCGGGGGGGCGCTGCTCGATCTGGGCCGCGCGCAGGAGCGCAACCAGGATACGAAGCACGCCATGGCAACGTATTCCGAAGCGGTTCGCCTGGATGCGCAGAACGCCGCCGCCTGGCTGCGCCTGGGAGCGCTGCAGGCCCGCACTGGCGCGCGGGAGGACTCGGGCCGCTCGCTCGACCGCGCGGAGAGCCTGTTCCAAACCGCCTCCAACGTGGAAGGTGTGACCGAGTGCCTCTACGTTCGCGCGCGGTATGCCCGCACTCCCGCCGAGGCTCGCGAGCTGATTGGCAAGGCGCTGGCGGCCGCCCGCGTCACGGATAACGACCAGCAGCAGATCAAGCTCTTGCTTTTGTCGAGCAACGCTCATATTGAGGCCGGTCAAACCGCGGAAGCGCTGGACGACGCCAACCGCGCCATCGCCATCGCCCGCGCCGGCGGCATCGAGAACTTGGTTTCGCGGGCGCTGATCGACCTGGGCAACGCGCTGTTCGTCAAAGGCCGCATCGCCGAGGCTTTGCGCACCATGCAGGAAGCGCTCGAGATTGCCCGCCGCAATCGCGAGAAGCGGTCGGAAGCGCGCGCGCTGGTGAACCTGGGCAGCATCCGCATCCAGACCGGGGACGCGGTGCAGGGCTGGCGGGACGTGCAGGCCGCGCTAGCGTATTATAAGCAGGCCGGTTTCCGCACCGAGGCCGCACTCGCCCTCATCCTGCTGGGCCGTGCCGCGAGCCAAAAGGGCGACTACCAAGGGGCGCGCCGCGCCTTCGAGGAGACCCTGGCCACCATGCAGCCGGCCGGTCCGTCGCTACCGCTGGCGCTGGCGCAGGAGGGGCTGGCCTCGCTCGAAGTAGTCCAGGACCGCTGGCCGCAGGCGCTGCGCATGTTCGATGAGACGCGGCGCGCCTTCGAGGCCATCGGCAACTCGTCGGGCACGGCCAATAACGAACTGAGCGTGGCCCTGCTGCATGCCATGCTCGGCCATAAAGACGGCGCGGCGCCGTCGCAGCAGGCCGCGGACGCCGATCCCGTCGGCGCTCTCCAAATCATTTTGATGCAGGAACGTTTCGGCGAGGCTCGCGCCAAAGCCGACGCCCTGCTCCTCAGTGCCGATGCGAGCGACCGGGAAACGCGGCGCGGCGCCAGCCTGGTGCTGGGCCTCGCGCTGGCGCGCTCCGGCGCCGGGGCGCGTGGCCTGGAGGCCTGCCGCAAGGCGTTCGACCTGGCCCACGCGTCCGGCAACCCCGCGGCGGAAGCGGAAGCGCTGCTGGGCGCGGCGGAAGCGGCGCTGGCCGCCGGCGATCGCGCGGCGGCTGCCGGATATGCGGGCCGCGCGCGCGCCCTTTTCGAATCGGCCGGGAAACCCGAGTCGCTCTGGCGCGCGTGCGTGCTGCTGCTGCGATCCGGCGCGCCGGACCCCGCTGTGGCGGCTCAGGCCGCGGCCGCTCTCGGCCAACTGAAGGCCTCCTGGCCCGCCGAAGATTTTCGCTCGTACCTGGGCCGCCCGGTTATACGGCGCATGCATGCGGAACTGCTGCGCGTCGACCCGGCGGCCCCTACCACCAACCGATGAAAGGAACCAAAACACATGATCAAGTTCACACTCACAGCTTCTCTCCCCCTCGCGATTCTGCTGCTGTGCGGCCCATCGCAGACCGAGGCCCAAGGCGCCACCCCCATCACGATCAAAGATGGAGGATCCATCCTGCTTCACGCCGACGGACTCGACGCGGGCAAGAACTGGAAAGTAATCGGCTCGTCCGAGTTGCGGCACCTCATCGCCAACGGCGTGCTCAGCGGCTTGCAGATCACCGAAGCGGGCGCCGACCGCTGCGCGGGCAACGCCACGTGCGGCATCGACCCATCCAAGCCCTGGAAGATTCAGGTGACCTATAACGCCGGGGTGGTGACCGTCTCATCCGTGTCCGCCAATAAGGGACTGCACCTGAAGTTTTCCGCGAAGATTCCCATCACCCAGTGGCAGAAGACCGCGACTGCCGATGAACGGGAGTTCGGCCACGGCGACGGTCGCCACATCGGCAGCATCAAGGTGAACGGCAGCGCCACCAGCCTGTGCGCGGGTAAAGGCGGCTGCGAAGTCATCGTGACCTACACGACGCCGCAGTAGGGCCGCGGCGGCGGGACCGACAAACGGCTGGATCGCGCTCGAATGCTGCCTTCCCCCCGGTGAGGAAACCGGTGCGCTTCCGGTTATCATGCACTACAGCATGCATATCCTCTTGAAGTTGACTCTAGCCGCCAGCCTTCTGCCCCTGCTGGCGGCCGGCGAGCAGCCGTTGCGCCTTTGTATCGCTGGGCTGGTGCACGGCCACGTGGACGGTTTTCTGCGCGCCGCCGGCCAGCGCAAGGACGTCGAAATCGCCGGCGTCTTCGATCCCGACACCGCGCTGCAACGGCACTACGCGCAACGCTATGGCCTTGCGGACTCCGTTTTCTTCACGGATCTGGGGGCCATGCTGGATCGCGTGAAGCCGGAAGCCGTGGCGTCGTTCACCAGCACCTTCAACCATGCCATGGTGGTGGAGGCGTCCGCGCGGCGCCACATTCACGTTATGATGGAGAAGCCGCTGGCCGTGAACATGGCGGACGCACGGGCCATCGCGCGCGCGGCGCACGAAGGCGGCATCCAGGTGATCGTGAATTACGAAACCACCTGGTATCCCAGCCACGCCGCCATGTGGCACATCGTCAAGGACCAGCGGGCCGCCGGTGACATTCGCAAGATGGTGGCGATGGATGGCCACCAGGGGCCCAAAGAGATCGGCGTGGGGCCGGAGTTTCTCGGCTGGCTAACCGATCCGGTGAAAAACGGCGCGGGCGCGCTGTTCGATTTCGGCTGCTACGGCGCCAACCTGATGACCTGGATGATGGACAACCAGCGTCCCGTGGCGGTGACGGCCATTGCGCAAACCATCAAGCCGCAGATCTATGCGCGCGTGGACGATGAAGCCTCGGTGCTGATCGAGTATCCCAAGGCGCAGGGCATCATTCAAGCGTCGTGGAACTGGCCGTTCGGCCGCAAGGATTTCGAGGTGTACGGCGAGCGCGGGTACGCCATCGCGGCCGGCGGCGACGCGTTGCGCGTGCGGTTGCCCGGCGGGCAGGAGGAGGCCCGCACGCTGGAGGCGCTGCCGCCCGAAGAACACGATTCGATAGCGTATCTGACGGCGATCGTGCGGGGGAAACGGAAGCCCGCCGGTCTGTCGTCGCTTGAGAACAACATGATCGTGACCGAAATCCTGGTGGCTGCGCGCGAGTCCGCGCAGACTGGCCGCACGATCAAGTTGAGCGGGCCGCTCGGGGATCCCGCGCGATGAATCTTTTCGCCATTGCGGTACTTGAACTGTTGGCCATGTGGGTTTTGTGGCTGTATCCCTTCGCGCGCAAGCGTTTCACCGGACCGAAACGGCAATCCGAGGTGATGGCGCATTCGGGCGATTGGGGGCTGGCGCTGGAAACCGCGGGCATATTCTTCGCGTGGCTCTGGCTGCCGAATACGAGCGTGCCGGGTCCGGCGCGCATGGTCGCGTCGATGGTGCTTGGCCCGGTGGCCGCCGTGTTTGGCTGGCTGGCGGTGCGGCATCTGGGCAAGCAGCTTCGCATTCTGGCAGGGTTGTATGCGGACCATGAATTGATCCGCACGGGGCCGTATGCCATCGTGCGGCATCCGGTGTATGCGTCGCTGTTTATGATGATGCTCGCGACCGGGCTGCTTTTCGCGCGCTGGCCGTTATTGCTGCTGAGCATTGCACTCTACATCGCGGGGACGGAGATTCGGATCCACGCAGAGGAAGGGCTGCTGCGCGCGCGATTCGGCGAGCAGTTTGATGAGTACCGGCGGAGGGTGCCGGCTTATTTGCCATTCTTGAGGTGAGGTGGGTTGGATATGAGCAAATCATTACAGAAGATTACGCCCTTTCTGTGGTTCGATCACGAAGCCGAGGAGGCGGCCCGGTTTTATACCACCGTGTTCGAGAATTCCAGAATTGAGGCCGTCACCCGCTACGGTGAATCGGGACCTGGCCCTAAGGGCAGTGTGATGACGGTGGCCTTCGAACTCGATGGACAGAAGTTCGTTGCGCTGAACGGCGGGCCTGCCTTCAAGTTCACCGAGGCGATCTCATTCGTGGTGAACTGCGAGAACCAACAGGAAGTGGATGAGATGTGGGAGAAGCTATCCAGCGGCGGAAAGGAAATCGAATGCGGCTGGCTGAAGGACAGATACGGGCTGTGCTGGCAAATCGTGCCCGCCGTTTTCTTCGAGATGATGCAGGACCCGGACGCCGAACGCAAGGAACGCGTGATAAGGGCCATGTTCCAAATGAAGAAGTTCGACATTGCCGGTTTGGAAGCGGCGTATCGGCAGCAGTAGCACCCACTGCGATAGAGCGGGTCCTGGAGGACCCGCGCAGACCTGGAGGTCCGCCCCACAATCCCACTTTATAACTCTTCCGCTAGCGCCAGCGCGCCCCACAGGACGCTATCGTCGCCCAGCGCCGCGGGCACCACATCGATGCGCGCGCCGGACCAGTCCGTAATCTGCCGCCGCAGCTCCGCGCGCAGCGGATCGAACAGCCGCCCGCCAGCCTTGCTGATGCCGCCTCCAATCACGATGCGTGCCGGGTTCAACAGCATGATGCAGGCCTTCAGTCCCAGCGCCAGATCCACCACGTAGCGGCTGACGAAAGCGGGATCGCGCAACAATTCCTCCGCCGTCTTGCCGTAATCGCGGGCCAGCCACAGGCCGCTGCACATGCGCTCGAAGCAGCCGTGCCAGCCGCACAGGCACTGCGGACCGTCGGGCCGGATGGTCAGGTGGCCGATCTCGCCGCCGTAGGAATCTGCGCCGCGCCAGATGCAGCCGTCGTAATATATGCCACCGCCGATGCCGGTGGAAAGCGTCATGTAGAACAGCGGCGAGCAGCCGCGCCCGGCGCCGAACTGCGCCTCGCCCAGCGCGCCAACATTGGCGTCGTTATCCATGATGGCCGGCACTGCCAGCAGGTCGCGCACCCAGTCGGTAAGCCGGAAGTCGCGCCAGCCGCCGACGTGCGTGGAAAGCGCCACGCGCTGCTCCTTAAATATGACCGGGCCGCCGAAGCCGATGCCGCAGCGGTCCGCGGGCGTTTCGGATTGCCAGGCGCGCGCGATGGTTGAGATCTGATCGAGCATCCAATCGCGGCCGCCTTCGGCATCGGTGCGGCGGGACTCGCGGCGCACCATTCGCTCGCCATCGAACGACGCGATGGAGAACTTGGTGCCGCCGACGTCAATCGCCAGGGTTCGTTTCGCGGGCATCGGGTTCGCGGGCATCGGCTGCCAGGACTTCTTCGGGCGATGCCGTGCCGGTTCCTTTCTTCATGATCGTTATGGAAGCCACCAGATTACCGAAGCGGGCGGCCTCGGCGGGCGAGCCGGTCACGCGCAGGGCCAGCGACGCGCCCGCGGAGAAGCTGTCGCCCGCGCCGCAGATATCCACCGGGTCGGCGACAGGCCGGGCGCGGACCCACGTCTCGCCCGATTCGCCGACGATCCGCACGCCGGCAGGACCTTCGGTCACGAACATCAGCGGCGATTTCGCGTGTCGCAGAAGCGCCGGGAAGTCCAGCCGGCCGAACAGTTCGCGGCAGGCGCCCTCGGCCTCCTGCCGATTTGGTTTGACGATGATGTTGCGGAACAGGTGAATGCGCGCGCGCGAATCGGCGAAGAAGATGCGATCGGGATATTGCGGTGCGAGCTCGGCAAGCAGGGCGCGCACGGCGGGCGTGACGACGCCGCCTTGGCTGGTCTCGGCCTGATCGGCTATCAGGACAACGTCGAACGATTCGACGGCCATCCGCAGATTGTCTAGAATCTGCCGCTCGACGTCGGGCACGAGCGGCGTGGTGTTGATGAAATCCAGGCGGGGCTGGTCTTCGATGCCCGTGCGCGCGTTGATCACCTTGGTGTACGTAAAGGTTTGCATGGCGGCCGTGCGCACGCACAGCTCCGCGGAGATGCCGCGCGCACCCAGCGCATGCGAAAGCTCCACGCCGGAACCATCCTGGCCGATGGCGCCCAGCACGGCGACCCGGCCTGCGCCCAGCGCGGCGAGATTGTTGGCGACCGTCCCGCCCGCGCCTGGCGTAACTTCCGTGCGCACCACGCCGAGCCGCGGAATGCCGGTTTCGCGCGAGGGCTCCGACGCAGCCGGGTCGTAAGTGCACCAGCGGTCGAGGCAGATGTCGCCCACCACCAGCGCGGAAAGCTTCGGGAATTGGGCCAGGATCTCCGCCGTGGTCATAGTTGTTCGAGAATGGCGCGGCGTAGCGCGGGGAACGTCGCGCGATGATCGCCGCGGAAATAGTAACTGGCGCCGCCATCGGCCACCGTGCGGACCAGCAGTGTCTTGTGCGGCCGGAAATAGTAGCCGGCATCGGCCTTGGAAAGCTCGTGGTGGATGTCGCCGTCGATCGGTGCCAGGTCGAAAACGGCGGTGGCGAAATCGCGGATGGCGCGCCCTTCCTGATGCGCCACATTGCGCGCCATGGCCAGCGCCTTCAAGTAAACTTCGGGCGCCATGATGGCGGAGCCGAAGCTCAGCAGCACGCCGCCCTCCAGGCGCTCGATCGAGCGCGCGAAAATGAGAAAGTCGCGGTAGCTGGCCGCGCCGAAGGCCGCGCCATTGCAGTTGGGATGCTCGTGCAGGATGTCATAGCCGATGCCCACGTGTACGGTCACGGGCACGGAGCGGCGCCAGGCGGCCGCCAGCACGCTCAGCTCGCGATGCGGGTAATCGCTCTCCGCAATGCGGCGGCCCGCGTTTTCGCCGAGGCCCAGGCCGGTGTCAGCGGCTTCGCGCACCCAATCGTTGATTTCGCCGGTCTCGCGCCACAGACCGAACTCGCCGGTGCGGATGTAGCGGGCCACGCTCTCCGTGGTTGCGCCGATACGCGCCAGTTCGTAATCGTGGATGACGCCCGCGCCGTTCATGGCGATGTGATCGAGGTACCCGCGCTCCACCAGGTCGATGATCTGGCGGCTCACGCCGGCGCGCAGCACGTGCGCACCCATCATCAGAATCCGGGCTGCGCCCCGGGTGCGGGCCGCCACCATGCGGGCGGCGACCTCGGGCAGATCGGGGTGCGTGTACGGCGCGGCGATTTCATCGAGCTCCAGCCAGTGGGCGGTGTTCAAATCGCTGACTCGCTCGGCGAGCGGTTTCACTCGCAGCCGGGATCGGTCGAAGAGCGGATATTTACTGGTCATTGGGAAATAGCGCGGCGAGCAGTTGGTCGCGGCACAGAAAGTTGGGGATGATGAAGTCCGCGCCCACGCCCGCGAGCCGCTGCCGTTTCCATTCGTCTACCGTGCGGCACTCGGGCTCGGCGGTAGCCACGCCCACCGCCACGCCGCCCACCTCTTTGATATTCTCGATCTCCACGTAGCCATCGCCGAAACCCAGGAATTCCGCGCCTTCGAATTCGGACGCGGCGATCAACCGCTCGATCAGGATTTTCTTGGAAAAGCTCCGGTAGTCGTCCAGCGCGCCGTAGACGCGGCCTTCGAAGTAGCGCGCGACGTCCAGCAGAGCGGCTTCTTCGCGCATGTACGGCTGGTCAGTGCCGCTGGCGAGATAGAGGTGCAGGCCGCGTTCATGCAGCGTTTCGATCCACGCGCGCGCGCCTGGCACCAGATACTTGCCGGGCGAGACTTCGTGGCGGCGCAACTCCTCCAGGCGATGGCGGATGCGCGCGTGCAGGCGGTCCAGATACATCTTCTTGTATGCCAGCGGGTCGCTGGGCGCGCCGCCGCGCTTCGCAATCTCATCGGCGAAGGCAATCATCTGGTACATGGTCTGCTTGCCCGTAAGCCGCCAGATGAAGTCCTCGACCACGGCGCGCAACGCGGCTTCCGATTCGCCGGTGGCGAGATCGAGCAGGATTTCGACCATCATCGGAACCATCACGTCCATCCAGCCGGACCGGATGAGCGAAATGGTGCCGTCGAAATCGAAGAGGCAGACGCGGGCGTTTTGGGCGGAGACGCCTGGGTGGAGCGATTCGACCATGCTATCGGTATGCTCAGTTCATTGTGACATGGCCAGCGCTATCGCATCACCGTCACCTGCACGTCCCGGTGAAAGGTCCCTTTCGCCGTAGCAAATATCCGGTACGTTGTGGTGGCTTGGGGCGTCACCGGAAACCGGCCTTGCGCTTCTACGCGGCCAACGCCGGGTTCGATCCTGACTTCGGCCGCGTTGACCACTTCCCATCGCAATACAGCGGTCTCGCCGGCATTGATGGCATCGGGATCGGCCCAAAACCGCACGATCTTCATGTCGCCTTCATGCGTCACGCTCACGGCGACGGATCGGCTCACGCTGCCGCCGGGTCCCGTGGCCTGCAGAACATACTCGGTCTTCGCCGTTGGGAACATGCCCCGATTGCCTTCCAGCGGAACCTTGCCGACTCCCTGATCGATGGAAACCTGCTCCGCGCCGGTCACGGCCCATTTCAACACTACCGATTGGCCGGATTGAATCGACGTGCGCGATGCCGAGAAGTCCTGGATCGCGGGAGGGGCAAGCACCTGGAGAGTAACACTGGCGGTCTTGGACGGCCCATTGGCGGCCTTTGCCGTCAGTTCATAAGTGGTGGGCGACTGCGGTGTGACCGAGTGAGCTCCGGCCGCGCCCACCACGCCGATGTCGGGCGTTATGCTGATTTCCGCCGCATGCTTCACGGACCATTTCAGGAGGGCGGCCTTGCCCTGCGCAACCGACTGCGGCTCAACCGAAAAGCTCTCGATAGAGGGCGCGGGGGCCGCTACGGGTACCGGCGCAGGAGGACGCGCGATGGGACCGGGATTGGGAGGCGTGATTGGCTCGCGTTCGGGCGCCGCGGTCGGCAGGGGTCTCGGAGGCGGGCCCGGCGCCTGTGTCGACACCTCGCTCTTTTGCGAGCGCACTTTCGTCCAGTAGAACGCCCCAATCCCGAGTCCCGCCAGTACAATCGCGGCCGCCAATCCGCCTATCCACAGCTTGGCGGCTGGGCCTGAGCGGGCGGGCGCGGGAGCCGGTTGCGCTGTCCCCACAGTCTCGACTTCTGGAGGTGGGACCAACGCGGGCGCGGGAGCAGGAGCGGGCGCTGGAGCCGGCACGGGCTCCGCGTCCCACGCCTCCAGCAGCGCCCGCACGAATTCGGTGCAGCTCGCGTATCTTGCGGCTGCGTCCTTCGCCAGAGCCTTCTGCAATACCTCGCTCACCCCTAGGCTCAGCGCGGGGTTCACTTGGCACGCCGGGGGCGGCGGTTCGTTCATGATATGGAAGAACAGACTCTGAATCTGTTCCGACTGAAAGGGCCGCTGTCCCGTCAGCGCTTGATAGGCCACCACGCCCAGTGAATATTGGTCCGCCCGGCCGTCCAGGCCGCCACCCCGAATCTGCTCGGGAGACATGTAAAACGGGCTGCCCACCGCGGTCCCGGCCTGCGTAAGCGCAGTCTGCCCGGCGAGTCCCTTGGCAATCCCGAAATCGCAGATCTTCACCGTGCCGCTTTCGTCCAGCATGATGTTGGCGGGCTTGATATCGCGGTGAACGATCCCTTTGCCGTGCGCATAATCCAGCGCCGCGGCGGCCTGCCACAACACTCGCCGCAAAACGTCCTTGCCGGGCGGCTGCGGGGCGCTCAGCAGTTTTTCCAAACTGGGGCCATTCACGTACTCCATGGCGATGAAGGCGTTGTTGCCCTCTTCCCCCACGTAATACACGGTGACAATGCCGGGATGGTTGAGAATGCCCGCCGCTTGCGCCTCACGGAACAGGCGCGCGCGCAGCATCTCCCGGTCCTTTGGATCGGAGAACTCCTGCAACAGAATGACCTTGATCGCAACCGGCCGGCCGATAGCCGGATCCAAGCCGCGCAGCACGACCCCCATGCCGCCGCGGCCGATCTCCCCGATCACCTTGTACGGGCCAATTTGCTCCATGCGTCCATCAAGTTGTGCCGGTGCCCGCAGCTTGCCTCTTCACGTCCGCCTCGGTTTGATCGGCCACCGCCTGTAGCTTTTGCAGATCGGCCCGCACCGCATCCGGTTGGGGTTGCGGAACCTCTCCGGCGGAAGTCTGTGTGTCCGGAGCGGGTGGCAAGCCATTCTTGCCTTGATTGTCGGCCAGCGTTTTCAGTCCCGAGTCGATCTTTGCCCGGAACTGGTTATGCATCTCTTGCAGGTCCGCGACAGCGATCGCAACGCTCTGGCCCGTGGGGCAGTCCGACCGCTTGCTGCTGGCAACCTTCACGTTGACGTTTTGCTTGGCATCCGGTGTGTCGGAGATACGCATGATCACGTCGCCCGGGGATAAGCTGCATGCCTGGTCCCCTGCATTTACGTCGAGACTGGCGGAAACCACGAAGACACTCACGGCCGGATCCAGGGCCTCCGGTCTTTGCTCTGCTACGACCTGCGTTTGTGGCGCCGCTGGCTGCGCCGGCGCTGGTGACGCTGTTGGCGCCGCCGCCGGCTGCTGCTGCGAATTCACCGCCGCAGCCCGCTCGGCATCGATCTGCCGTTTCACTTCATCGGCAATCGCCTGCTTGATCTCCGGAGTAAGAACCGTGTTCTGTGCCGCGGATTGGTCCGGCGGCGGGCCTGGTTGCTGCGCCGCGGACGCTGCCCCGGCATCGTAGGCTGCCCGCAGACTCTCCGCCAGCAAGTAGTCTGTCAGCCACAAGGAGGCTACCGGATAATAAGGCGCCGGCGTGAAGTAGTAACCGTATGGGGCATACCAAGACGCGGCCATCCAGTCCCAGCGGTAATAAACCGGGTTCAGCCACGGATTGTAGACCCAACCGTAGAAGGCTGGCCGGTAATAATAACCAGGCACGTAGCCATAGTAGAAGGCGCCCCGGTAGGAATACCTGTTATAAACGTACACATTCGTGCGCCCGCCGATCACATAGGTCCGCTGGACGTACACGCGGCCGTTGCGGGTCATGTAAGCGCGCTGTGAATAACCGCTGTTGGGTCCAGTGCTCACCAACATTCGGCCGTTGCTCCGGCTGACGACCGTGCGCTGGCCGCCCACGCCGCGCCTGATGTTGAGCCCGTTCGCCGTGTGGATGGACTGGATGCGGCCCCCTGCGGAGAATCTCGCCGTTGTGCCGTTGGAAAACGTTCGGCTGGTAGATGGACCTGTCCGGCCCGGATGCGCCCCGCCGGCCCGGCCGCCTGTCGTGCCGGGGTGGCTGGTCGTCGGATGCTGGCCTGGAGCCGTCCTGGCGTTCGCCCGTCCGGGCGCATGCGCGACCGGTGCGGCTTTCGAAGCGGCGGCCGCTTTTGGAGGCGGGCTCGATCTGGGTTTGTTGTCCGCCCAGGCCAACGGTGCCATCAGCAAAACCAGGCTCATCGACCAGTTTCGCGCGACGTTCTTGTGCAGACGCATGCTTTCCTCCGGGATTAGCGTCAATTATACTTCCAAACGCTAGTGGATAGCTGTGGGGCAGGCCATCGTTTTTCGTGGCCTGTCGAGTTCGAGCACGTTGCGCAGACGACAAACAACGATCGTC
>PMVV01000041.1 GCA_003166475.1 Bryobacterales bacterium | reverse complement strand
GGCGATGGCCTGTTCATCAATACCACCGGGATCGGAATCGTGCGGCCCGGCGTGAGCCTCTCCGCGAACCAAGCCCGGCCGGGCGATTGCGTGCTGCTTAGCGGCTACATCGGCGACCACGGCATCGCCATCCTGGCGCAGCGCGAAGGGCTGGAGTTTGAAACGCGCATCCAGAGCGACTCGGCCGCTTTGCACGGGCTGATCGGCGCGATGCTGGCGGCGTCGCCGGCGGGCGCCATCCGTTGCATGCGCGATCCGACGCGCGGCGGCCTGTCGAGCACGCTGAATGAGATCGCCGCGCAATCTGCGGTAGGCATCGCTCTTCAGGAAAGCTCGATTCCGATTCGAGAGGAAGTGCGCGGCGCCTGCGAGATGCTTGGGCTGGACCCGCTCTATGTGGCGAATGAAGGCAAGGTGGTGGCCATCGTCGACGCGGCCGCCGCGGATGTCGTGCTGGCCGCCATGCGTGCCCATCCGCTAGGCGCAGAGGCGCGCATCGTAGGCGCGGTCATCGATCGCAACCCCGGCCTGGTCACCATGCGGACCGCGCTGGGAACCACCCGCATCGTGGACATGCTGGCGGGCGATCAGCTCCCCCGAATCTGCTGACGTGGGGCAGGACTCCGCGCGGGTTCTCACAGGCGCCACGGCTGGTGCGCCAGGCGGAACGCCGGAACGCCGCCTCATCCCGGACTGCAGAGCACCCTCAGCGGTGCAATAACGGGTACGTGACGGTGGTCGACGCGATCGACTGGCCGTCTACAAACAACGTCAGCGTGGAATCGTGGGTTGCAAATGGTCCGTAGGGAAGTTCCAACCACGCGCCGAAGGCCCCGGCAGAATAGTTGCTGCTGGACGCGTCTGTCCCATCGATCGTGACGGTAGAGCCGGGGATGGCGCTGCCGCTCGATTGAAACAGCCCCGTGGAACTACCCGGTACCGCAGTGTTGGGCAGCGGTAGCGAGTACTCGACCTCTACCTGGCTCGGATCGAGCAGGGAAGCGGGGATGATATTCGCGGGAAAAGGCGTACAAAGAGCGGTGACGGGATCACAGCTATTCCAATCGAAGATAGTCGAAAACTCAGTCTGGTAGAAGTCTCCCGTGCGAGTTGCGGCTGTTGGGACGGTGCTCAGCCCGGTGAAGGTCCCTTTCGCCGGATCGATGGAGATAATCGCGGAGCCGGCTTCGCCCACTGCGGCTACCGTAAACGGCTGCGCCGACGGCAGGATCTGGAAGCTGACCTTGAACGCCGCGGCCTGCAGCGTGACCGACGCTGTGAGCGCGAAAAGTGGCTGGAACCCAGCCGGCGGGGGAGAGTACGGATAGAGTCCCAGGATGGAGCCGGTGACATTCGCGACGTTTTGTCCCGCCGCAATTCCGGCCTGAACTACGTTGCTTTGCCACCCTCCCTCGCGGATAGAGATGCGGTCCGTGGCGAGGCCGGCAGGCACCTGGAGGTTCAACTGATAGACGCCGGGAAACCCCGGCGCGAGGCCGGCGAAGAGGATGGCGCTCGGAGAGAGCTGCTGCTCGCCGACGTAGACCTCCAATTGGTCTACAACGTAGCTCAGCGGCCCGCCTGAGGAAGCGCCCGATGCGCTGGCTACCGGCGGATCTGTGGGGCCGAGGCCCGCCGCATAAAGGATGATGTAGTCGGCCGGAGCTACCCGATTCACCAGTTGGAAACTCGGGTTGAGCACGATGGCTGATCCCGTTCCTTGCGCATTCAAGGTGAAGATCGCGGGCGCGTCGCGATTCAACGGGATGCCGTACGAATTGCTCGGCACGCCGCCCGAGGAAACGACCACCGCTGTTTCAGCGCCAAACGCGGGCAGCGGCACCTCGAAGGGAATCAGAATGTTGACCTGAGTCGGTGACACGTACGCCAGGGGCGCCGCCACCCCGGCAACAGTCACCGAAACCCCGCCAAGAGTGGTGGGCAGCGGCACTGACGGGGCTGTGGCCGGCGACTGCGCCAAGCCGGTTCCGAAAATTACGGCCCAGCAGCCCGGGGCCAGGGCCGCGCTGTAAGATGCGCCGTTAACAACGGCTGCGATCGAGGGCTGCGCGAAGGCCCCCTCGACGTGTACCATTGCCGACAGGCTTAGGACAACGACGGGAAGTGCGTGCTTCATCGATAGTACCCAACCGTTTATAGCACCGCCTGAAAAAGGATGCAATGGTCTTAATCAGGAACTATGAGGAAATAGCACTAGTAACTAGCAAACTAGTAACGGCCGTCGTAGCGTGCGCCACTCAGAGCCTGAACATTCCGGCGGATCGCTCACCCCCCGCCCAACAATCCCTCCACGAACCCCTTCTCCAACGGCCAACTTCCCATCACCTGCGTGCCCAGATGGTTGAACGTTCCCGAAGTGAGCACCCCGCTCAGATCGCGCGGATTGGGTGTCTGGTGCTCGCGCGCGATCATTTCGCGCAGCATGGCCGTGATCGCTTGTAGCTGCGCGGCCAGCGCGGCGGCCTGCCGCTCCGACCGGCACTGCACGTTGAGCCGCGCTTCGAAGCGATTGCCCGATGGCGCCATCGCAATGCTGACGTCGTCGGCATCCTCCATGGTGTGCGCGAACATGCGCGTGCCGGGCGGCATATCGCTGCCCGTCTTCAGCATGGCGGGCGGGATCGAGATCCACACCGGCGCATCCGGCAACTCCAGCCCCCTCCGCCGCGCGGCGGTGGACTGCAGATCGGCGGCAGCCCATTCGTCCGGACTGACCGCCAAGCCCATCAGGTTCGGCCGCAAGGGGAAAAATGAGATTTTGCGCTCGGGCGTGCTTCCGCTCATGCGGCAAAGGGCGTCGCGGCACGTCCCGCCTTGCTCGCGCGCGTAGGATGCGAGGCTGTTCCAATCGAAACGCCCCTTCACGACCAGGTATTTGGCGTGCGGCGTGAAGCACGCCAGCACGGCATCCAGGTCGCGCGTGTAATCGAACTCGGTCTTCATCACGAAGACCTTGTACTCGGGTTCCTCGCCCACCTTGGACCCCGCCAGCATCTGCAGCACGCCGCCCTTGCGCAGCGCCGCGAAGTCGACGTAGAAAACCATGGAATCCCGCGTGGGGAGGCGCTGCAGCCAGTCTGACGTGGTCCGCAGCGCGTGGTAGCGCAACCGCGCTACGCCCCAGACCGCCACCCCGCAGAGGGAGGCGATGGTGATGATGAGCAGCGCGGCCCGTTTCTTGTAGTTCACAAGCGCAGTATCACACAGCCGCGGCGGTTTCGGTGAGCCGGGCTTCCTTCCAAAGCTCCAGATACGGGCGAAGCTGCCGCATCATGCCGCGGAAATCTTCAAGCGTAAGCGATTGCGCGCCGTCGCTGACGGCCTTTTCCGGATTGGGATGCACTTCCACGATCAGCCCGTCCGCCCCGATGGCGACGCCGGCGCGCGCCAGCGCGGGCACCAGGCTGCGCTTGCCCGCGGCGTGGCTGGGATCCAAAATCACCGGCAGGTGTGTCAACTCGTTCAGCACGGGAACGGCCGAGATGTCGAAGGTGTTGCGCGTAGCGGTCTCGAAAGTGCGGATGCCGCGCTCGCACAGCAGCACGTTCGGATTGCCGTGGGCCACAATGTACTCGGCCGACATCAGCAGCTCTTTGATGGTGGAGCTCATGCCGCGCTTCAGCAGCACCGTGCGGCCGCAGCCACCCAGCGATTTCAGCAGAGCGAAGTTCTGCATGTTGCGCGCACCCACCTGCATCACGTCGGCGTACTCGGCCACCATGCCCACGTCCCTGTCGCTCATCACTTCGGTGACGATGTCCAGCCCGGTGGCCTGCTTGGCCTTGCGCAGCAGCTTCAGGCCTTCCAGTTCCATGCCCTGGAAATCGTAGGGCGACGTCCG
>PMVV01000105.1 GCA_003166475.1 Bryobacterales bacterium | reverse complement strand
GTCACAGACCAGAAGTCAGAAGAGAGAATGGCCGTGCGTCCGCGCTGGGCTGCCACTCCCACTTCTGACTTCTGTCTTCTGTTCTTCAGTTCGCAGCGGGTTGGATTTCCGCGATCAGCGCGTCAACTTGCCGCACCACCCGGCCGCTGGGCGCGATGTGTATGCCGCACTCCTTCTCGGTATCCTGCTCCCACCACCAGCGGCCGGCGCGCTGATCTTCGCAATCGAAGGTGGCGCGGGTGCATGGACCACATCCAATGCTGGGGAAACCTTTGGCGTAGAGCGGATGGACTGGCACGTCGTGCCGGAGGATGTAGTCGTCCACGTCGTGACTGGTCCAGTCGGCCAGCGGGCTGATTTTCACGATGGCGTCGCGGCTTTCGACCTTGGCGATGTCCGCGCGCGATTCGGTCTGCGAGCGGCGCAGCCCGACCACCCAGGCGCTGAGCGTGGCCAGTTTGCGCTCCAGGGGCCGCACCTTGCGCATGTGGCAGCAGAGCTTGCGCAGTGTCACTTCGCGATAGAACAGATTAGGGCCGTGCGTGGCGATCATGGATTCCACCTCGGACGCCTCGGGGAAGACAATCTCGACGGGGATGCCGTAGCGCTGACGCACGGTTTCCATCATCTGATGGGTTTCCTCGGGCAGGCGGCCGGTGTCGATGGTGAAGACGCGCACGCGAGGATTGATGCGGGTTGCGATGTCGATTACTACCATGCCTTCCTTCTGGAAGCTGGTGGAGATGGCGAGCGAATCACCGTAGGCGGCGAGTGCCCAGGAGAGGACCTCTTCGGCGGTAGCAGCTTCGGGATTAGGCAAAGATACCAATCTCTATCAAGATACAGTAGATCCCTGGAGAAGTCAAGGGGCCGTGCAACGTTCTGGTGGTGGGCCCTGTAGGATTTGAACCTACGACCAACGGATTATGAGTCCGCTGCTCTAACCGCTGAGCTAAGGGCCCGGGGTAGCCTTTTTGATATTACCAAACTGCAAGATGGGCAACGGGCAACGCAGCGCAGTCGTGACAATTTGGGCGCAGTAGGGTAGGATGACGAAAGGCTGATGACAGATCCGGCAGTACCTATTGACACACCCGAGATACCGGACAAGTTGTTCTTCAGGATCGGCGAGGTGGCCAGTTTGCTGGCCGTCGAACCGTATGTGCTGCGCTATTGGGAGACCGAGTTTCGAAGTCTGGCGCCGAAGAAGTCCGGAACCGGGCATCGCTTGTACCGGCGCAAGGATGTCGAGCTGCTGCTCAAAATAAAGCAGTTATTGTACGAAAAGCGTTACACCATTGAGGGGGCAAGGCAATCGCTTTACAACGAGTCTAAAGCGATCAAGCCCAAAACGCCCGAGCGCAAGCAGGCGGACCTGTTCACGCCCGATCCGTGGGCGGGGATACGGTCCGAGCTATCGTCGATATTAGAGATTCTAAAGTAGTTAGCTGGAGTCGCCGACGATTGCCGTGTATATTCGATCCAGGTCTTCGGTCGAGTAATACTCGATTTCAATGCGGCCCTTCTGGCGGGCGCGTTCGACGATTCGGACCTTGGTTCCGAGGACCCTTTCCAGTTCCTTAATAGCTGCCTTTACGTTGGGATCGGATTGGACCTCATCGACCGCTTTGGGCTTGCGGTCCTCCATCATTTTCTGAGTCAGCCGTTCGACCTGGCGGACCGACCAGCCTTGCGCTACCGACTTCTCGGCCACCTCTCTCTGGAGCTCGGCGGTAGGCAACGTAAGGAGACAGCGTGCGTGGCCGATTGACAGCCTGCGCTCGGCGATGAGTTGTTGAATATCCGGCGGGAGCTGCAGGAGGCGGATGAGGTTGGCGATGGTGGAGCGGTCCTTGCCGGTCCGGCGGCCCACCTCTTCGTGGTTCAATTGCAACTCACGGCAGAGGCGGTCGAAGGCCTGCGCGGTTTCGATGGCGTTGAGATCCTCGCGCTGGATGTTTTCTATGAGGGTGATCTCCAGCAGTTTTTCATCGGGGATTTCTTGAATGACTACGGGCACGCGCGCGATGCCTGCGACCTTGGCGGCCCGCCAGCGGCGTTCACCGGCAACGAGCTGATAGCGTTCCGCCCGGCGCCGGACGACGAGCGGCTGGATAATACCGTTGGCGCGGATGGACTGCGCCAACTCCTCGATGCGATCATGCTGGAAGACGCGGCGGGGCTGCAGGGGATTTGGTTCAATCAGCTCGATGGGGAGCTGGGCGACCTCTTCGCCGAGGTGAGTTGGTTCGGCCGGAGGCTGCGCCGTGGGGCGTGTGGGAAGGAGCGCGCTCAGCCCCTTACCGAGCGCCCTGCGCGGATTGTCCACGTTTTTGTTCATTCTCCAGAATCTCCTTGGCGAGGCGGATGTAGCTTTCCGCGCCGCGCGAGCGCACATCGTAGGCCAGGATAGTCTGTCCGTGACTGGGCGCTTCAGCCAGGCGAATGCTGCGGGGGATAACAGTCTGGAAGACCATGTTGCCGAAGAAGTCTCTGAGATCGTTGGCCACCTGGCGAGTCAGGTTGGTGCGGTCGTCGAACATAGTGAGCAGAATGCCTTCGATTTGCAGGGGGTGATCGAAGGATTCGCGAAGGCGCTGGATAGTGTCCATGAGTTCGGAGATGCCTTCCAGGGCGAAGAATTCGCACTGGATGGGGACGAGCACGGAGTCGGCGGCGATGAGCGCGTTCAGGGTGAGGAGGTCTAGTGCCGGCGGGCAGTCTATGAGGATAAAGTCGTATTCAGGGCGGACCGAGTTCACCTTATCGTGGAGGCGGAATTCACGGCGCGGGGCGTCCACCAACTCCAGGTTCGCGCCTATCAGATTTTTGTCACCGGGGACTAGGTCCAGTCCCTCGAATCCCGTGTGCAGGACCGCGTCGGCGATTTCGGCTGCGCCGAGCAAGACTTGGTATAAGCTGGGGCGGTCCGGGTTCTTGGTGGCACCCAGTCCCGTTGTAGCGTTACCCTGCGGGTCGGAGTCGATTACGAGAACGCGGAGGTCGTTGGCGGCCAGGGCGGCAGCCACGTTAATGGCGGTGGTTGTTTTGCCGACGCCGCCCTTCTGGTTGGTGATGGCGAGGATCTTGCCCAAGCGGTCATGCTACCACGATTGATCTGAGCGGGAATAGGACCCGATTGGGATAGGGCGCGAGTTTGTTTCACGTGAAACAGGCAGCAAGTCCGTTTCACGTGAAACGGATTGGATTTGTTCCGATCCACAGGTAGCGGCGGTCGCCCCAAGGAAGGCGCAGCGGTTCCTGCCACTCGAACCCACTCAGGTCCTCAGTCCGCACTTCCCCGGTCAAGAGTTCGGCATTTCGGCCTAGCTTCTTTAGTGCCCTGGCAATATCGGAATACCGCACCGCGCGCGAAACCACCCAGTCGAAGCGTTCGGGCACATCCTCCGCTCGCTTGGCTAATATACGCACATTGGGCAGGTCACGAGTTGCTTCCTTCAGAAAAGCGGCCTTGCGCTGGTGCGACTCGATCAGCACTATCGCGCACTCCGGCCGCATGATCGCGATAGGGACTCCGGGAAACCCCGCCCCAGACCCGACGTCAGCCACCGAAACGGGACCTTCCGGCAGATGTAGGGCGGCGAATACAGACTCGCAATAATGCCGCTCGACCGCCTCTTCAAGCGTCCACACACTGGTCAGGCTCAAGACCCGGTTCCAACGCGTGAGCAGATCATAGTGCAGCTTCAGCCGCTCGATCTGCGGATCGGGCAACTCACAAATGCCCGCCAGTTTCGAGCGCAGCAGTTCAGCGAACATGGCCCAAGCTCAGGTAAACATCGAGAATAGCGACGGCGGCCGGCGTGACGCCCGGAATGCGCGCGGCCTGGCCCAAGGTCTCCGGGCGAACGCGCTCCAGTTTCTCGCGAATCTCGCGCGACAGGCCCGGTATGGCGCCAAAGCCGAAAGCGCTCGGAATGGGCCGCCGCTCGGCATCCTTGAGGCGCTCGATCTGACGTTCCTGCTGCGCGATATAACCGTTGTATTTGATCTCGGTTTCGATGGTCGTAAGCAAACCGCGCACGGGTTCTTCGCCCAGGGTCTCTCGCACCCAAGCGGCGAGTTCGCCAATCGACGCCTCCGGCCGCTTGAGCCACTGCCCGTGCCGATGCTGCCGCAACGCCGCGGTGAGGCGCTCCTTCTGGCGCTGCTTGCGCGAGAACACTTCCCACCGCTCATCGGTAACCAGTCCCGCGCGCCGGCCAATGGGCGTCAACCGCTCGTCGGCATTATCGATGCGCAGGTGCAAACGGAATTCCGCCCGCGAGGTGAACATACGGTAAGGCTCGTCGGCGCCCTTAGTGACGAGATCGTCGACCAGGATGCCAGTGTACCCCTCGGTACGCCCGATAATGACCGGCGGCATGCCGCGCAGCGAGCAGGCGGCGTTGATTCCCGCCACCAGACCCTGGCATCCGGCCTCCTCGTATCCCGATGTGCCGTTGATCTGCCCGGCCAGATACAATCCCCGAATCGACTTCACTTCCAGGGTGTGGCTCAGTTCCCGCGGATCGATTGCATCGTATTCAATCGCGTAACCCGGCCTGATCATTTCGGCCCGCTCCAACCCCGGCACCGAGGCGACCATGGCCGCCTGCACGTCAATCGGCATGCTGGTGGACATCCCGTTGACGTAGACCTCGTTGGTATCCAGGCCTTCCGGCTCCAGAAAGATCTGGTGCCGCAGCTTATCGGGGAACTTCACGACCTTGTCTTCGATCGACGGGCAATAGCGCGGCCCCACCCCCTCTATTTGGCCGCTGTACAAAGGGGAACGCGGGATCGCCTCGCGCAAGATGCGATGGGTCTCTTCGGTGGTGTAGGCGATGTGGCACTCGACCTGGGGCCGGTCGATCTTGTCGGTCATAAACGAGAACGGCGTCGGCACCGGATCGCCCGCCTGCGGCTCGAATCGGCTCCAATCGATAGTGCGGCCGTCCAACCGCGGGGGCGTTCCCGTTTTCAGGCGGGTCCACTGCAATCCCAGCGTCCGCAATTGATCCCCAAGAAGTTGCGAAGGCGCTTCGCCATTGCGTCCACAGGTATACTGCATCTCGCCCACGTGGGCCAAGCCGTTCAAGAACGTCCCCGTCGTGACGATAATCGCGCCCGCGCCAATGCTGCGGCCGTCGCGAAGCCGCACTCCCGTGGCCCGCCGCCCGGCGCCCTCCGCGATCTCGAGCGCCGCAACCTCCGCCTGCTTGATCCGCAGGTTCGGCTCGCGCTCCAACACTTCCCGCATGCGCACCCGGTACATCTTCTTATCGCACTGCGCGCGCGGCGACCACACCGCCGGCCCGCGGCTGGTGTTGAGAAGCCGAAACTGAATACCCACCGCGTCCGCGACTTCGCCCATGATTCCGCCGAGTGCGTCGATCTCGCGGACCAAGTGCCCCTTAGCAATACCTCCTATGGCGGGATTGCAGGACATCTGCGCGATCAGGTCCAGATTCATGGTGACCATGGCGGTGCGCAGCCCCATCCGGGCGCAGGCCCGCGCCGCTTCGCAGCCTGCGTGTCCCGCTCCGATCACCACCACGTCAAACGTCTCCTGCATTGTTATCATTGTATCGGTATGAAGGTCTTGATCATTGGCGGCGGCGGACGCGAGCACGCCCTGGCGTGGCGTCTCGCGCAGAGCCCCGAGGTCGAGCGGGTCTATGCCACGCCAGGTAATCCGGGCATCGCGCGCCTGGCGGCGTGTTTGCCAGCGGGCGACGGATCGCCAGGCGCCTACCTGGCGGTCGCGGAATCGGTGGACGCCGATCTGACTGTGGTGGGTCCCGAAGCGCCGCTGGTGGCTGGGGTGGTCGATGCCTTTCGCGCGCGGGGGCGCGCGATCTTCGGCCCCACTGCCGCAGCCGCGGGGCTCGAAGGCAGCAAGGTATTTGCAAAGAACTTTTTGCAACAAAGCCATATCCCCACCGCCGCCTTCGTAGCCGCTCCGGATGCCGCCGCAGCGCATCGCGCGCTGGATCGCTTCACCTACCCTGTGGTGATCAAAGCGGACGGCCTCGCCGCGGGCAAAGGCGTGGTCGTCGCCGAGGATCGCGCTATGGCGGAAGCCGCTCTGGCGTCGCTGAAACCGCCTTTCGTGGTCGAAGAGTTCCTGACCGGAGAGGAGGTCAGCTACATCGTCCTGAGCGACGGCCGCAACGTGGTTCCGCTGGAACCGACACAGGATCACAAAGCGGTCTTCGATGGCGACGCGGGTCCCAACACGGGCGGCATGGGCGCATATTGCGATTCGCGCATCCTTACCGCGGCAGAGAGCAGCACCATCCTGGACGGTGTTATCCGCCCCACCATTGAGGCTACCGGCTTCACCGGTTTCCTCTACGCCGGATTGATGATGACCAGCGCCGGTCCCAAGGTGCTGGAGTTCAACGTCCGCTTGGGCGACCCGGAAACTCAGCCCATTATGCACCGGATGTGGAGCGATCTCGCGCCGCTGCTTCTGGCGGCGGCCCGCGGGGCGCTGCCCGCTACGCACATAGAATGGAAGCCCGGCCCGTCGGTCTGCGTAGTGCTGGCATCCGGCGGTTATCCCGGCGCCTTTTCTGCCGGAAAACCCATCGATGGAATCGACGCCGCCGAAGCTACCGGAGCCACCGTCTTCCAGGCGGGTACGCGCCAGGGTTCCGCCGGACTCGAAACCGCGGGTGGCCGCGTCCTCGGCGTCACCGCTTCCGGCCCGGACTTGGCGGCTGCCATTGACAAAGCCTATGCTGCCGCGCGCTTGATCCATTTCGAGGGAATGCACTACCGCACCGACATCGGCCGCAAAGGCTTGAAGCGGTATAGCGGCGCAACGATATAATAAGACCATTGCGGGCACGTAGCTCAGATGGATAGAGCGGTCGCCTCCTAAGCGACAGGTCGGCAGTTCGAATCTGCCCGTGCCTACCACAACTCGGAGGCGAATCATGAAGCTGTCCGCTTTGGCCCTGGCCACGCTGTTTCCCGCGGCGTCCCCGCTTCTTTGCGGCGATATCACCTACAGTGCCGACGTAGCGCCCATCCTTTATAAACACTGCGCGACGTGCCACCACCCGGACGACATCGCCCCCATGGCGCTGCTGACATACCAGCAGACGCGCCCTTGGGCCGCTGCCATTCGCGAAGCCGTATTGACCCGGCAGATGCCGCCCTGGAAGGCCGATCCGCGTTACGGCAAGTGGTCCAACGACTGGAGCCTCAGCGACCAGGAGATCGCCACCATCAAGGGTTGGGTGGATCAAGGCGCCCGGGAAGGCGACCCACAGCGGTCGCCCGCGCCGCCGGTCTTCTCAACCGATTGGAGGATCGGCAAGCCGGACGTGGTCATCTCGATTCCCCCGCATTCCCTGACGGCCGACGGTCCCGACGAATACGAATACTTCACCGTGCCAACCAACTTCACCGAAGACAAGTGGGTGGTCGCGGCCGAGTTGCGTCCGGGCAATCGCAAGATCGTTCACCACGCGCATGTCTTCGTCAGCGCGCCGGCCAAGCCCAAACCCGCCAACGCCAAGAAGGAAGAGCCGGCGGATCCGCAGTCGGCCTATGCGGACTGGCTCAGGGTGCACGAAGGCAAGCTGTCCTGGATTCGGTACGAAGCGCCCGTGATCGATGACGGCTGCATCGTCGACGACAATTCCTACTGGCCCGGCGACAAGCCGCGCGACGAAAACTTCGGCAGCGGGGGCCTGATCAGTTCCTACCTTCCGGGTAGAGGGCCGGACGTCTATCCCCAGGGCACCGCGCGCAAGATTCCCGCCGGCTCTAACATCGGCTTCCAGATCCACTACTCCAAGGCGACCAAGAAACCGGAAATGGACACGACGTCCGTGGGCTTGATCTTTGCCAAAGAGCCGCCCCAGCAGGTCGCCAAGCGGGTGGACCTGTCGAACTACTTCTTCCGCATCCCCGCGGGCGATCCCAACGTGGAAGTTACCGAGTGCCATACCTTCAAACAGGACATGTACCTCACCAGCCTGACGCCCCACATGCACCTGCGCGGCAAGGACGCGCGGTTCGACGCGACCTATCCGGATGGCCGGAAGGAGACGCTCCTGCTGGTGCCGCACTAAATTTCAATTGGCAGATCACTTACCGGATGGAGGAGCCGAAGTTTATCCCAAAGGGAACGCGCCTGGCCATCGTCTCTCACTTCGACAACTCGCCAAACAATCCGCTGAACCCCGATCCGGCGAAGGTGGTGCGCTGGGGTGAAGCCAGCGAAATGGAAATGATGGACGGCTGGATCGAATACCTGGACGCGCCNNTCGGGTTTCCTTTATAATAGACCTGTGCATCCGAATTGGCCCTTGCGCTGGCCCGTAGAATGGCGCGACGCCGGCGCGCTGGACCTGCTAAAAGGCACTCCGCTGGGTTGCGTGCTGTTCCCGTCCCCCGACAGTTACCAGAACGTCATCGAGCGCGCGCGACAGCTTGATATCACAATTTGCGATAGCGACCATGCGCCGCCGGGGGTGGAGATGGTGAAGGGCGAGTGGCCGGGCATTCGCATGACGCCGGGCGAAGGCGATGCCGCCAGCGGTCCGACCGGCGCTCCCTGGATCGATTCCAACGGCTGGCTGGTGCGCCTGACCCGCGCGCGGAAGCCGGGCGGCGCCGTGTGGGTGGCAGCCGATCCGCCGAAGAGCAGCGAGATCGTGCAGCTCTCCCGGCACCTGGTGGCGGTGGCCGATGGCGCGGCGCATGGCGGGCGCTGGGTGGTCACGCTGGATAAAGATTTGGCGGAAGGTTTGGCGGCGCGCAAACCCGCCTCCGTGGATGGGTGGAAGAAGCTGATGGGCGCGATCGCCTTTTTTGAGGCGCACGGCGAATGGAGCTCCTGGCCGGTGGATGCGGTGCTATCGGTGGTTTCGAGCTTCTCGGGAGACAATGAGTTCTTCAGCCATGAGTTGCTGAACCTGATGGCGCGCACCAACATCTCATACGGGATCGTAGAGACCGCAGGCTTCCGCGCGGAGGCGCTCGCGGGATTGCGCGCGGCGCTTTATCCCGATACCCAGCCGCCCCCGCCGGAATTGCGGCAAGCGCTGATCGGTTTTGTCGAGCGAGGCGGGTTGCTGATCGCGGGGCCGGCTTGGGGCACGATGCCGGGCGCGGCTCCCGGCAGACCTTCGGCCGAAGAGCCGCATCCCCGCTATGAGTTGCGGCGATTCGGCAAGGGCAGAATCGCGATGGCACACAAGCAGGCGGACGATCCCTACGAGATGGCGCAGGATGCCCAGATTCTGCTGAGCCATCGCTACGACCTGGTGCGCATCTTCAACGGCTTTCTGTTGGGCGCCTATTGCACGGTGTCGCCCGATGGAAAACGGCGCATGACGCACATAGTCAATTACGGCGGAGGCGCGGATGACGACGATCCCGCAACGGCACGCATCGCCGGCCGCTTCCGTTCGGCGAAACTGTGGTCGTTCGAAAGCGCGCAGGCGCGGCGTCTGGAAATGGTTGTGCAGAAGGACGGCATCGAAGTACCCCTGCCAGGATTGGCCGTGTACGGCGGCGTAGAATTGGAGGCGTAGACCATGCATAGCAATTGCACGCGCAGACAATGGCTGGCGGCCGCGGCCGGGGCGGCTCTCGCGCGGCCGTTCGCGGCATCGGCGGCGGCAACGGGCGGACCTGCACCGCGGGTGGCCATCGCCAAGTGCCCCAGCTACGGGCCCGAACTGCTCCCCGCCATGCAACGCATGTTCGACCAATTGGGCGGATTGGAACGGCTGGTCAAGGGCAAGACGGTGGCGATCAAGGTGAACATGACCGGCGACACCAGCTACCGCCTGGGCCATCTGCCGGCGGAGGACACGCACTACACGCATCCGCGGGCGATCGCCGCCACGGTGCACCTGATGGGGCGGGCCGGCGCGCGGCGGGTGCGGGTGCTGGAATCGTGCTGGTCGACTTCCGGTCCGTTCGAAGAGTTCATGCTGCAGGCCAATTGGGAGCCGCGCGATATCTTGAGCGCCGCGCCGCGCGTGGAGTTTGAGAACACCAATTATCTGGGCCGCGGGAGCAAGTATGCGCGACTGACGACCCCCAAGGGGGGCCACCTGTTCCGCGCGTTCGATCTGAACCATTCCTACCAGGACTGCGACGTTTTCGTGTCGCTGGCGAAAATGAAGGACCACCTGACGGCTGGCGTGACGCTGTCGATTAAGAATTGTTTCGGCATCTTGCCGGTGACGATCTATGGCGATGGGGCCGGCGTCGACGAACCCAGCATTGAGCCGCACGGCGGGCGCGGAATCATGCATGTGGGCAACCGCCCGCCTTCCAAATCGGCGCCATCGGAAAACGATCCCAAGACGCCGAGGGAAGATACTTACCGGATACCACGCATCATCGCGGACATAGTCGCGGCGCGGCCCATCGATCTGGCGATTGTGGAAGGTGTGCGGACGATGGCGGGAGGCGAAGGCCCCTGGGCGAAGCCGTCGCGCGCCATCAGCCCCGGTGTGATCGTGGCGGGCACGAATTGTGTAGCCACGGATGCCGTGTGCCTGGCGGTGATGGGCTACGATCCGATGGCGGTGCGCGGCGCGCCGCCTTTCGAGAAGTGCGACAGCACGCTGCAGCTCGCCGAAGAGTTGGGCGTGGGGCCGCGCGATTTGAAGCGCATCGAGATGGTGGGGACGCCGGTGCGGGAGGCGTTGTTCCGGTTCCGGCTGGTCTGAAGGTTGAAGACGCAGCCGACCGCGTGCCATCGGCCGGATCATTGGCGCGCTGAATGCCCCCTGCAAGCTTGAACGCGTGTGGAGAGTCAAACCGCGGGCCTTCCGCGCAGCGATGCGGTGTACTGGCTTCGGGCAGGTCGTCCCACTGTCACGATTTCACACGCGCCTTAGGGCGAAGCGGCGATTGATTTCCCTGTACGGGCCTGCCCCGCATTGCGGCAACCGGCAAACCGAGAGGCTGTGATTGCTAAAGGTCGAAGAAGAGGCCGATTGACAATCGGCCTGTAGGTTGACAACTGTTGACAACCTGCCCCACAAATGCATCCTGTTAGAATAATCGAAAGGAGTCCGCGCATGCCGCTGAGATATACTTTCGCAACGCTCCTGCTTACGGCTGGCGTCGTTCTGGCGCAGGAACCGCCGGCCGCCGCGCCGTCCGGCGATTACGTGATCGCTCCCGGTACCCGCATCCCGCTGGGGCTGATCAACTCCATAAGCACCAAGAACGCGGCGGAGGGCGACCGCGTCTACCTGGAGACGGTGTTCCCGATCATGGCCAACGGCCGCATCGTCATCCCGCCGGGGAGTTGGGTGTCCGGCACGGTGACCGAGGTCAAGCGTCCGGGGCGCGTGAAGGGCCGCGGCGAACTGTATCTGCGCTTCGATTGCCTGACGCTGCCTAACGGGGTAACGCGCGATTTCCGCGCGCGCGTGGGCGGGATCGATGGGCGCGGCGGCGAGGAATTCGACAAGGCCGAGGGCAAGATCCAGAGCGAGGGCAACAAGGCCGGTGACGCGCGTACGGTCGCCGAAGCGGCGGGGGCGGGCGCATCGGTCGGCCTGATCGCCGGCTCGGCAAGCTCTCACTACGCCATGGGCGGAGGCATCGGGGCCGCGGTGGGAGCCACCGCCGGGCTGATGGCCGTTCTGCTGACGCGCGGGCCGGATGCGGTGCTGGCCAAAGGCAGCACTATTGAGATGATCACCGACCGGCCCTTGCTGTTCCAGAAAAGCGAACTCGATTTCGGGATGGGGCAGTCCGGCCATTTCTCGGACGGTCCGGGGCCGCTGTCCAAGAAGAACTCCGCCTGGGCGCGATGGCCGTTCTAGCCGCAACACTGTTCACTTAGGGGTGCTTCGGTGGGGCAGACGATCGGCTTATGTCGTCTGCCAGCGGCGGCAGACCACGAAAGACGATGGTCTGCCCCACTGCTACGCGGGCGGCGCTTTGCGCGGACGCGCGCCGCCCTCTCCGCTTCGGCATGCAGGTGGGCTCCGCTACACGCTGGCGTAATGCCGAATTAGTTTATTTGAGTGAGTATATCACCGGCGGGCGGTGTGTCCAACCTTTTTCCCGTTTTTTTTGAATATCTTGACGGTCACTCTCGGAAGAGTCGCCCAGGATCGGCGTGCGTCTGGTTCGTGCGGAGGCACCGCGTCCTCTTCGGGCACCGCGCCATCGCCTACACCCGGCGCCCTGTGCGCTCGCCGGATTCCAGCTACAGGAGCGCACCGGGACTGCCGATTGTGAAAACGGGTACGTTGCATGCAATTGGAGTTGAACCTGGAGATTTACCGCGCGGTCCTGGAAAGCATGCCGGTCGGGGTGTATCTGACAGACCGGAAGCGCCAGATCCTGTTCTGGAATGCCCACGCGGAGAGCATCACGGGGTATCTCGGCCAGGAGGTTGTCGGGCGCTTCTGCCACGACAATCTCCTGATGCATTGCGACGAAAACCAAGTTGCTCTGTGCGGTTGCGACTGTCCTCTGGCGCGGGCCATGCAGGATGGCCGGGCCCAGGAGGCCAGTGTTTTCCTGCGTCACAAGGAGGGACAACGGGTTCCTGTGCGGGTGAAAGCCGTTGCGCTCAGAGATGAGTCTGGCGCCGTCATTGGCGCCGCGGAGTTTTTCGAAGAGCGGTCGTTCCGAGCCACCGAGATGCGTTGCCCGCACCTGCGGGGGCACATTTCGCTCGATGACGTCACGGAGATCCCGAATGGCCACGCGACGTTGGCCGCCCTCGGTATTGCGCTGGAGGAGTTCGCCGCTTCCCAGGTGGCGTTCGGCGTCCTTTCGATCGCCATCGACAACGTGGACCATTTGCGGCACGTTTATGGTTGCCAAGTTGTAAATACGGTATTGTACGCGGCGGCCCAGACGCTCTCGGCCGGGACGCGGCCGGACGACCTGGTGGGCCGCTGGAAGGACCAGCGGTTCGCGGCGCTGGTGGCGTGCCCCACCGCGGAAGGGCTGCGGAGTTGCGCCGAAAGGCTGAGCCGTCTGGTCTCCCTCGCCTCGGTTCCGTGGTGGGGAGACCGGCTGTCGTTCACCTTATCCATGGGCGGAACGATGGTGCGCCCAGGCGACACGGTCGAATCGTTGTTAGGGCGCGCCGAGGAAGCTCTCGAAGCGACGCAGGCGGCACACGGAGACTCGATCCTGTTGGCCTGAGGCGAATACACATGTTCTCTATTATTGGAATTGTAGTTGTGTTCGGCGCGATTGTCGCGGGGTACCTGATGGAAAAGGGGAACCTGCTGGTGCTGCTGCAGCCCGCCGAACTGGTGATCATCGCGGGCGCGGCTGCCGGCACCGTGCTGGTCGCCAACCCGCCTTACCTCCTGAAGCAGATCGGCCAAGGCTTCGCCGGAGTCTTCAAGGGGTCCAGGTTCACGCGCCAGCTTTATCTGGACTCCCTGAAGATGTTGTTCGACCTGTTCAACCGTTCGCGCCGGGAAGGTTTGACGGCCATCGAGGAGGATCTGGAAGCTCCGGAAAAGAGCAAGACATTCACCGCCTTCCCGTCCGTGGTCAAAGATCGTAACGTGCGCGACTTCATCTGCGACACACTGCGCACGGCATCCAGTGGCGCAGTGGAACCATTCGATATCGACCAGATGATGGAGTTGGATATGGAGGTCCACCATCAGGATGCCACGCGGCCGGTGGCGGCCTTAAGCACCGTCGCGGATGCGCTGCCGGGCCTGGGTATCGTGGCGGCGGTGCTGGGAGTGGTCATCACCATGGGGGCACTTGGCGGGCCCCCGGAAGAGATCGGCCACAAGGTGGCGGCAGCCCTGGTCGGCACATTTCTGGGGATCCTGCTGTGCTACGGCTTTGTGGGGCCGATCGCGTCCAACATGTCGAAAACCGCGGATGACGAGGACTCCTATTATCACGTCTTGCGCGTAGCTTTGGCGTCTTTCATCAAGGGCACGGCGCCCATATTGGCTGTCGAGATCGCCCGGCGGGCCACTCCGGGCCAGGTGCGGCCGGGGTTCGTGGAACTGGAAAAGTTGTGCCGCAACAAGGGGCCGGCTGTCCCGCCCGCGGCTTAGAGGCGCGCCTTTATGGCTGCCCGTCCAATCATCGTCATCAAGAAAAAAGCGGCTCATGGCGGCCACCATGGGGGCGCCTGGAAGGTGGCTTATGCCGACTTCGTAACGGCCATGATGGCGCTGTTCATCGTGCTGTGGCTGCTCAACAGCAGCAAGCAAATCCGGGAGGCGGTGGGTGGATACTTCAAGGACCCCACGGGCACTTCAAAGCTGGTAGGCAGCGGGAAGACGGGCGCGGGCGAAAACTTCACCTTGACCAAAGAAAACATGAACAAGCTCAAGGATGAGCTGCAGAAGGCCGTGCGCAAAGTGGTCGATTTCGAGAAGCTGAAGGACCAGATCGAAATGACGGTGACCAACGAAGGGTTGCGCATCGAGCTGATGGAAGCCGAGAAAGGCACGTTCTTCGCCAGCGGCATCGCCGAGCCCAGCGAAGATGGCCGGCAGATTCTGATGATGCTGGCGCACGAGCTGGGCAAACTGCCGAACACCATCTCCATCGAAGGCCACACCGACGCCAAACCTTTCGCCGGGAAGGGCAGCTACAGCAACTGGGAGCTTTCGGCGGATCGCGCCAATGCCGCGCGCCGCATGGTGCAGGAAAATGGCGTCGGCCCACGGCAGGTAACCCAGGTGCGGGGCTATGCCGACCAGCGCCTGCGCAAACCGAACGCTCCCGAGGACCCTTCAAATCGCCGCATCTCGGTAGTCGTTCAGTATCTGGACAAACCGGACGCGGCACAGAAGCCGGCAGCGGCAAGTCCCGCTCCGACCGCTAGACTCAGTCCAAGAAGAACTGAGGCCAGCCGCGAGCACTCAGCGCGTACAGCACCACCGCAATCCCGCGCGACTCCGCCATTCGCTCAAAGCCCATCCCCAGGTTCCGCATAATGCCGATCGAAGCGGTGTTTGCCGGTTGTGCGATGGCTACGATGCGCTCCAGGCCCCCCCCCGCTCGAAGCCGTCGCGCAGAGCCGCCCGCGCCGCTTCCGTGGCCAAGCCGCGGCCCCACCAGGCGCGCGCCAGCCACCAGCCGATTTCGATCTCCTCCGATTCAGGAAGGGGCTGCAGGCCGCAGAATCCGATCGGGACGGGGGCTTCGTTGTGCAGCCGCGCTACCAGTTTCCACAGGCAGAATCCACGCTGGTCAAATAGGGCGATCTGGCGCTCCACGAACTGCCGCGAGCGCTCCTCGGGCCAGGGCGTGCCATCGCCGATGTAGCGCATCACATCCGGGTCGGCGGCGATGGCGCGGAATGCCAGCCAGTCGTCCGCCTCCCACTGGCAGAGGTTCAGTCTTTCGGTTTCGATCCGGATACGGCCTCCGCTAGGGGCAGATATACGCGGAACACGCTGCCCTTGCCCGGCTGGCTCTCGACCGCGATCTTGCCGCCGTGCTGGTCGACAATCTTCGAACAGATGGCCAACCCCAGACCCACGCCATCGGGCTTGGTGGTGAAAAAGGGATTGAAGATGGTGTCGATCAGTTTAGGATCGATGCCCGAGCCGCGGTCGATCACGGAGATCTCGGCGTTGCCGTCCACCGGGCGGGTCTTGACGGTGACCGCGCCACCCGGTGCCGTGGCCTGCGCGGCGTTCGCCAGCAGATTGTAGAAGACGCGCTCCATTAGCTCCGCGTCCAGCGGGAACGGCGGAATGTCCGGCGAGTAGTTCTTGTAAACGGTCACCTCGCGCGCGGCGGCTTCCCGCTCCACCATGGCGACCGAGCGGTCCAGCACTTGGGCCAGGTCAGCCGGCGCCGGCCGCAATTCGAGCGGCCGCACAAAATCCAGGAAGCGCGTGACCAGCGAATTGGTGCGGTCCACTTCCTCGGCAATGAAGCCGGCCACTTCGCGCGCCACTTCGTTTTCCGAAGCGACGCTGCGGTTGAGCATCTCGGCCGAGGCGCGAATGGTGCCCAACGGATTGCGCAACTCGTGCGCCAGGCCAGCCGCGAGTTGGCCGAGCGCGGCCAGCCGGTCGGACCGGCGCACGGCTTCTTCGGCCTGCTGCAGGTTGCGATTAGCTTCTGCAAGCTGGTCGGCCACGGCTTTGGTCTTGGCGAATTGCCGGCGCCGCGCTTCGGCCAATGTGTTGGTCAGGTTGCCGGCCACCGCCAGAAAGATGACGCGCAACGCCAGCTCACGTCTTTCCGGCGCCTCAATGACAAAGCGGTTCCAATCGATCCGCAACAGGAACGAAAGATAAACGCCCCAGGCCAGCAACGTGACCACCAGCGTCCCCAGCACGCCCAGCGAAGATCCCGCCGAGATCATGGGCAGCAGGAGAAGCCAGTAATAGCTGCTGCTCACGCCGTCGGTGTAGCCGATCAGCAGATAGCTCAGCAGCAGCTTGAGTAGAATCCAGCACACGATGCCGCGCTGGCTGGAGAGGAACGGCAGCTTCGGCTCCAGAATCTGCACGGCGGCCAATGCCACGAGCATGGCTATTTCGGAGGGTTCGCCCGTCTGGTTAAAGACGATCATGCCCGAGAAGAGCAGCAGCCACACGACATCCTGCGGCCGAATCCAAAGCGCCGCGCGCCGCCACCATTCAATCTTTGCCACGATGCGATCCCAGACCGGATTATGCCACAATAATTAGGTAGTCTCATGCCCAACAACACCACGCTGGAACAGGATGATGCGCCAACCATGCCCGAACACGGCGAAAACTTCGCGGACATCCTGTCCCAATACGAACATTCCCACACACATAAACCCGAAGCCGGCGGCCAGGGTTTCACCGGCACGGTGGTAGCCGTTTCGCCGGAGCAGGTCTTCGTCGACATCGGCCACAAGATCGAAGGCGTCATGCCGGTAGCCGAGTTCAAAGACGCATCCGGCACGGTGAGCGTGCGGGTAGGCGACCAGTTCCCGGTGTCCATCAAGGGGCGCAACGAGGAGGGTTATTACGATCTCTCCAAAGTACGCGTGGAGCGGCCCAAGGACTGGACGTCGCTGGAAGCCGCATTCGGCGAAAAGCGCTCCATTGCGGGCGTGGTCTCGGGCGTGGTGAAGGGCGGCCTGAGCGTGGACGTGGGCGTCCGCGCGTTCATGCCCGCGTCGCGGTCGGGCGCTAAAGACGTACCCGAGATGGAAAAGCTGGTGGGCCAAGAGATCACCTGCCGCATCATCAAGCTGGACGTGGCCGACGAAGACGTGGTGGTGGACCGGCGTGCGGTGCTGGAAGAGGAAGAAGCGGTCGCCCGCCAGAAGCTGTTCACGGATCTGCAGGAAGGCGCGGTGATGCACGGCACCGTCCGCAGCCTCACCGAATACGGCGCGTTTGTCGACATCGGCGGCGTGGATGGACTGCTGCACGTGGCCGACATTTCCTGGGGCCACATCAATAAACCGGCCGACGTGCTCTCGGTGGGCCAGGAGCTGGATGTCAAGATCCTGAAAGTGGACCCGGCCAAGCGGCGCATCGGGCTCGGGCTGAAGCAGCTTCAGCCGCATCCCTGGGAACAGGTTGGCGAGAAGTTCAAGACCGGCGACCGGGTGCGCGGCACGGTCACGCGCGTGACGGATTTCGGCGCGTTCGTGGAGTTGGAGCCGGGCGTGGAAGGACTGATCCACCTTTCGGAAATGTCCTGGTCGAAGAAGGCGCGCAAGCCCAGCGACGTGGTGAAGCCGGGCGACTCGGTGGAGGCCGTGGTCCTGCATGTCAGCCCCGGGGAGCGGCGCATCTCACTGGGATTGAAGCAGGCGCTGGGCGACCCCTGGGCGGATGCGCAGCAGAAATATCCGGTGGGCGGCGTGATCGAAGGGCCGGTGGTCAGCCTCACGAAATTCGGCGCGTTCGTGCAGATTGCCGAGGGCGTGGAGGGCATGATCCACGTGGGCGACATCACTGCGGAGAAGCGCATCAACCATCCGCAGGACGTGCTCCGGGCGGGCCAGACGGTGCGCGCGCAGATTCTGGAAGTGGACACCGAGCGCCGCCGCATCCGCCTGGGCATGAAACAGCTTCAGCCCACCAGCATCGACGAGTACATCGCCGAGCACAAGGAAGGCGACGTGGTGACCGGACGCATCGCGGACGTTTCCGGCGGGCGCGCCAAGGTGGAACTGGGCGAAGGCATCCAGGTGCCTTGCAAAGTCGCGGGCGCGGAGGCGGGCCAGGCGGAGGAGAAAGCAGCCCAGTCCCAGACCGACGTCAGTTCGCTTTCTTCGATGTTGTCGGCGAAGTGGAAGGGCGGCGCGGGGTCCGGGCAGCGCGCGGGCAAGCGCGAGCCGGCGCGGGCCGGGCAGATCCGCAGCTTCCGCATCGTGAAGATGGACGCGGGCGGCAAGAAGATCGAGATCGAACTCGCCGGCTAATGCGCGCCGTTGAGCGCATACTTCATCCAGGCGCGCGCCCGTTTCAGAGCCGCGTTGCGCTCGTCCAGCGGCATCTTATCCCACGGCTTGTAACCGAACTTCTCGCCTGAAAATCTCTCCAGCAAAAACCCGGCGAAATCGCAGTTACGCACGTCGTCCCACGGCGAAGTCCTCCGCGGATCGTCCAAAAGCACCGCTAGAATTCGCAGGATGCGTGGCGATTTATCCTCCCATGCTGGTTGCCACATCGCATCGTACCGGTTTCGGTCGTGAACCTTTACGTCGTTCAGGATCGCCAGGTACCCCTCGAACTGCACGTCGCTCCCACGGTGGATCAGCAGACTGATGGCGCCGTTCACGTCGGCGTAGCCCGCACGCTTGTCCCGCAAGACCTTCAGCGCGGCATCGAACGTGACATCCTCCAATGCGACCTTGCCGTAGGCTACCAGTGCGCACGCGATGGCTACGGCGCCATCTTGATGCTGTTCCAGGTACGCCGGCAGCAGCTTCAGCAGCAACGGATCGTCTTTGAACTCGGGCAACAAGACGGACACCGAGGCCTGCGGGTGGACGGCGCTATGTTGCAGCATGTCGCGGAGAATGCCCTCCCTGCGGCGCTCCTCCGGTGCCTCCTCGAATGTGCGGGCGGCCAGAGTCGCGACCGCGTCCGGGAACAGATCATGCGGATTTCCGCCGGCCGCCATGTCGCTCAGCCGTCTAGGAGAGGTGGCCAGCAGCGCGGCCGAGATGTCCAGCCAGCGCGGGTCGCATGGCGGCAGCGCCGCGACCAGCGCCGCCATGATCTCGTCGTTCAGCTCCTTGGCGTACCGAAACTGCATGTAGGAACTGAATCGGTAGAGATCCGCATAGGCGCCGTGAAGCAGGGTGTTCGTGATCTCCCGGAAGATGAACTCCCGTTTGGAGGCGAGCCGCGCGCCCGGCGGGTCCGCTTCGATCGCCGGCACGACCAGCCCCCAGCCCTCGTCGGCGATCAGCCTCCACTGGGCTCCGTGCGGGACCAGCGGGAAGACGTAGGCTCTGCCGGCTTCCAGATTCGGATACGCGGGGTGCCCGTTCCTCATGGCGAAGTGCGGTCCGTTGCAAAAATGGCTCAGGTAGATGCGTGCTGCCGGGAACTCAGGGACCGCTCGCAAAACGCGCAGAGTCGCGGTGCAATGGCGTGTGGCAGTCGGGCGGGCGCCTTTTTGAGCCGGCACAAATGGTCCTAAAGCGACTCTTTCGACACGGCAGACCACTACTGCGGGCGCTGCGGCCAAGGCGTCAATAGAGAGCGGCCGGATCACGCCGGCCTGCGCGCTGGCAACGATCAACATACCCACGAAGGCGGATGGGCGCACGCTGTATTGGACTGCGCGGCACGTGTGGAAGTTCCCCGGCTTCCAGGATCGCAGAAGCCTGGCTGCAGGGCACGGACCAGACGTATACGATAGTCGTATACTGAAGCTGTGGCAGCAGTGGATCCGTTGGAGAATTGTACCGGGTTTGACTGGGACGAAGCCAACACTCACAAGAACTGGGAACGGCACCAAGTGACTCCGGAGGAAGCCGAGGACATTTTCTTTCACGATCCCCTTGTGGTGCGGAGCGATGTGCGCCATTCGAAAAGCGAGAAGCGACGCTACGCCCTCGGGCAGACCGCCGCTGGCCGGCTCTTGTTTGTGGTCTTCACGGTCCGGCGAAAGCTCATACGCGTGATTTCGGCCAGGGACATGAATCGGAACGAAACGGGGACTTACGCTAGATATGAAGAAAAAACTTCCTGAGTTCAAGAACGAAGACGACGAAAGGAAATTTTGGGCCACTGCGGATTCGACAGAGTACGTAGATTGGCAATCGGGAAAGCGCCAGAAGCTCGTGCATCTCAAGCCGTCGCTAAGGACGATATCGCTGCGGCTGCCCGTCTCCATGATCGAGGACCTCAAGGTACTCGCGAACCGGCGCGACGTTCCGTATCAGTCTCTGCTTAAAGTGTTCCTGGCCGATCGCCTGGCGCGCGAGCGCCAGACACGGCCATAATCGCGGGTGGTTGCCCTCCAAGCGGGGCGGTCCATCGTCGGTCGCTTCCGGCCCGCGGCCTCTGGCTCTACAATTAGGACTGGTGAAGGTTCGCGATTTGGTGCGGCTCGTTGAGATGGATGGCTGGCGGCACGTCCGGACGACAGGTAGCCACCATCACTACAAGCACGCAGGCCGCTGGGTTGGAGACGAAACCATGAGCCAGAGATGCGCGGTCATTTTTGAGCAAGCCGAGAGCAATTGGGCGGCTTACGTTCCCGATCTGCCAGGATGCATCACGACGGGAAAGACCCTTGAGTGAGGAGACCGAGCGGAACATTCAGGAGGCGATCCAGGGCCACCTCCGGACACTCCGCGAGTTTGGCGAGCCCGTGCCTCCTCCCATCAGTCTGGCCCGGGAGATCGAGATTCCTCCCGCCGCATAAGAACTCGCGCATTCTCGCCGCACGCACCATTACAGAAACTTCGCCACCCGCTCCCGGAAGCGCGTGTAGATCCACGAAACGCCCAGCAGGATCACTCCCAGGACGATGAACGAGAAGATGCGCGGCAGCGTCTCCAGGTGGCGCAGGTCCCACACGAACAGCTTCAGGATGCAGGCCAGCAGCAGCGCCAGGCCCGAGATCCGGAGCACCCGGTCGCGCAGCGGAAAGCCCGACGCCAACAGGATCACTCCCTCAGTACCGCAGGCCATCGTCAGCAGGCTGCCCGAGATGCGGTAATACAGCAACAGCGTCAGCAGCGTGGTCGCCAGCAGCGAGAAATACAGCCGCCGCTGGCTGGCGCGGTCCGACGCCAGTTGCGCAGCATAAAAGCAGACGATCGCCGCGCAGGTTCCCCACACGGCGGCCGAAGTGAAGGGCAGGCTGGCCATCGCAAGAAGGCAAGCCATCGCCGCGACCGCGCAGGCCTGCCAGGCGAACACGTCGCGCTTCCACGGGCGCACGGCCAGCACGAGCGCCAGCGCCGCGACGGCCCAGGCCGCGGCAACCATCTCCGCCGGCAGCAAAGCCCACAAAGCGATGACCCCGAACGCCAGTCCGATGGACGACGCCCCGATCAGTAATATGCCGCCTTCCTCGCGGCGGGCGCGCACGGCGATGGCGTAAGCCAATAGCGCGGCCCACGCGGGCATCAGCCGGAGATCCCACGGGCCGGAATTGTGCAGACCCACCACATTGAACAACCAGACGCGGCCCGCGCCCACGATCGCCGCCGCGTATGCCATGCGCCGGAAATCGTCCGGCAGGCGCCGCAGTCCCAGTTCCAGGATTAACGCCGCCAGCGCCATCCAGCCGACACCCAGGTATTCGCCAGGCACCAGGCGCCACACCAGCGCCATCGACGCAGCCACAGCCGCGCCGGCCCCGGCCATCCGCAGCAGGCCGCGCTCGTCTTCCGCAAAGCGATCCGCCCCGGACCACAGCGCGCACAGCGCCGCCGCGTAGCTAACGCTGGCCGCCACCGCCAGCGGCAGGTCACGCATCTCCGCCGCGGTTCCGGCCAGCCCCACCGCCAGCAGCAGGTATCCCTGCAAACGAAAATCAAACAGTCGCCGCCACCAGCCAAACGCAAACGCGCCGGCCGCCACGGCCTGCCACAACACGCTGCGGTATGGATCTTGCGTCTTCTTCCCAATCACGAGGGCCAGCATGCCGGCTGCCGCGTAACCGTAGAACCGGTCCGCCGCGCACAGCGCGCGATTCACATAGAAGACCACGGCATCGAGCGATGCCACCGGCGCCCACTGCCCCACCGGCAATGCCCACATGTCGCTTACCAACAGGCGCAGCGCCTCCACGCCGAACAGCGATGTGCCCAGCCAGCGCAGATACGGCGCGCGCAGCCTGATCCCGGCCAGGTAGAACAACTCCGCCTCCACCACCAATGCCGACGCCACCCACTGGCGATCGAGCTTTTGAAAGATAGCGCCCGCCGCCAGCGCCGCGGTCAGGGTTGCAGCACCGTGCCATTTGCCCGAGCGAATGCGCGCCACGGCGCTCACCACGTAGGCGCCCGCGCAGGCTGCCAGCAGGATCCAGAGCCGGTCCGGCGCGGCGGTCTGCCACTTCAGCACCGATAGCCCCAGGAATCCGGCGGCGTTGAGCGGCAACAGCCAGGCTTCCGGATGCAACACGTCGAAGGCTTCGAACAGCAGCCAGTACACGATGAAGATCGTCTGCGCCTGCCACAGCGGCGCGCCGGTGTCGCCGCGAATGACCACCACGGCATAGGTGGCGATCAGCCCGAGCAGCGCCATCCGCAACCACTTGAAGCGGTGCGCCACATACAGCAGCGACGCCGCCAGCGGGACCAGCGCCAGAAAGGGCAACGAGGTCATGTCGGTGATCGCGAGCGTGGCGAACGCCACGAAATAGGCCAGTCCCGTGACGGTCTGCGAGCGGTAGCGCAGCGAATGCACGATCATCCCCACAGCCACTGCCAGCAGCAGGATGGCGCCCACCACGGCGCTCTCGATCACGCGCGCCGCCTCCACCGCGTGCATGGCGTAGACCGTCACATACAGCGCCGCCCAGCCGCCGCCCAACAGGCCGCGCGCGAAGACTTGGTAGCGATCCTTGGATTCGAGAATGGCACCGGCTGCCAACATGGCGAGGCTTGCCGTCAGGCAGATGGTCACACGCCCGAGTGGCCCGAACTGCGTGAACGAATAGCGCAGCAGCAGGGCAAGGCCGATTACCAGTACGAACACGCCGAGCTTGTTGAGCCAGTTTCCGCCCAGGATGGCTTCCCATTCGCGCGAGGCGGGGGTAGGGGCGGGTTCTGGCGGGGGTTCGGGCGGGCGGGTCCAGGGGACCCGCGCAGGCCGGGGGCCTGCCCCACTTGGTGGTTCGACTACGGGCGCCACAGGCATTGGCGCTGGCGGCGCTGCCGGCGCCTGGCTCTTGCGGTACATCTCCGCCAACGACTGGCTCTGGGCGTCGACGCGCCCGGTCAGCTCCGCGATGGACGACTCCATGCGCGCCATGCGGTCCCGCATAACGGCCCACCGGATCACCAATACCACGATCAAACCAAAGATGAGGACGATTTCCATAACGCACTCACTAACTCCTCCGCGCGCATCTTCAATCCGCGCAGATCCAGTTTTCCCGTGCCGAGTTGGGGAAGCGATTCGACCCGATATAGATTCTCCCGCTTGGGAATCCACAAACGCGGCAGATCCGTCTCCGCGAGCTTATGCCACAATTCCGCAGGCTCCATCTCGTGTACGTACAGCGCCACCAGCCGCTCGCCGCGCCGGTCGTCGGCTACCGCAGTCACCGCGCAAGGCGCAGCGCCCAACACATTGGCGATGGCGTCTTCGATCCGCAGGTGCGGCACCATCTCGCCCGCGATCTTGGTGAAGCGCGAGAGCCGGTCGGTAATGTGAATGAACCCTTCGTCGTCGATAGCCGCTATATCGCCCGTGATATACCACGCGTCGTGCAGCACCTCTGCCGTGCGCCGCGGCTCGCCCAGGTAACCGATCATGCGGTTCGATCCCTTCACCAGCAGCAGCCCGGCGTGATTGGGCGGGAGCGGCGCGAAGGTGGCCGGGTCCACCACTTGCGCCGCTACGCCCGGCAACGGATGCCCCACCGTGCCCGGCTGGTTGCCCAATTGCGAATCCTTGCCGGCCTGGAAATTGGGAGCGTTCACCGCCACCACCGGCGCCATCTCCGTGCAGCCGTATCCCTCGAGCAGTTCCACGCCGAACTTTTCGCGGAACGCCGCGGCGATGGGTTCGCGCAGCTTCTCCGCGCCCACCAGCACGAATCGCAGGCTGGCGAATTCTTCCGGGGAGCACTTGCGCGTGTACCCAGAGCAGAATGTCGGCGTCGAAAGCAGGAACGTCGCGCGATACTTGGCGATCAGCTCGCCGACCGCCTTCGCATCCGTAGGATTCGGATGGTAAACCACGCCGCATCCCGCGATCAGCGGAAACCAGATCGTCACCGTATATCCGAACGAATGAAAGAAGGGCAGCACGCCGACGATGCGGTCGCGCTCGCCGATCCGGAAAAGCTGCGCCATCGCATCGATATTCGCCAGCACGTTGTAGTGCGAGAGCATCACGCCTTTCGGAATGCCGGTGCTGCCGCTGGAGAAGATGACGGTCGCCAGTGTTTCCGGCCGCGCCGCCCGCGCGAGCAGACGCGCCGGCGCAAATCGCGCAGCCGCCAACGCCCGCAGCCGCGCCACTTTACCCGCGCGCGCCAGGATGTCTTCCACGAAGACCATGCCCTCCTGCGCTTCGATCTTCGCCTTGGCCAGAAACACGCGTGAGGTCACCACCGTGCGGATGGCGCATCGCTCGCGGGCCGCCGCCATGGCCTCCGGCCCCGCCGTGAAGTTGAGGTTCACCGGAACGCGGCCCGCCAGCGTGACGCCCACGTTTACCAGCGCGCCCGCCACGCTGGGCGGCAGTAGCACGCTGATGATTTCTTCGTCCCGCCGCGAGCGCGCCCAGTTGGCCACCAGCACGCCGCCGGTGAGCATGCGCCCGTAGGTCAGCTCGCGTCCGCTGGAATCGGCCATGGCGAAATGGCTCCAGTTGCGGCGCGCGCTGCGGATCAACCGGCGCGGCAGCGTATCGCCCGCGGTCTGGCGATGCGCCGTAGCTTCCGCCGCCAGCTCCTGGATGGCTTGCCGCACTTCATGCGCGGTGGAATTCGCCGGCATCGGATTGCCGAAAGAAACCGTCACGGGATACGGAATGCGCTTGGGCCACTTCCAGAAGAAACGGCCGCGCTCGAAGCTGAAGATGCTTCCCCAGAGGCGGTCCAGGTGCACCGGGATGATGGGCACGGCGTTGCCTTCGATGCCCTCCATGATTTTTTCCATGCCGCGTTTGAACGGCAGGATGTTCCCGGTGCGGCTGATGGCGCCTTCCGCAAAGATGCACACCACGTGCCCCGCGGCCAGTTCCTGGCGCGCCGCGCGAATCGCTTCGACGGCATCGCGCCCGCCGCCTACCGGAATCGCATGGGTCTTGCGGAAGAACCAGTTGAGCGCCTTCATCTCGTAATAAGGTTTCCACACCATGAAGCGGATGAAGCGCTGCACGCACGCGCCCACCAGAAAGCCGTCCACGTGCGACATGTGATTGGATACCAGCAGCGCCGGTCCGCGGAACGGCACATTCTCCTGACCGACGATGTGGATGCGGAAGATGGTGTGGGTGAGGAACCACAGCAGGAAGCGGATCAGGAAATCGTCCACCACCGTGACGATGTACGCCGTGATGCCGAGGCTCACGAAACCGAACGTCAGGATGACGTGCGCCGGGCTGATGTGCAGCGCATCGTGGCAGACATAGAACACCGCGGTGGCGAGCAGCATTCCCAGCGTGTTGTAAATGTTGTTGGTGGCGATGATGCGGCCTTTCTCGCCGCTCTCGCTGCGCTGCTGCAGGTAAGCGTTCAGCGGCACGAAGAACACACCCGCCGCGATGCCCAACAACGACAGCATCACGACCGAGGCGGCGTACGAACCCCGCGCGGCGTACAGCCCCAGGCTGAACACGCCCATGAAAATCGACCCGAGCGGCACCAGTCCGATCTCCACCTTGTCGCCCGAGAGCCGGCCCGCTAGCATGCTGCCCGCTCCGATCCCCAGCGACAGGCAGGTCATCAGCAGTCCCACCACCCGGTCGCTGGCATGCAGCGTCTCGCTGCCCAATAGCACCAGGTCCATCTGGAACAGCAGCGCCAGGAACCAGAAGTAGGAGATGGCCATCACCGCAAGCCACAGAGGCCGGTCGCGCAGCAGATGCTTGGTCCCGGCGGTCAGTTCGGCGAGCGGATTCAAGCGCCACGGTGCGCGGGCGCCCGCGGCCGGCACGCGCGTGATGCGGAAACTGGTCAGGCAGCCCACCACCGCGACCGTGGTCAGCACTACGCCGATCTTCCATTCGGCCGTCTTCCATGCCGTAAACAGGAACGGTCCCACCGACGTGCCGAGCACGATGGCCACCAGCGTGGTCATCTCCAGCAGGGCGTTGGCCCTCGATAGGTCGCGGTCGGAGACCAGCTCGGGCACGATGGAATACTTGGCCGGGCTGAACACGGTGTAATGCACGGCCATCAGGAACAGCACCACGAACATCAAGGCCACGCTGTGCGAGAAGAATACCAGGATGCCCAGGGCCATCACGGCGATCTCGAAAATCTTGACGCCGATCAGGACCTTGCGCTTGCTGATGGCGTCCGCGAGTTGGCCGGCGTACCCGGTGAACAGCAGCGACGGCAGCACGAAGATAGCGCCCGCCAGCGCCAGGTACTTGCCGCTCTCATCGGCCTGGGCGACAATGTGCACGGCGCGCAGCGAGACAATGATGCGGTAGGCGTTGTCGTTGAACGCGCCGAGAAACTGCGTCCAGAGGAAGGCCAGGAAACCGCCGTTTTTGAGTACGTCCTTGAATCCGCCGTGTGCCATGCCCGGTATCAATGCACGGCGCACGCCGCGGCGCCGGTGTTGGCAAGATACCACGGGTCAATGGGTTAGGGATAGGCTGCTTGGGGTTAGCGGATGGTTATGTACGTTTTATGCATGCGCCGTGTGCATTGAATGCTTGGCGGTCGCGGGCAGCTTCTTCTGAAGCTCCGTCAGGATGAATTCTGCTATCCTCCGAACCTCCGAGGAGAACTTCTCAATTGGGCTCCGGTCGCCGGTCTCGAAATAATCCAGCACGGCTACCAGAGGGAGGAGTGCTTCGTCTAGGTTCGATTGGCGAATTAATGCGCGGATGAAGTGGAGATTTCTCTGATCGATTATAGCGACGAGCCATGGGAGCAGTTCTGCGGTAGAGATGGTTCCTTGGATCGTCCCATTCCAGATTATGCGGGCCTCGGCTAGGGCGCCCAAAGATGCGAGGAAGGCGAATTGTCCTATCGGATCTCCAAATTGCTCGCGCCACCAGGGCAGTTCCGCGAGGAGGTTCTCGAAAGCTGGGTCTTCCCCTCGCGCCAACACAGCCTGGCAGACCGTGGCCGCCTTGTCAAAGTCTCCAAGCATTGCGGACGAAACGGCGAGGGTGTGTTGTGCCCACAGGTCCTCCGCGAAGGCGTCCCGATGGCGGCCAAGAACGTGGATCACCTCGCTGAGCCGGTGCAGGTTGAATAGCACTGCGGCCTTCAAACGGGCCTCAAGCATCGCCTCGGAAACATATCGGGCACCCGTCTCAAGATCCTCGAGCGCTTCCTCATCCCGCCCAAGTTCGTGCAAGGCGGCCGCTCGAACGACCCACAGATAGGGATTCTCGTGCAGGGGCACACCCCGAGGATCAAGCACCTGTAGGACCGCCTCAGGACCAGGGGCCTTTCCAAGCCGAGCGATCCACTGCCGACGCCGGGTCTCCTCCAACTCGGTCTGACGGGCAGTTATGAGTCCGTTCTCTCTGAGTCGCTTCAGCGTCTCGGTACACAACTGGGTCAGGCCGTCGCTGCGCATCATCTCTCGGACGCGATCTACTTCCTCTGCGTCCAGACAGTCGTTGACGAAGCGATCCGTCACACTCCCCCTGAATCGCCCACTCATCGCGTCCGCGAGATATCGCCGGTAGTCCAGCGTCGCGGTGGCCGACGCCTTTTCCCCCACCCGCATCAACTCCGCAAACTGGTTGGCTAGCCGCTCGGTCTCATCCATCATCTCCCGGCTCGAATACCACGCCTTCAGGAACTCCACCAGCCACGCCATCCGCTCCCGGCTCTCTCGTCCGAACCGCATCTGGTGCCAGATCGCATACAGTGGCTCCGCCAGCGAATACCACGAACTTCTAGCCCGCACGTTTGCCGCGCGCACGTATCCCAGGCCCGACAGGCGCTTCAACTGCGAGGTCACCTGATTCACCGGCAGCCTGGTTTCCGCCGCTATCTCGGTCGGCGTCAGCCCGGAGCCCGTGCGGGCACTCACCCGCGCAATATGATCCAGAATCTTGCGCTGCTGCGGCGGCAAGCTCTCGATCTTAGCCTTGTAGTAAGGAGTCACTTCGTCCAGCAGCTTCTCCAAACCGCGCCGCACGTCGATCAAGTCCGAGCTCGCGATAATCCGGTACAGCATCAACACCAGGCGGGGATTGCCGCCCGTGAAATAATGCAGAACCTTGATTCGTGCCTCGTTTTGCTTAAGCTGGTGCTCGAAATCCGCGCGCTTGTCCGCCTCCGCCCGCCGCAGGAGCAACTGGTTGATCTGGTCGCCATCGAGCGAATCCAGATTCCACGTCTTAAAGAAGTTGTAGAGCGGCTGATCGTACGCCCGCGCTTCGTGAAAGAACGACGTCGCCCCGCCCACCAGCATAAACGTGCCGTCGTTCATTAGCGCGTCACGGAGCCGGGCATTCTCCCTGGTGTTGTTGATCTGGCCCAGCACCATATCCAGGTTGTCTACCAGCAACAACAGGCGTTTGGCATGCTGGCGGCTCCAGTCTTTCAAAGTGGCCAGCCCCGCACCGGCTAGATCGACGGAGGGCCTGAATTCGCTCCGGAGAGCGTCGCCGCGCGCGGCCAGTTCCGTGTCGCCGGTCTCGTATGCCAAGTGCCGGATGGCCGCCAGCCAGAAATCGGCCAGATCCGTTACGGCGTAGGACTCCTCGGGAAACCGCACCGGCTGCCACTTCTTGTGCAGATCGCCATCCAACACGGCGAATCGCAGCATGAGCAGCATGGTGGTTTTTCCCATGCCACGCGCGCCTATCAGCAACACGTGCTGCACGCCCGCGCCCTGCGGTTGGCGCCGGACGAGGGCCAGCAGTTCTTTCAGCATCGGCTCGCGGCCCACGAAGGTCTGCTTGATTTCCGCGTCCGGCATCTGCTCGGGGTTGTAGTAGAGTTCCACTTCAGCCCTCCATCCCGTAATGCCGCAGCCACCAATCGCGCAGCAGCTTGCACGAAAACTGATACGCGCTCTGCCGGCTGTTGAATCCGACGTAGAAATCGTTTTCCAGATTCGACATTAGGCCGTTGAAGCGCTCGATATCCGCTCCTTCGCACTCCCTCCGGTAGATCTGGTAGCATGTATCCCGCTTCACTGCGCCCAGATTAGCGATCGTGCGCAGTATGGTCTTGGCCGCCTTTTCGTCCTGCTCGTCGTAGTGTTCGCGCATCCGGCCGTAGTAGTGGTCGAAATAGGGCTTGCAGTCCACTCCCAGCACGGTGTCTTGATAAAGCGCCTGCACTGCTGCCGGCGTTGGCGCGATTCCACGCTCCTTCGAGGCCTTCGCAATTTCGGAAAACATGATTTGCAGGAAGTACGGCACGGGCGTCCCGATGAGTTGCAGCACCTTCTTCCGCACGGCGGCCGACAAAGGAATATCGTGCGATTCCGACAGCGCTTGCAGGAATCGATCCGCCATTGGATCGGAAAACGGCTGTAGTTTTAGGTGCTCGAAGTCGTTCATGGACGCGCTTTCCCCGAGATTGCTGAGGACATTCCCAATGCCGATCGATCCGGCCACCAGGAACCGCACGTTCTTGATGCGCGGCGATTGGCGGAGCTGGCGTAGCCATCGCAGGAGAAGGCGCGCGTCTTCGCGCCTTGCTTCCAGGTGGGCCATCTCGTCGATCATCACGGCAAACTCGTCTAGCAGGAACACTACGGTTTCCGGACTCCTCGCGATGGCGTCGAAGAGTTCTTCGCCGCTCGATTGCCAACGCGGCTGAATCTGCTCCTTGAGCTTCAGCTTCAGCTTGTGGACCTCGATCTCCTCCACGTTGGCGCGGAATCCCTGCCACGCCTTCTTCGGCACGTAGCTGAGCGCGGACGCAATCTTCGAGAGGACGTCGTCGCGCGAGAGTTGCACCACCAGGGCCGTGAGCAGATCGGCGGGTTCCAGGAAGTGTTCGAGATCGCAATGCACCAGGCGGTAGTCCCATCGCGGCTCGTCGATGAGCCGATACATCACGCTGGTTTTGCCGAAGCGGCGCGGCGATGCCAGCAGGACATGGCCGAAGCTGAGCTTTTCCCAAACCAGATTGACGAACGCCTCGCGTCCGTAGCAGTCGCTCCCTCGTACTGGAGGCCCGACGAAGTTGCACGGCATACAACAATTATGTCGCACAACACGGCTGTTGCGCAACAAGAATGTTGCATAACGGCTGGCACTGCCTGGCGGTCGCCTGCTAAAATGGAAGGAGCCCCCGGCGTGAACCCCTTTTCCAACATCACTACAGCCATCTCCTTGGCGCTCGATTCGATCCGCGCGCACAAGTTGCGCAGCTTTCTGACGCTGCTGGGCGTGATCGTCGGCGTGGCCAGCGTCATCCTGGTGGGCGCGGCCATCGACGGGTTGGGCGTCTACGCCGAAAACATCACCGCCAAGGCCTTCGGCTCCGACAGTTTCCTGGTCGCCCAGATCGCTTCGGTGGGCCGGCTCAGCAGCCGGCAACTGGCCGACAAGCAGCGCCGCAACAAGCGCATCCGACCCGACGACGTGGCCTATCTGCGGGCGGCCACGGGCGACTCCATCATCTACAGCCCCTATGCGCAGCACACCGACGACGTGAAAGGCGAGAACCAGGTCTACGAAGGCGCGAGCATCCTGGGAGCGTCTGCCACGCTGCCGGAAATGCGCGACATACCCATCGAGGACGGGCGCTTCTTCACCGAGAACGAAGAACGCCTGCGCCGGCCGGTCGCCGTAATCGGACAGGACATTCGGGACGCCATCTTTCACGCAGACTCGCCCATCGGACGCACCATCCGTGTATCGGGAACCGAGATGACCGTAATCGGCCTGCTGGAGCGGCAGGGCTCGTCTTTCGGCCGCAGCCTCGATAATCCGGTTTACATTCCCGTGACGGTTTACTACGACTTGTACGGCGGCCAGCGCGGCACCGCCGTATTCGGCAAGGCGCGCGCCGGCACCGGCCGCAACCCTGCTTTAAGCATGGATGCGGCACTCGACATCACGCGTGCAACTCTGCGCAGCCACTTTCACACACCCCTGGGGCAAGACGATAATTTCGATACGCTTACTCCGGACTCCGTCCGCTCTTTCGTCGACAGCGTCCTCGGGGTGATCGCCGCCGTGGTCGTGCCCATCACCAGTATTTCGCTGGTGGTTGGCGGCATCGTGATCATGAACATCATGCTGGTGAGCGTGACCGAGCGCACCCGCGAAATCGGCATCCGCAAGAGCCTGGGCGCGCGCCAGGGCGATATCCTGCTGCAGTTCCTGATCGAATCGGTGATCCTTTCCCTGGCGGGTGGGCTGATTGGCCTGATGTGCGGCGCATTGGCTGCCATGGCCCTCTCCGCTCTTTTCGGCGCGACGCTTAAGGTGACCGCCGGGTATGTGGTGCTTTCCATCTTCGTATCCAGCGCCGTGGGCATCATTTCCGGCTGGTACCCCGCCAGGAGGGCGGCGCGCCTCGACTCAGTGGCTGCGTTGCGCGCGGAATGAACATACCGATTCGTGTCAGCCCCGGCGAGACGCTCGGCATGGCCCTGGGCGCCGTGTGGGCGCACAAGTTCCGCTCGGGACTCACGATTCTGGGCATCGTGATCGGCATCACCACCGTGGTTACGGTCGCTTCGCTGCTCACGGGCCTCCGCCAGGGCATCGTCGATTTCTTTCAGGAGTTCGGGCCGGACAACATATTCGTGGCGCGGGTCAGCGGCGATCCCAGCGGCCAGGGTGCGCGCCCCAAGGAGCTCAAGCGCAAGGCGCTGCGCCCGGATTACGCGGAGTATCTCAAGAGCCTGGTGCGTTCGATTGAGGATGTCGGCGTGAGTCTGTATATCATCCCGCAGGCGGGGAACGTGCTCACCGTGAAGGTCCCGGGATACGAGTCGGACAACATCTTCGTCATGGGCGCGACGCGCAACCTCTACGACATCTCGCCGCGCGATTTGCAGGCGGGCCGGTTCTTTACGCGCGAGGAGGAACTGCGCGGGCAGCGCGTCTGCATGATCGGCTCCGCGCTGGGCGAAGCGTTGTTCCCGGCGGGCGATGGCGCCGGCCGCACCTTGTTCCTGGACGGCGCCGAGTTTACCGTAGCCGGCATCTTCGCGCCCGCCAAGGGCGGCTTCTTCGGAGAGAACGGACTCGACCGTCAGATTGTCATCCCGCTCGAAACCGCGCGCATCCGCTATCCGCAATCCATCAACTTTTTCCTCACCGCCAAAGCCCGCCCCGGCCAGCGGGCCGACGCCATCGAAGAGATC
>PMVV01000146.1 GCA_003166475.1 Bryobacterales bacterium | reverse complement strand
AAGGCAGTTCCGCAAGCGCTTGCTGAAAGCGGCAGCGAGTTCCGTGGCTACCTCACGGTTGAACTGGCACTCCGCCTGCCGGAACCCACTCGCCCTCACCAGCAGCAGACACAACTGCCCCTCGGACGCGGAACCAATCTGTCTCTCTATTTCATCGCGCTTGAAGAGCTTCGTCAGGTCGTCCAGCGACGCTGCGGTCTCCAGCAAGTCGATGCGCTTGTGCAGCATGCGTATTTCCACCAGGAATTGGGAAACCGTAAGCTGATGCTGTTGGCGGATCTGCTCGAGGCTCTGCTCGATGCTATCCGCCGCCGCCAATATGGCGGCGCGTACCGCGCTTCCATCCGGCGAGCTCGAGATCTCGCGCAGGCGGCCCAGTTCCCCTCGAAGCTGCAGTTCGTGGTCGCTGTCGGTCTGCGCGAGGGAGTCCAATATCTCCTGGAGTGCGCGCGCCGTGCCGGCTAGCTCTTCCCGGAGCGTGCCCAGGTATTTCGCCGCCTTGTCGCGGTAGTCGCGAAGCAGGCCGCGCAGCGTGGCGCGGCTCTCGGCCAGGGCTTCCGGCTGCGCCGACTCCACCTCGCTGGCAAGAGCAGTCAGATACTGGCGATGCGGAGCGGTGATTTCCTCATCCAACTCGACGCTGTAGTGGGCCACGTTCCTGATCGCCGTGAGGTAGCAATCCAGCACCATGTCCCTCGCCGCATGGCACCGTTCCAGCTCGTTGAGGGAGTTTTGAATCGAAGTCATACGCTGTCGCCCAACAGAGACTATCGGCCGGTCGCAGGAATCTCTATATGTTCTGCGGTGAGAGTTTTTGACCGTTACCCGTTCCAGTGGAGCAGGGATCCTGCGCCGGAGGCGGGGTGCCCTCTGGGCCCGCCGCCCTGCCAAGGGCCTTGCTTTTCTCTTTTTGTTCGCCCACAATAGCTTTAGGGATTAACATGGCACTGACGAAGCGGCAAAAGCAGGTACTGGATTTCATTGCCGGTTTCATCGACGAAAACGGCTACTGCCCCAGCTATGAAGAGATTGCGGGGGGCCTGGATCTGGCTTCGCTGGCCACGGTGCACAAGCACATCTCGGTTCTCGAAGCCAAGAACTACTTGAAGCGCGGGTTCAACCAGAGCCGTTCGCTGGAGCTGGCGCCCAAATACGTGCAGGAGCAGCGGCGCACGAAACCGCCGGCGCTGGAGATCCCGCTGCTGGGCCGCATCGCCGCCGGCGCCCCGGTCGAGTCGGTCGAGCAGCGGGAGATGCTGAATTTTGCCGACTTCGCCTCCGGCGGCAACACCTTCGCGCTCGAAGTGACCGGCAATTCCATGATCGACGACCACATCTGCGACGGCGACCTCATCCTGCTGGAGCGAGTCGCCGAGGCGCGCGACGGCGATATCGTGGTGGCGCTCGTGGCGGGGCACGAGACCACCCTGAAGCGGCTATACCGCGAACCGGGAGAGATGGTCCGCTTGCAGCCCGCCAATTCCGCGCTGAAGCCGATTCTGGTTCCGGCCCGGGACGTCCAGGTGCAGGGCCGCTTGCTGGCCGTGCTGCGAAAGTATAAGTGAAGGTGGCGCGGTAGCGATTGGGGACCCAGGCGACGCCCGCGGCGGCTTAATTCCCGCGGAGTTTCCGCTCGGCGCGGAGCCAATCTTCTTCGGAGGAACCGCCGGCATAACCACGAGCTTCCCAGTAGGAATATGCAAGACGCGCGATTTCATCCTGGGACGGCCCACATACAGCCGCGCTGGCGGCCGGCTCCGACGGCTTCTCAGCCGGTGAGGCGGAATGGTTCGCGCGCTTGGTGCTCGCGAGCTTGCGGCGCGGCGGTGCGGCTGCGGACATAACTAGATCGTTCTCGGAAATGCGTTTTCTTGGCATATTGTCTTTCGCTGCTCTGAGAGGTAGACTGCTTCTCTATTATTCTAACCTATCCGACAGAGGGACTGTATTCAAACTTTCTATCAATCCCATTACAATTGTGGCGCCGGCGACGGCCGGTTTACGCCCGCGTACTACGCGAACAGGTCCTGCGCGCGCACCAGGCGCTCCGCCACGTGGACGCCGTTGGGGCATCGCACTTCGCAGGAGGCGCAATCGCGGCAGCGCACGGCGCGGGCTTCTTCCGGCAGCGCCAGGAAGTGTTCCCGGCCAAGCGCGAACTGCCCGTAGAAATCGGCGTAGGATAGGTAGCGGATGGTGTCCGGAACCGGCACGCCCTTGGGGCACTGGCCCGTGCACTGGTAGCACATGCGGCAGTAAAGCGGGCGAACGTCCTCGTCGATCCGGGCCAGCACTTTCTCGTCCGCCGCGCTGAACGGCTCCGACATGGCCCGGAAATTCATCTCCAGTTGGTCGATGTCGGTCATGCTGGGAATCGTGGTGGCAAAGCGCTGGTCGCGCAGAACCCACTTCAGCGCCGCCACCGGCCCACCCGGTTTCTGCACGCGGTCCAGGCGATCGGCCCGGTAGCCAGGCACGCCCGAGAACCCGGACGCGCGGCTGGCTGGCGCCATCACCTTCATCGCCACCAGGCCGACGCCGGCGGCGGTCAGCTTCTCATAGGCGGGGTCGTTGGCCGTGCCAATCGCGAAACTGTAAGTGCTCAGCATGACCTCGAACTTCCCCACCGCCAGCACGCGGTCCACAATGGCGTTGGGTTTGTGCGTGCTGATGCCGATATGGCGGATCTTCCCCTGTTGTTTGGCGTTCTCCCAAACCGCGACCAGTTCGTCGGGAATGGCCGCAACGGTATCCCGTGAGTGCATGTACCAGATGTCCAGGTGGTCCGTGCCCAGTTCCTTAAGGCTGGTGTCGAGCTCCGCCACCGCATCCGGGGCGGTTTTCGCTTCGGATTTGCTCGACAGTACGATCTTGTCGCGCGACCCCTTCAGGGCAGCCCCCACCATGCGCTCGTTGTTGCCCTTCTGGTACCCGCGCGCGGTGTCGAAATAGGTGATGCCCAGGTCGACGGCCCGGGAAATCACGCTCGAATCGGACGTAATCATGCACCCATAACCGACGGTCGAGACCTTGAGTCCGGTCCGGCCCAACGTCCGGTAGCGGACCGCCGCGGTCCCCGGCGATGCCGGTCTGGGGGCCTGCGTGGGAGACGATTGCGACGCGGGAGCGTTCGCGAACCCGGCAACTGGCAGGCTCAGTCCGGCCACCAGGAAGTTTCTACGCGAGGAATCGGTTTTCATGGTTGTTCTCCGAAGCCGGAATTCTAATTTCGGATAACCGGCTCTTCTTTAATAGTCTACCCCAAGAGCAATGCTGTTCACTTAATGATGTTTCGGTGGGGCAGGCGATCGTTTTATGTCGCCTGCCAACGCTCCCCGCAGGCGGCAGACCACAAAGTGCGATGGTCTGCCCCACCAAAGTGAACAGTATTGGCCCTGGGGGCGGTATCCCGATCCTGCCGATTTATTGCCTGGCGGTCCACCGGCCGCAGGCCGGCACAGCACTTGTGACCCGGCACTCTGATAGAATCCCTGGTCATGCGAATCACGCGATGGCTGGCTGAACTCCTCCTGGCGCTTTGGGCCGTTTGCGCATGGGGGCAGGGATTCGAAGTGGGCGCTGGCCGGCGGGACATCACGCCGCGCGAGCCGATGCCGATGTGGGGCTACGGCGACCGGCACGACGCGCTGTCGGTTGGCGTGCTCGACCCACTGTATGCCGATGCGCTGGTGATCGAAGCCGGCGGCAAGAAGATCGCCATCGTCGGGCTGGATCTCGGGCGCGCGCCCGCGGAAGCATCGCTGCAGCGGATCAGGCAGCGCATCAAAGAACAGGCCGGGATCGAGAACTCCATCATTGCCGGTTCGCACACGCACCATGGGCCAGTCCTGGAACTTACCAACGAAGAGGGTAAGGGCAAAGGGCGCTTCGATGCGGCGCTGCGCTATTACGGCCAGATGGAAGACGGCATCGTAGCGGCCATCGTGGAGGCCAACTCGCGGCTGGCGCCGGCGCGCATGGCCGTGGGATCGGTTCAGCTTGAAGGGTTCAATCGCAACCGGCACACCAAAATCGAGCCGAAGCCCAGCGATCGCGAACTGGCCGTGATGCGCTTCGACGACGCGGCAGGCAAGCCGGTGGCGATCCTCGTGAACTTCGCCGCGCATCCGACCATGCTGCCGTCGAGCACGCTGCAATTCTCGGCCGATTACGTGGGAGCGCTGAAAGCGGAGGTGACCAAACAAACGGGCGCGGCCGCCATCTTCATGCAAGGGGCCGCGGGCGACCAATCGGCCAACGGGGGGGACAAGAGCTACCAGGCCTTCGGGCAGGCGCTGGCGCGCGAAGCGGTAAAGCTGGCGCAGTCGCTGAGTCCGCAAGAGGTGGCGCACCCGTCGCTCGACTGCCGGGAAGAGCGGCTGCGCTTCAGCGCGCGCACCGATTTCGCCAATCCGGTGGTGAAGGCGATGTACCAGAAGGCGTTCTTCCCCGAGTTGGTTCCGAACTACATCGACGAGTATGCCGACGGGATTCGGCCGCGGCTGACCGTGGCGCTGCTGAATGGGGATATCGCGCTGGTGGGAGTCTCGGGCGAATTCTTCAGCAATCATGCCATCCGGCTGAAGCAGCGCGCGCGCGTGAAGCAGTTGTTTTTCTTTGGATATGCGAATGGCTATCACCAATATTTTCCGACCATAGAGGCGGTGGCGGAAGGCGGGTACGGAGCGGATAATGCGGTGTCTCCGGCAGCGGTGGGCGCAGGGGAGGTGGTGATGGATACGGCTTTGATACGGCTGTATCAGATGATGGGGCGGATAAAGAACTGATGTCAGTCACGGCTCCCGAGACGGTCGAGAGCGTATGATGGAATATTATGAGCGATCAGTTGGCCGAGTTTCTTCGCAGAAAAGAGCAGGCAGCCGGGCCGCCGATCGACTGGCAAGCGAAAAGGGATAGCTTCGTCCGGTCGGTCGAGGATCTTTACACGCTCGTCAAGAGCATGCTGCGGGAATCCATCGAATCCAAAGCCGTCACGGTGCGCACATTCGAGATGGAGGTCACCGAAGACTACATTGGGACGTACACGATTCCAGCGCTCGAACTTACTATCGGCGGCGAACGTGTGGAATTCCGTCCGAAGGGCGCGCTGGTAGTCGGCGCGGCGGGGCGAATGGACATGCGGGGTGGGCGCGACACGGTCACGCTTGTAAGGAATACAAACGGCGAGCGGGGCGATTGGGCCATAGTCCTTCAGCGCGTTCCCCATCTAAGGACGGCGCCGTTCGATCGGGAATCGCTAACACATGCTCTGGAACGCGTCATGCTCCCGTTGCCATGAGGTATTCGTTCGAGCCTCGCGAGGATCCGGATATCGATTCCGTGTGGCGGTGGTTTGAGTTCCAGTTGGGCCTGATCCGCGAAGAGCAAGGCCGCATACTCCAAATCCTTGCGACCGGCAGGGACATTGGCGTGGCGCCTCCCGGCTCGCAGGGGTCGCTGTTCATCGGCTTGGCGCCGCGCGAAGTTGAGGAGTTCTTCGACGAACAGACAGGGCAACTGGAATTGCTCATCATGTTCGAACTCCTCGCGACTACGGAGGCGATCCTGAGGATCGACTTCAACGCCCGCGTAGGGGAACGGAGGAAAGACGACCTCTCAAGGCGCTTCCGGGAGGCTCACAAACTGCGCGGCAATAAGATTCGTTTAGACGACGACATCCTGGGCGCGCTGAAAGACGCAGGTGTGGGGGTGGGCGACTTTCGCGGAACGTTGAAGCTGCGCGATTGGCTTGCGCATGGCAGGCACTGGCACCCGAAGCTTGGCCGCCCCACATCAGCCCCGATGCAGAGGGGCACATTTCTCGCGAAAACCGTCACCGTATTACGCGAGACTCAATAGTTAATGCAGCACAACCTTAGCCAGCCCCGCGTTACCGGCGCTATCCAACACCCGAATCACCACCAAATGCTCCCCCGGCGTCAACTTATCGAGTGACAGCACAAACCGCTCCAACTGCGAGTCGATCACGCCGTCGACGGATTCGAGCGGCACCCAACCGGTGGCGTCGAGCGAATACTCGCAGCGGCGCAGGGGCGAAGCGGCATCGTGCGCCTCGAATTCCAGCTCGGCCGTCGTGCCCGTCCGCCGCACCGGACCGATGGTCACCACCGGCGGCGTGTTGTCGATCATCACCGGCGCGCTGGTCAGGTCCGAGTCGCGCGCGGTGGCGGGCGGATTCACTTCGCGGTCCGAGGCGAGCACGCGGAAGTAATATTTGCCGTCGGCCAGCACGTCGCTATCGAAGGTGAAGGCGTTCTCGTGCAGGTCGCCCTTCAGCAGCATCCAGCGGCGCTCGTCGTCGGCGCGGAAATAGAGGTTGTAGACCAGGCGGTCGCCGTCGGGATCTTCGGCCTGCCAGCTTATGGTGATCTCTTGCGCGGCGGCGCGCGAAAGCGTCTGGGTGGGTGTGCCCGCGGCGCCCGCGGCGCTGGCATCGCCGGTATCGGTCACGGTCACGGTGTACGGCGAAATGGGCTGCTGCTGCATCGCCTTGATGGCCGAGGCCGGCGCCATCTGCAAGGTCACGTTGATGCTCTTCACGATGGGCGGCGAGTTCTGCGGCAGGTAGGCCAGCGTCACGTTGTCCAGAATCGGAGTCGCGCCGCCCGCGCCGGAGAATTCCGCTTTCCACTGAATGTAGCGGGCATTGGGGCTGGCGATCCGGGAGGCAGCCGGATCGTGCAGGGGCTCGGACCAATCGCTCCACGTCTTGTCGGGCTTGGCGGAATTGCCCGAGCGCGTGCGGAAAAGCACCTCGGTGGAGGGGGCCGTCTCGCCGCGCCAGCTCAGGCTGCCCCAACGGGCGGCCATGCCGGCGTCATGCACCGGCGATTCGTAATAGCCGGCAGCGCCGGGACCTTCGCCCAGACGGTAAATGCGGCCCATATCGCCGGTGGCCACCAGCACGGAACCGGACGAGGGGAGCAACCGGGTGGCTTCGCCTTCGTTGGTCTGCAACACCAGCGTGATCTTGCGGTCGTGCGACAAGCCGTAGATGCGGCCGCTGCTGTCGGTCGAAAACAGGAGCTGGTTGGGCAGCGCCAGCAGGTCGTATACGTTTTCTTCCTTCGAGCTCCAAAGGGTTTCGACGGTGTTGTCCGGGTTGATCCGGTAAATGGCCGAGCGTTCCACGCCGGCAAGATCCTGGGCGGGCGTGAACTGCGTGGACACCTGCGGCGCAGGCGCGGTTTGGGTCAGCTTGGCGGGGTCGCTCTGCGCTTTGATTTCGGCGCCGGGCTGAGTGTTCTGCGCTTCGACGGTAACGGTCTGCGGTGCGCCTTGCACGTTGACTGCGCTCCCCAATCCGGACTGCGCGGCCTGCGTGGCGGCCTGCGCGCGCTTGGCCAGCGAACCGCCCAAAGCGGCCGCGTACACGGTTCCATCCGGCTGCGGAATTATGGCGCGGATCTCGGGCAGGCTGGCATCGTATAGCACGAAGGCCTTGTCCTTGGCCGATACGCGATAGAGAATGCCATTCGGCTCGGTGCCCGCCAGCAGGCGCCCTTGCGCATCCACGGCCAGGCCGGTGACGTGCGATTGGCCGGTATCGTAATACAGCTCGCCCGCGCCGGCGGATGTGACCCGGTAGATCTTGCCTTGATCGCCGGTGCCCACATACAGCGCGCCATCCGCGGCGGTCGCCAGCGACCAGATGTAGCGGGTCTTGGGCGCGAAGTACTCGGTGGCCTTGCCTTTTTCGATGCGATAGACCTTGCCGTCCGGAGAGGTGCCGGCATACAGGATGCCGTTGCGATCGGTGGCGATGGCAAAGACTTCGGGCTGCTCGGCGGTCCAGAGCAGGGAACTGGCGCCCGAGGGATCCACCTGATAGACGCGCCCACGATGGCCGGTGGCCACGTAGAGGACACCGTTAGCGCCTTCGGCCACGCTCCAGACCACAGCCTGCCCGGACGAGAACAGTGTATCGACCTTGGGAGCGAGCGTCAGGCGTCCGTCGCGGCTGAGCGAGACGCCTTGAAACTGGCCGCGGATGAAATCCGCGTAGCTGGTCATCTCCCAGGCGGTGGTGGCGGAGGCAAAAGCGGTGCCCGCCGACAGGATCGCTCCTAGCCACACGCGTATCGCCGCGTCGCCGTGTCTCATTCCTTCACCTCTACCTGAATCGTCTTAGATCCATTGATGACACTGTCGCCGGCTCCAATTTCCAATTCCGCCACCTTGGAGTTGCGCGTCTGGCTGATGCTGCCTTGAGCCGCTTGCGACCCGGCCAGGATCATGGCGATCGAGGGCGGCGGGTCCGGGAAGTCGGCGCCTTCCAACTGATAGGCGGGCTCCGGACGCCACACCCGCACGTAGGCCTTGGTGTTGGCGCGCAAGCTGTTGACGGTCGAAATCAGTTGCGAGATGGATTTCGGCTGTGCCCCGATGATCTGGCGAAATTCAGTGAGATTGGTGGTCATGCCGTCGGCCACGGTGAAGTAAAGCGGTCCGGGGGTGATGCCCAGCGGGACCTGGTAAACGATGGTGCGGGCCAATTCCGCGCCGTTCTCACCCACCAGAGTAGTAGTGAGTTCGACCTTCCCGCCGGGCCGGACTTCGCGCCGCCCCACGGAGACGCTATCGATTTGAAACTGCATCTTGGCGTCGAAGGATTCGATGTCCAGGGCGATCTTCTTCACCTCCAGGGCGTCGAATCCGCTCTGCAGCACATAGGCCAACGGAATGGCGGTGGAAAGCGAAGCGATCATCGCGGAGCCGGTATCGGCGGCGTACATGTTATTGACCTTGAGCGGCGCGGCGGAACCCTGAAACTCGATCTCGCCGGTAACGCGGAAGCTGGAAGCGCCCATGGTGCGCTCCGTGGCGTCGATGGTGTTGAACACGGCCATCTGCACCAGCAGCGGCGAGAGGAAACGGTCTTGGACCATCTCCATCTGGTAGCTGTCCATGCGCTTGCCGCTCCGCGAGACGGTTATGGAAACGGGCGCCATGGCGGCGGCGCGTCCGAGTTCGCCGGCGACCGCGGTGTTGCGATCCTGGAGGATAGCGCCCATGGTCTCCTTCGGCGCGGAGATCTTGAAGGACGCCGACAGCACCGGCAGCAGCGCCAGCACCTCGGAGCGGGTGAAGGGCAGGGCCGTCGAGCCCACCGCCAGAAAGCGATGTCCGAAGGCGTAGATCTTGTTGCCGTCGATGTAGGTGACGGTGCCGTCTGCGCCGATGCTGAGATCGCCGGTCATCAACTGCACGCTGATCATCGAGCCGGGCTTGAGCGTGGAGGGATCGCCCATGTGCGGGCTGGAAGGCCCCCCCGCGGAAAGGCCCTGGGTAGGTTCCAGGCCCAGCGCGCGAAGCTGCGGCGCAAAGGAATCGAGCGTGGCGCGCGTGAATCCGGCGAAGGAGACCGGGGTGGCGATGTCCAGCAGTTTGCCGCCGCCGGTGGCAGGTTCCAGGCGGCCGGGTAGCAGGCGCGTGAGGTCCTTAGCGGCGAATAGGGCCGCCAGCGACACGTCGTTGCGGGCGACCATGCGGCCAGGCGGCGGAGTGCGGCCGGCTTCGGTGACGCGCACCATCTCCTCGATGGGCCGAATGCCGGTGATGGCTTCCTTGGCGAAGGGGAACGCCAGGGCCACGGCGCCGGCCAGTCGGCCATCGATATACACGGGACTGCCGCTCATCCCCTGCAGCACGCCGGTCTCGGCCAGCGGCCCGCCGGATAGCCGCGCCAGGATCAGGTTCTGCTTGGGGCCGATATTCTCCAGCACGCCAAGCACTTCCACCTGAAACTCGTCGATGCGGTTGCCGGAAAAGACCGTCTTGCCGATGCCGCGCAGCCCGGGCTTAATGTCCTTCAAGGGGAAGAACGCCGTCTGAGCGTGCAAAGCGGCGGCCAGGGCGAACACCACCGGGACAGCGAAACGCGGCACGCTTACTATTCTACCGTGGAAAGCCTTGGAACCACAGATGGACACAGATGTACACCGATGAACTAGCTACAAGGAAAGTGACGCTGGGGGGCCGCTCTGGGTTCCCTGCGCCGCGTTATCTGTGTGCATCCGTGTCCATCTGTGGTTACTTCTTCTTGTCCACTTCCACTTCCGGGATGCCGAACTGTCCCCCGAGTTCGCTCAAGCTATCCAGGTCGATGGGACCGACGATGTTGACCAGGGTCAGTTCCTTAGGCTCGCACGCGATAATCGCCAACCCGCCGATACCCTTGGCTTCGCTCCTGATATAGACTTCCACGGTCTCGCCCTCTTCATTGCTGTGTACGCCGACGATGCGCTGCCATTCCGGCCCGTGTAGTGGCGCGCGAAAGGACTCCACATCGGCCGCCGAATATTCTCCGGGCTTCTTGAACTCGAAGGTTCTGACGTAGATGCCTTTCAGCCCGCCGACCAGCTTCTTGATCTTGGCTTGATCTTTGTCGGTGTCGGAAAGGAACGAGGTGCCCAACCGCAGCAGGGGGCCTTCCAGCGAAACGTCCACGGAGTCGCTGGCCCGCGCGGCCAGCTTGTCGAAATTCCACTTCAACTGCTGGGCCTCAGCGGCGCCCGCCAGCAGCAGGCACGCAATCGCCAATCCCGCGGCTTTCATGAAATACTCCGATGCGTCAGCATTTGCACTTTCTTCTGCGCTTTGTTGAGCTTGCTGCCGGCAATCCGCACCGCCAGCAGGACCTGCGACTTGGCGCGCTCACCCTGGTAATGGCGATATTCCAGGCCTCCCGCGGCCAGCAACAGCGTGGCTGCCATGGCGGCCACCCAGCGCACCCCCGCCAGAGACACGCGCGGTGCCCGGCGCACTGGCGCGGCGGCAACACGTGCCAGCACCCGCTGGGTGAAATCCGGCGAGGGCTCGCGGCGCCGCAGCGCCGACCTCAGTTCGTCATCCAAAGAAGCCATAAACTCTCATTCCTTCCCAAAGGACAGGCCGGAAGCCTGTCCTGCCACGCGGGACAATTTCTCGCGCAATAGCGCCAGCGCCCGCTGCAATTGACTCTTCACCGTGCCCACCGGGATGCCCAGGACCTTGGCGATTTCGGCCGGGTCCAGATCCTCCTGATAGCGCAACACCACGATGGCCCGCGCCTTTTCAGGCAGCGCGGCCACCAATTTCCGAAGCGACGTGTCCAGCAGCGGATCGCCCGTGGGCGTCAGCGCTACCGGCTCAGGCGCGTTTTCCAGACTCACCATGGGCCGGCGTTGGCGGCGGCGCGTTTCATCGAGCGCGCGATTCGTGGTCACCCGGCGCAGCCAATAGAGCACGTGTTCGGGCGACTCCATCTCCCCCAGGTGCTGGTGCAAAGACAGAAACACATCCTGCGCCAGTTCTTCGGCCACCGCCCGGTCGCGCAGCAGGTGCCAGGCGATACTGAAGACCATGGCCTGATGCTGCCGCACCAGGCTGGCGAAATCGAATCCGGACGCCGCCGCCTCCGCTGGCGCCGGTGTCCGCCGCGGCATTTCGAGTACAGTCACTTCTCACTCATATCGTACGCGATCTTGGTCGAAACCTTCGCGCGCGTGAAGCCGCTGTTCACCAT
>PMVV01000237.1 GCA_003166475.1 Bryobacterales bacterium | reverse complement strand
GCAAACTGACCCACTACCCGGCTTTCTTGCCTGGCTTGCCCGCTTTGGCAACTACTACCGGGTCGGCGGGTTTGTAGTCGAGCGCCTTGCTCACCGCCTCCACCGCGGTCTTCAGGCACTTCACCCGCCCGAACCATTTGAAGTTCGATTCCACCACCGTCCAAGGCGCGGTCAACGTGCTGGTGCGCTGCAGCATGTCCTCCACGGCTTCGTCGTAGCGGCCCCACTTCTCGCGGTTGCGCCAATCCTCCGGGGTCAGCTTCCAACGCTTGTAGGCTGTGTCCTGGCGCTTCTCGAACCGCTTCAGTTGTTCTTCGGGACTGATCTGCAGCCAGAACTTCACCACGATCCCGCCGGCGTCCACAAGCTGCCGCTCGAAATCGTTGATCTCGCGATAGGCCCGCTTCCAGGAGTCTTCCGTGCAGAATCCCTCCACGCGCTCCACCAGCACGCGGCCGTACCAGCTCCGGTCGAAGATCAGGATCTGTTTTTCGTCGGGCGGCAGCAGCCGCCGCCAGAATCGCCACAAGTAGTGGTGCGCTTTGTCCTCGCCTTCGGGCGCGGCAATGGGAAAGACTTCGTATCCGCGCGGGTCCAGCTTCTCGGTCAACCGCCGAATCGTGCCGCCCTTGCCCGCCGCGTCGCGTCCTTCGAAGACCGCCACCAGCGAGCGATTGCGCCGGTAGAGCTGCCACGCCAGCTCGCGCAATTGCACCTGGTAGCGCAGCAGGTCGCGCTCGTATTCCGCTCGCGTTAGGTGCTTGCCCAGATCCAGAGTTTCCAGCATGGTCATGCCTTCCTCGCGGCGCGCTTTTCGGCGGCCGCTTTGAGCGCCCGGATGATGGCCTCGAACACGGCGATGCGCGTCCAGTACCGGTCGGTGGCTTCCACGATGGTCCACGGTCCCCATTCCGATTCGGTGCGCTCCAGCATCTCTTCCACCGCCACCAGGTACTTGGCGTATTCCTTGTGGCGCTTCCAGTCCGCCTGCTGCACCTGCCAGCGCGTCAGCGGGTGGCTCTCCAGCTTCTTGAACCGCTGCTTCTGCTCCTTCTTGCCGATGTGGAAGAAGAGCTTCACCATGGCGTACCCGTCGTCGGCCAGCGTGCGCTCGAAGTCGGTGATGTCGCGATACGCCTTCTGCCACTCGCTGGCGGGCGTGATCTTCTCCACGCGCTCGTCCAGCACGCGGCGGTACCAGCTCCGGTCGAAGATGGCCATGTGCCCGTAATTTGGAATGCGCTGCCAGAAGCGGTAGAGCCAGGGCATGTGCAGTTCGTGCGTGCGCGGCTCCTGGATCACGTGCAGCTTGAACGCGCGCGGCTCCAGCCGGCTGGTGAGCACGTTGATGCAGGTGCCTTTGCCGGCCGCCTCCCAACCTTCGAAGACGATGACGCTCGGCAAGCCCGCCTCCGACGTGCGAAGCTGCAGATCGTAGAGACTCGCCTGCAACGCCGGCAGCCGGGTCTTGTATTCTTCCTTGGATATGGCGCGGGTCAGATCGACTTTTTCGAGCATTTATCCCACCTTATGCTGGCGGATGAAGTCCGGCCGCAGCTCGCTGCCCATGCCGGGCAACTCCGGCGCCAGAATCCGGCCATCGCGCATGTGCAACTCTTCCAGCGTGGACGGCTCGCCCTTCAGGCTGCCGCTCTCCACATAAATGGCGTTGGGCATGGCCAGCAGCATGTGTACATTGGTGGCGCCGCCGCCGTGGCTGGCTACGTCCAGCCCGAATCCCGCCGCGATGGCGGCGATCTCCATCCACTCGCTCACCCCGCCGGAGCGCCGGTTATCGGGCTGCACGATATCGACGCCGTGGCGCGCGATCAGGTCCGCGTACGCGTACTTGGTGTATTCGTTTTCGCCGGTGGCGATGGGAATATCCAGCTCGCGCGCCAGCTCCGCGTAGGCCACATGATCGTACGGCGGCATCGGCTCTTCGTACCAGTAGCAGCCCAGTTGTTGATAGACGCGTCCGCGCCGGATGGCCTCGTTCAGGTTGAAGGCCTGGTTGGCGTCCACCATGACGCGCCGTTCCTTCCCTGCCATCGCCAGCGCCGCTTCGATGCGCCGGATGTCATCGTCCAGCGGCGCGCGTCCCACCTTGATCTTAACGGCTGGGAAGCCTTCTTCGAAAGCCGCCGCGACGGCCCGCTTGAATTGCGACAGGTCGCCGTCGCCCTCGAAATACCAGCCGCACATGGAGTATGCCGGAACGCGGTCCGCGTAAGCGCCCAATATCTTGTACACGGGCAAGCCGGCGGCTTTTCCCAGGATGTCCCAGACGGCGATATCGGCCGCGGCTATGGCGAACTGCCCCAGTCCTGCGACGCCCTGGTATTCGGTCGCTTTCCAAAGCTCCGCGCGCAAGCGCTTGGGAAACGCCGGGTCCTTGCCGATCAGAAGGGGCTTGATTTCTTGCTCCAGAATCGTCTGCACTACAGACGGGCCGCCGGCGATCATGCCGAAGGAACTGTACGCCCATCCGGTGATTCCGGCATCGGTATGCAGGCGCAGGACCACGCCTCCCGATTCCGCGCCGAAGTTGTGGATCGCGTCGGCGAAGGGCTTGCCGGGAGGAAAGCGCAGCAAATCGGTCTCCAGAGCGGTGATTTGCATGGCGCCCCTGGCGGCGTCCGCCCAGGCCGATGCCGGCAACGTGGCTACGGCGCCGCCCGCTCGAAAGAAATCGCGACGGTTCATGCGTCGATTCTAACGCCGTGACGCACGCCGCGCCGGGGAGCGGGTTCTGGAGACCCGCCGCACGGTCGAAAGCCCACCGCAAGTCATTGAATTGCCCCTCCAACCTGGTTTTCATCACCATTTGTGGGCCGCAGGCCCATCCTGACAGGCGTGCACGCCCGCCCCACACAGACCTGGAGGCGCGCCCCAACAAGTACAATGAAAACATATGGTGAGACTGGAGCAAGTTCTGGATTCCTGGAAAACGATCCGCGCCGATACGGCCGGGGCCGTCGAAGAGTTTCCGGCCGGCGAGTTCGGCTACAAACCCTGCGCGGACGTCATGACCTTCGGCGAAATCGCGCGGCATATTCTGATCGCCGGACATGGCCTCACGGGCCTGCTGCTGGAAGGCGAGGAGCAGCTCGGCGGTCCGCAGTTCCGGGAGAAGATGGCCCGCTTCGCGCTGCTGCCCGAGAGCGCCGGCGCCGCCGATCTCGCGCGGGAATTGCGAGCCTCGGTGGAGCGGCGTGCGGTGGAACTGGCGGCCCAACCGCCGGAGTTTTTTTCCGGCATCATCACGCGGGTCGACGGCGCGCGGGTCACGCGGCTGGAAATGCTGCAATTTGTTAAGGAGCACGAACTGACCCACAGGGCGCAGCTTTTCCTGTACATGCGGATGAAGGCAATGGTCCCCGCCACCACGCGCCGCCGGCTGGCGAAGCAGGCCGCTCGCTGACGCGCTAAACGCTGTACAATACAGTTGCAAGCGAGGCGGAGTTTCGCTAAATGTATTGTGAGGTCTCCGGGAGGAATTCTAGTTATGGTTACATGCCCGGTATGCGACGGGGCCATTGATGTGGATGAAGAAGATGTGGACGAAGGCGACTCCATCAGTTGTGACGAGTGTGGAGCGGACCTGAAGGTGATCGGGACCGACCCCCTCGAACTGGAATCCGCCGAGGAATTGGAGGAGGAGGAAGACGAAGCCTTCGTGGAGGAAGCGGACGAGGAAGAATCCGAGGAGGACTGGAAGTAAAGCGATGTCAAGAGATTTGGGCGATTCCGCGATCCGGCGGCTTTTCGCGGCGGCGATGTGCGCGCTATTGCTGCTGGCGGCCGGGGCGGCGTGGGCGGAGAAGAAGGATGAAAATGCCAACATCCGCTCCGTGCAGGGTGTGGTGAACAACGCGCAAGGCGAGGCCGTGAACGGGGCGGTGGTGCAGTTGAAGAACACCAAGACCCTGCAGATCCGCTCGTTCATTACGCGGGACAACGGCGCTTACTACTTCCACGGACTCTCGACGGATGTGGATTACGAGATCAGAGCCGACTTCGACGGCTCTTCCAGCACTGCCAGGACCCTCAGCTCATTTGACACGCGCAAGCAACCCGTAGTGAATCTGAAACTGGAGACGAAGAAGTAGGACACGGCCACCACAGATTATCAAAGCCCGGTTGTGGGGCGGCCAATCCAGTCTGAGCTGCGTTGTATTGAGGCTCGCATAATACAGTGACAGGCAACTTGGACCTTGTGGGGCGGGCAATTTTGCCCGCAGTCGGCTTTCAGCCGGCCCGAGCCGCCTAAAAAGGCGGCTGCGGCCANNCGATGCAGAGGGGCACATTTGTCGCGAAAACTGTCACCGTATTACGCGAGGCAGTGGGAAATCGTTTGCGCAGCGCAACACCTGGCGGGCGATTCCAATGTCACTGTCCCACTCTATCGACGCTCTGCCACAATTGTGAGGGGGGATCAAATGAGCGCTGCATACGACGCCATCGTCATCGGAACCGGACAGGCCGGCCCTTCTCTCGCGGCGCGCTTGGCCAAGGCCGGGATGAAGGTCGCCATCGTCGAGCGCAAGTTGTTCGGCGGCACCTGCGTCAACACCGGCTGCATTCCCACCAAAGCCATGGTCGCCAGCGCCTACGCCGCCCACATGGTCCGGCGCGCAGCCGAGTTCGGAGTGGATGCCGGCGGCGTCTGGAGCGTCGATATGCAGCGCGTGAAAGCCAGGAAGGACGCCATATCGGCGAAATCGCGGGCAGGGCTCGAGGCATGGCTGAAGAACATGGACAACTGCACCGTCTATGAGGGCCACGCCCGCTTCGAGTCGCCGCAAGGAGTAAGCGTGGGACCGCACCGGCTCACCGCCCCGCGCATCTTCATCAACGTAGGCGGGCGCGCCGTGGTGCCGGAAATGCCCGGATTGGACCAGGTCGCGTATCTCACCAACAGTTCCATGATGAGCGTCGACTTTCTCCCCAGGCGCCTGATCGTTGTCGGCGGCAGCTATATCGGCCTGGAGTTCGGCCAGATGTTCCGGCGCTTTGGAAGCCAGGTCACGATTCTGGAGATGGGGCCGCGCCTGGTGCCGCGCGAAGACGAAGATGTGTCCGCGGCCATTCAGGAGATCCTCGCCGGGGAGGAGATCGACGTGCGCCTGAACGCGAAATGCATCGGCTTTTCCAAGCGCGGCGAAGAGATTTTGGCGCACGCCGACTGCGCGGCCGAGGCGCCGGAGATCGCTGGCTCGCACGTGCTGCTGGCGGTTGGCCGGCGCCCGAACACCGGCGACCTTGGGCTGGAAGCGGCCGGCGTCGAAGTGGACGCGCACGGCTACATCGCCGTCGACGACCAGTTGCGCACCAGCGCCCCGGGCATCTGGGCGCTCGGTGATTGCAACGGCCATGGCGGGTTTACGCACACCGCCTATAACGATTTCGAAATTGTGGCGGCGAATCTGCTCGACAACGACCCGCGCCGCGTGAGCGACCGCATCCCCGCCTACGCGCTGTACATCGACCCGCCGCTGGGGCGCGCCGGCATGACCGAGGCGGAGGTTCGCAACAGCGGTCGCGCCGCGCTCGTTGGCAAACGTCCGATGACCAAAGTCGGACGCGCCGTCGAGAAAGGCGAATCGCAGGGCTTCATGAAGATCGTGGTCGATGCGCAATCGAAAGAAATCCTGGGCGCCGCCATCCTGGGCACAGGCGGCGATGAGGCCATTCACTCGATTCTGGATGTCATGTACGCCAAGGCGCCCTACACCACGATTCAAAGGGCGGTGCACATTCACCCCACCGTTTCCGAACTGATTCCGACTATGCTGGGAGAACTGCAGCCGCTCGCCGGCGCGGGCGGGTAGGAGGGATATGTCGATATACGTTTTGTCGTTTCTGATTGGCGTAGTTGCCGGACTTCGTGCCCTGACGCCGCTGGCCGCGGTCAGTTGGGCTGCCCGCCTGGGATGGTTGCATCTGGACAACACCTGGCTCGCGTTCCTGGGCTATGCCGCTACCCCGTACATCTTCAGCGTGCTGGCGATCGGCGAACTGATCAACGACAAACTGCCCAAGACGCCCAGCCGGAAAGCGCCTCCAGGCTTCATAGCCCGGATCGTGACCGGAGCCTTGTGCGGAGCCGCTCTTGGCGCGGCCAGCCAGTCGCTCGTGGGCGCGGCCGCGGCGGGCGCAATTGGCGCCGTTGCGGGGACGCTGGGCGGCTACGAGTTTCGGTCCCGGCTGGTCAAGGCAACTGGCGGGAAGGATCTGCCGATTGCATTGCTGGAGGACGTGATCGCGATCGGCGGCGCGTTCCTGATCGTCTCCAGGCTTTCTTAAAGCTGAAAGCTGAAAGCTGATAGCTGACAGCTTCTAAAACACCCGCCGCTTCAGCTTCTCCACGGTGAATTTCGCCGTATCGGCGACCGCCATCACCGCCATCACGCCCGCCTGCACCGGATCGCTGACCACCAGATCCGCCGCATCCGGCACGCTCCCCGCCATGTTCAGACTGATCACCAGCAGCCCGTCCTGGCGCACTTCCCGCACGGCCTGCTCGATCTCTCCACCCATCAACGATCCGGCCAGCACCAGCGCTTTGGCCCTGGGCAGCCGGGCCACCGCGCGCACCGCGTCCGCCAGCGCCTGCTCTCCCACCAGCGGAATGGTATCCACTGAGATGTGCTCGCCGCGGATATTGTGCCGGTCCGCTTCCGATACCGCGCCAATGGCCACCTGCCCCACCTGCGCCCCGCCGCCCATGATGATGATGCGCTTGCCGTAAATCTTCTGCAGCGTCTCCACCACCTCGACCTTGCGCACAATCGCCAGCGCCCGCAGATCCGCCGCCAGTTCCGCGGTGGGGCCCGGCAGCGCAATCTCGAAGTAAATGCGCGCTTCGGCGGACCCCTGTTCGATGATCTCGACCGACAGGATGTCGCCTCGATGCACCGCGATCACGCCCGTCAATTCGTGCAGAACTCCCAGGCCCGCCCGGGCATGGATCATCAGGCCGATATTCTCGTTAGTCGTCGCAGGCGTCATGCGTGTCTTGTGGGGCAGGCCCTCGGCCTGCGGCGGCCTCTCAGGCCGCCCCTCTCTTTCCTCACGGCAGCGTGTAACTAATCTTATCGCCATCGGCATGGTCAAGATGGGCGAACGGAGTGAGCGTGTGCGGCCGCCGGCTGGCCGCGGTCATGATGTGCTCCACCGCAATGCCGCGCACGCTAAGCGCATCGGCGATGAGCGAGCGGTGGCAGCGCCAGGGCACCGCCTCCGAACACATGATGGCCGTGCGGCGGGCGTGGGAAAGCTCGATGAGCCGTTCGAGTGCCGCAGCGAATTCCGGCGTCTGCATGTAATCGGCAAATCCGCGAAAGCTGAGATTTCTCCAGCCGGTATTCACCGAATCGCGCCGTGCGTGACGCAAGCCGCCCAATCCCTCGATATGGATGTATTCGATGCCCGCCGCGTGCAGAAGCGCGGGCAGCGTCTCCCGGTTGAACTGCGGATTGTGCCGCGAACGGGGTATGGTGCGCACGTCCACGATCGTTGCGACGCCATGCGCCTCCCCAATCCGGATGAACTCATCGATGGGATGCGTGGAGTGCCCAATGGTCAGTATCATGCAACGGGCTTCTTTGCGCTCAACGGCAAGTGGATGCGCAGCACCCGCTCGCGATGCCGCTCCTCTTCCAAACTCCGCGTGCGCGCGCGCAACAGATCGCTCAGCGCCACCATACCGGTCAGCTTGCGCTCGCGCTCGTTGTTCACCACCGGAAAGCGCGTCAGCCCCGTGTCCGACATTCGATGCGCCACCACCCGCAGCGGCTCGTCCGGATAGGCAACCACCGCGTCCCTGTGCCTCAGCTCAGTGCCGTCCTTCGCAAAGCGCTCCAGATCCCTGCGCGTCGCCACCCCCACCAGGCCCTGTTCGTCGTCCACCACCGGATACAGATGCTGCCCGTGACGCACCGTGTGATCGGTATGGAGCGACTGCGCCAACTCCCGCGCCGTCAGCCCTGCCGGAATGGCCGCAATGTTGGTGCGCATCACCTCCCGCACAAAAAGGATTTCCAGCGGGTCCACCGCGTATTCGCGGCTCAAATGATAGCCGCGCCGCGCGACCTTCTCGGTCAGGATCGAGCGGCGCAGCGTCAGCACCGTGAAAGCGTGCGCGCTGGTGACCGCCAGCAGCAGCGGCAGCAGCATGTTCACATCGTGCGTCAGCTCCAGCGCAAAGATCACGCCGGTGAACGGCGACCGCATCGTGCCGCCCAGAATTGCGCCCATGCTGACCAGCGGCCAGAAGCCGGCGCCTTCGTACGGCAGGAACATCGCTTCGATGCCGCCCAGCGCGCCGCCCATCATCAACAAGGGCGCCAGCACGCCGCCCGACGTCCCCGATCCCAGCGAAATCGCCCAGATCGCCGATTTCACCAACAGGATGCCCACAATCAATTTCAGCGGCACTTCCCCCTGCAACAGCGCGCCGATGGTTTCATACCCCACGCCCAGCGCTTGCGGGAAGATCAATCCACCCAGTCCGATCGCCAGACCGCCGATGGCCGGCCACCACATCCAGTGAATGGGCAGCAGGCGGAAGGCATCCTCCGCCGCATAGACCGCCAGCGTCAGCAGCGCCGATAATCCACCCGCCGCGAGGCCCACCAGCACACACGAAAGCAGCCCCGCCGGGCCGATGAACACCGGATGCGCCGGCACCGGAAATAGAGGACCGATGCCAATGATATAGCGCCGGGCCGCGGCGGCCGTGACGCTGGCCAGCGCTACCGGCACCAGGCTGCGCGGCTTCCATTCAAACAGCAACAGCTCCACCGCCAGCAGCACGGACGCCACCGGTGCGGCAAAAGTCGCCGCCATGCCGCCCGCCGCCCCCGCAACCAGCAGCGTCTTGCGCTCGTTGCTGGTCAACTTGAACAACTGGGCGATCATGGAGCCGAACGCGCCGCCCGTCATGATGATGGGTCCTTCGGCGCCAAACGGGCCGCCGGTGCCGATCGAAAGCGCCGAAGACAGCGGCTTCAGGATTGCTACTTTCGGCTCGATCCGGCTGCCGCCGATAAGGATGGCTTCGATGGCCTCCGGAATCCCGTGGCCGCGAATGCGCTCCGAGCCGTAGCGCGCCATTACGCCGATGACCAGCGCGCCCGCTACCGGCACCAGGATTTCCCACCAGCCCAGATGGTTCCCCGCCGGTGAGACCAGCGCGGCGCTCCAGCGTCCGAAGAAGAAGAGGTTGGTGAAGAGGCCGATCAGCTTGAGTAGGGCCAACGCTACGAACGCGCTCACCAGGCCGATGAAAACGGCCATCCCCGAAATGGTGATCATGCGCGGTGTGGAAGTGAAATCGCCTAGCTTGTTGTGCATGTTTGTTTCGCCGCCTTTGAAGTGGAGGTCTTCCGCTGGCGGGCCAGGATCCCTCGCAAGGCCGCCGTCAGCGCGCTGCCGGCGCCGCCCAGCTCCGAGCGATGCTCGATCGAAAGCTTGCGCAGCACCGCTTCGCCCTTCGGCGTCAGGCGAATGCGAACCTGCCGCCGGTCGTCTTCGGCGCGGCTGCGCCCGGCCAGCCCGCACTCCGCCAGCCGGTCGATCAATCCCACCACGCTGTGATGGCGGAGCTGCAGCCGCTCGGCCAGGTCGCCCACGCTAGGCTCACCGGCAAACGCTTTGACCGCCAATAGCAGTTGATGCTGCGCAGGTTCCAGGCCGGCCCGCCGCGCCGCCTGCTCACTGAAGCGCAGAAAGCGGCGGATTTGATAACGGAATTCTGCCAAAGCCTGGTAATCGGCCGCGCTCAAATCGTGCGTGATGCGCCCCTCCTAGATATATCGTATCACGATATGTACGTGCGAAGATCCCCTCATAAAGTTTTTACCAGGCATAATATGTTCATGTGGAAATCATAAAACTTTCATGTATAATGAGCCGTAGGGGGGCACACCAAATGTCTACAACGAAGAGGGATGGGACTGTCGGCATCTACGCCGGCTTTTATTGGCTCGGCACGGTTATGACACTGGCGTGTCTTGCCCTGATCGTGGCGGGCAACACGGAGTTGCTTTACCGGGTCGAGCATACGCGCTTCCCGCTCTCATGGGCGCTCGCGGGTATCGCCGTACTCGCATTTGTCGCGGCTGAACTCTGCCACCCGCCCGATGCCCCTGTGGCCGAGGCGGAAGACGGAAGTCCACAGCTCACCCCAGAATGGGAAGCAGTGGAAGCTTAGTATTTTTGTGGGGCAGGCCCCTGGCCTGCGCGGGACTCTCAGTCCCGCTCTTGGCGCGCCAAGCGCCGCCCGCTCAATTCACCGTGTATCGCGCCTTCAGCGCGAAGGGCGCGATCTCGATATCAAACTGGCTTCCATCCGTGCGCACCATCTGGTACGTGCCGTGCATCATCCCCATGGGAGTCTTCAGCGGGCACCAGGACGAGTATTTGAACGACTCGCCCGGCGCCAGTACGGGCTGCTCGCCGATCACCCCAGGACCCGTAACTTCTTCGATGTGGTCCAGCGCATCGGTAATGATCCAGTGGCGGCTGAGAAGCTGCACCGTCTCTTTTCCCTGATTGGTAATGCGCACCGTGTACTGGAACACCCATTCATCCTGCAGCGGCCGCGAATTCTCGGCCGAGTATCTCGACAGAACCTCCACGCGAATATCGTGGGTGAAGGCTTCGGACATGGGAGCGGTAACCGAACTCAGATCGGGCATGTTGCAACTCATGATCCCACATTTCCAGCGGCCGTGGCCGCTCGCTCAACCCTTGCGAAATTTTGCGAAATCAACTTCACTGTTACCGATCCGCACTGTTACCGATCCGCACTGCTACCGAGCCGCGACCGTAAGGGAGCGGTTTCCATCGGAAATCCAGGCCCGGTGCCGCCGGCTGGAGGGTGATGCTATGCATAAAGCGTTCGTGCCGGCTGCGGATCCAGCTATGTGGGATGGAGTTTCGCAGGCGGAGGCACAAGCCGCCGGAGCAGCGGTCGCCGGCGGAACGTCCGTAACGAAGATCGGAACCAGTTGAGGGCAGCGGCGGCGCCGGACTGAAGCTCTTCCAGGGACAAGTCGCGAAGGTCATGGAGATCAACACTCACACCCTATATCAGCGCCAAGGAATGGGAAAACTGCTGGCTGCCTGTCTGTTCGGGTTCTGCGAAGCCATAGGAGGGATCGACCGGTCCAAGAAGTCCCTTTGGTAGGACCGGTAGTCCCGTCCGGTCCGCTGCGCGCTACAGTGAGGGCATGTTCCGTCACCTGTGCGTCGGCATTCTGACGTTGCCCCTCGTTCTGGCGGCAGCACCGGCCGAAGTATCCTTCTCCCAGTCCGCCCCGCGCGTCGAAGCGTATGACTTCGTCGAGGTCGCCGCCGTCGTCGCGGCCCCCGGCACGGGCAATCCCTTCACCGGCGCAACCCTCGCCGGATCGTTCTCCAAGCGTGGCGCCGCCGAAACCCTGCATGTCGATGGCTTCTGCGACGCGCCCGATGGCAGCGTCTTCCGCATTCGCTTCATGCCATCCGCGCCGGGCGATTACACCTACTCCGTGGTCTACCG
>PMVV01000472.1 GCA_003166475.1 Bryobacterales bacterium | reverse complement strand
CGCGAAATGTCCAGAACTTTCTTGCTCGCCAAGCAACTCGGAAGCAGCTACGGCCCCGTCTGGTCGACAATGCCGGGAATCAGGTACGTTTTTCGTGGCCTGCCGAGTTCGAGCATGGTGCGCAGACGACAAACAACGATCGTCCGCGCCACGCCGGGCGCCGGAACTGTACAGTTAATTCGCGGACACTACACTAGGTTTTTTATGGGGGCAGGTTGGCAACTGTCACCGGCACTGGGGCCAACTGCCATTCCGTCACCCGGCGTGCGTGAGGATCCTATGCTGGCTCACGGCTGCGCCATCGTCGCTTTTCAATTCGCGAAAAACGATAGTGGACAAAACGGTTAGTGCGCCCAGGACGAAGAACGCCTGGTGGATGCCCCGAATCATTTGCGGCGCGCTCGAATGGAAGCGATCCCGGAATGAAGAACGCGGTGGCCAGCGACGCCGTTGCCACCCCGAAGCTGATCGCCATCTGCTGCATCGTGGCGGCGATGGAACTCGCGCTGCTGGTCTCGACCTCGCTGACGTCCGCATAGACCAGCGTGTTCATGCTGGTATATTGCAGCGAACTGAAGAAACCGAAGCAGAACGTCTGCGCCACCATGAGCCAGACCGGCGTGCCCACCCCGATGGTTGCGAACAGCGCAATCTGCAGACCCAGGATCATCGTATTGGAAATCAGCACCCCGCGGTAGCCTACGCGGGCCAGGATTCGCGGCATCGCCATCTTCAGGCTCATGGCGGCAATCGCCTGCGGCGTCATCAGCAGGCCGGATTGTACCGGCGTGAACCCGAGGCCAACCTGGTAGAGCAGCGGCATGATGAACGGGATTCCGCCGATGCCCAGGCGGGTGAAGAAGCTGCCGCTCACTGCGGCGCGGAAGGTGCGAATGCGAAACAGGCTGAGACGCAGCAATGGAAAGGGGGCCTTCGACGCGTGCAGTCCATAGCCGGCCAGCAGCGCGATGGAAATAGCCAGCAGCCCCAGGATTTCGCCGGTGCTCAGAGTATGTTCACCGAACACTTCCAGTACATACGACAGGAGCGCGACGCCGGAGCCGAACAGGATGAGGCCTTCCACATCGAGCGGATCGGACCTTTCGCGGTAGTCCGGCAGATGCAGATAGACCAGGCACAAACCGATGAGGCCGATCGGAAGGTTCACGAAGAAGATAACTCGCCAATGAAAATATCCGACGATCAGCCCACCGGCGATGGGTCCGAGCATTGGGCCAATCAGAGCGGGGATGGCGACGAAGCTCATGGCGCGGATGAGTTCGGACTTGGCGAACGTCCGCACCAATGTGAGCCGCCCCACTGGCACCATCATGGCGCCTCCGCAGCCTTGCAGGACGCGGCAGGCGACCAATACGTGGATGCTGCCCGATATACCGCAGAGAAACGACCCCAAGGTGAAGAAGCCGATCGCGGACGCGAACACCCGCCGCGTTCCAAAGCGATCCGCCATCCAGCCGCTGATTGGAATGAAGACGGCGAGGCTCAAGGTGTAGCTGGATAGCACCGCTTTCATGCTGAGCGGCGCCACCTTGAGCGCCGCCGCGATGGCGGGCACGGCGGTGTTCAGAATGGTGGTGTCGAGCGACTCCATGAAGAACGCCACTGCCACAAGCCATGGTAGGAGCCGCTTGCTGTACGTACCCGTTTCCACTAGATCAGGCTAGCAGGCTCCGCGGTGACGAAACCGGGCCCCTGCCGGCCTGCGGCCGGTGGACCGGCGAGGGCGCCCGCCCCACTGCCATGCGGCACTCCCCGAGACGATCCGCACATTGGAAATCAACGTGCTTCGATCCCGGCATGGAAACTGTCGCCGGCGTATTCCGGCTTTATCAGACGGCGCTAAACGCCGCGGACGCGTTGGGGCGCGCCGGATTCTCGGAGAAGCAGGTCAATCTCTTATCTCCGGCTTCGTCGGAACGGGACATCCATACCATTCCGACGTCGGGTACCGAACAGCCGGGCGTCGGCGGCGCGATTGGAGGCATGCTGGGTGGCGCGCTGGGCGTGGCTGGGGGGCTCGAATTGGGAATGGCCGCGGCCGTGCTGATTCCCGGCGTTGGACCGGTATTGGCGTTTGGCCTCGCCGGCGCGGCTCTGCTGGGAGCGGGCGGCGCGGTAGGCGGCGCCGCACTGGGAAACGCGGCCGATGACCGGAGCAACGAGGGCGTCCCATCGGATGAGATCTTTTTTTACGAAGATGCCTTGCGGCAGGGGCGGTCGGTCGTCCTGGTGCTAGCCGCGGATCACTCGGAAGAGCAGCGCGCGCACAAGGTATTGGCGGACGCCGGGGCCGAGAGCCTGGATGCGGCGCGGAAGGATTGGTGGCTTGGACTGCGCGACGCCGAACAGGAACACTATCGGGCCTTGGGGCACAACTTCGAGTTGGACGAGGACGTCTATCGCGACGGGTTTACTTCGGCCCTGCGCCGCGAATGCCGCGGCAAGTCTATCGACGAGGAGACCGACTGCTTGAAGTGGTGGTATCCGGATGTTTGGGATTCCGAGCCGTTTCAGCGGGGGTATGAGCGTGGCCGGAAGTACTGGCAGCAATCCACCGGCGAGGCGCTCAGGGCGCACGCAGGCTTGCCCGCCGCCTAGCTGGCCGTTTTGAGCGTTACCGACGAATGCAGGTGGTTAAAAAGTAGGTACAAAGGAGATTTCGAATGTTTCTAGGGCTGTTTGTGATTTTGCTGGTATTGTGGCTGCTCGGGTTTTTCGCGTTCCACGTTGCCGGCGGGCTGATTCACCTTCTGATAATTCTGGCGGTGATTTCTTTAGTGATTCACCTCTTCAGGGGCCGCAGCGCGGCTTGAACCCAGCACCATATTTAGCCGCTGGCTTGCGTGGTGCAATCGAGGGGGAGCAGTGCCGGCGGCGACTGGCTTTGCTCCTCTTGTGACTTGGCGCGCGACTGTCCGCCTCGAAGGCGGCGTGCAGAATCCGCCGCCACGAGTGCAGTTCTTGCTCTCCACACGGTCGAACTTCCGGATGACATTCAGCGGCGCATTCCAAACCGGCTGGAATTGCTGAGACAGCGATGGAAACAAGCGATCGACTCGAACCAAACATATTCGTCATCTTCGGCGGTGCGGGCGACCTGACCTGGCGGAAGTTGATGCCCGCCCTATTCGACCTTTCGCAGAGCCATAATATTCCAGATCATTTTTCGATTATCGCGGTGGACCGCGTCGAACTCGGCGAGGACGCTCTGCGCAAGCGTCTGCATGAGGGAGTCCGGAAGTTCGCCCGCAGCGCGAAAACCGCAGTCAAGGAGTGGAACGGGTTCTCCCGCCATATCCACTACTTGCAGGGCGATTTCAAAGGCAAGGCCACCTATGCGGAACTCAGCGGCCAGTGCACGAAGCTGGAAAAGGAGTGGGGCGCCAAGGCCCAGCGCATTTTCTACATGGCCACGCCGCCGTCCCTGTTTGGCGAAATCCCTTCCTTCCTCGCCCATGCAGGGCTGGCGGCCGACCGGGAGCGGTCGCGCATCGTCGTCGAGAAGCCTATTGGGTACGATCTGGAATCGGCACTGGCGCTGAACCGCACACTCGCCGGCGGCTTTCACGAATCCCAGATCTTCCGCATCGACCATTATCTGGGCAAAGAGACCGTGCAGAACATCCTGGCGTTTCGCTTTGCCAATCCACTGTTCGAGCCGATCTGGAACCGGCGTTATGTGGACTACGTGACCATCACTGTCGCCGAGCAGGTGGGCGTGGAACATCGCGGCGGCTACTACGACGGGGCCGGCGCCCTGCGCGATATGGTGCAGAATCACCTGATGCAACTGCTCTGTCTGGTGGCCATGGAACCGATGGTGTCGTTCGACGCGGATGAGATTCGCAATAAGAAAGTGGACGTTCTCCACTCGGTCCGGCCGATTCCGGAGGAGATGGTCCATCACTGTGTGGTACGCGGGCAGTATGGCGAGGGGTGGATCGGCGGCAAGAAAGTGCGCGGCTATCGCGAAGAAGACGGCGTGCCGCCCGATTCGCGCACGGAGACATTCGCGGCGTTGCGGCTGTTCGTGGACAACTGGCGCTGGCAGGACGTGCCATTCTATCTGCGCACCGGTAAACGCCTCCCCCGTGAAGTTTCGGAAATCGCCATCCAGTTCCGCGCGGTTCCCCATCAGGCGTTTCCAACCGAGGCGACCCTCAACTGGCAACCGGCGCGCCTGGTCATGTCGATCCAGCCCGACGAAGGCATCGTCCTGCGCTTCCAGGCAAAACATCCCGGGCCGAAGATGATGTTGCAGCCAGTGGACATGCGCTTCGACTATCGCGAAAGCTTCGCCACGCCATCGCCGGAGGCCTACGTGACCCTGCTCTGGGATGTGATCGACAACGACGCCACGTTATTCATGCGCGCCGACCAGGTGGAGGCTGCCTGGCGGATATTGATGCCAGTGCTCGATGCGTGGAAAGCCGGCCCTCCCAACGATTTCCCGAATTACGCAGGCGGCACTTGGGGACCGGACGCCACGCAGGGTCTGCTGGTTCAACAGGGGCACAGTTGGCCGGCTCCAGTGGAATTAGAGGAAGTCCGAAAATGTTCCGACGTCTGAGTTTCTTGTTTGGCCGTTGGCTTGCACTGCGAAATGTGGGCTGACTGTCCTGGCGGTGACCATTTCTGCTGCTTCCGGGATATCCTTGGCCGCGCCGAAGAAGAGCAGCGTCAGGCGCGGCACGGGACAGTCGACCGCGAATTGTGAAACTCCCGGCACCCCGGTATGAGTGCACGGCGGCCGGACTCCGCCAACAAAGGGCGCGTCGCAGGAATGAGCGCCGACGGCCTTCGTTGGCGGTCCGATTGCATCAGTTGCCGTGACCCTTCTGGTAGCCGGCCTCATATGCCTTCTGGTCTTCGTCTTTCTTGAAGTGCCTCTTCTTGCTGTGGTCCCGGTTGTGCGCATGGTCGTCCTGACCCTCGCGCATACCTTGCTGGTATGTTTTGTTTTTTGAATAATCCTTTTGTTGGCTCTGGTCTTGTTTCTGGTCGTGGTCCTGGAAAAATGGAGCACCCACAGCCTGTGCCATGCATCCACTGATACCAACACCGGCCGCTACCGCCAGCACCCGAACACAATGTTCTAAATTCATTCTCATTAAAGTTATCCCTTCGTCTTTCGTCTTGAGCCGGTATTCCGCTTTATCCTGGCTAATAATCGCTCCCGACTGCCAGCCGAAAACGGACCCGCGGCCATTTGGAAGAAGCACGCGCATGGCCGTTCAGCCGGGTGCGGGAGGTCGCGACCGCAGCTTGGCTTAGGCCCCGGTACCGTACAATTCGTGCGCGTTCGCACAATGTTTTGCCGCTGCGCATACGAGGCTTGAATCGCAGTGAATATAATACTGGCAGAGGGATCGTACTGTGACCACGTACAAAGGATTCGGCGGCCAGGGCCGGCATATTGTTTCTTCCATCGCGATCTGCGCGCTGGCACTCTCCAGCGGGTGCCAAGGCTGCCGGGCTCCGCAGAGATCGATCGACGATGCGGCCATCGCGAAGGGCGTTAAAGCCGGGTTGGCTGTGGCGTTTGGGCCAATTGAAGACAGGCAAGTTCGTCAACTCGACCGGGGCGCCAATGGGCAGACGATAACCTATATCTCCGTGAGTTCGATCCATGGAGTGGTCACCCTCACCGGAGAAGTGGGAAGTAAGCGGGCCAGGGCCAAGGCGGGTGAAATTGCCCGCAGCGTCCAGCAGGTAGTCCGCGTGAACAATAACCTATCGCTCGCGCCCGGATACTCCGATGACGCCGTGAGCGACAAACCGTGATTCTTTTGCTGCAGCCGTTCGGCCCTTCTCGTGCTTGCCACCAAGACGAGATCTTCACGATCTTACTTATACGCAAACTTAGTGGAGGAGCGATATGTCGAAAACTGCAGTTGGCTTGTTTGAGAATCAGGGCGTGGCGGACCTGGTCGCCCACGATCTCGGCCTCGGCGATTTTCCTGGGACGAAGATCCGCATTCTAAGAGAACCGCTGGATATGGCGGTTACCGGAGTCACGAGTATCCCACACACCGACTTCGAGGTGGGTTTGGGCCGGGAACTCAAGGCCATCGGGGCAAGCGAAGGGGAGGCCAATGCTTACGTCCAACAAGTGCGGCTTGGAGGAGTCCTCGTTTTCGCGACAGGATCAAGCGAAGAGGTGGACAACGCGGCCGGGATCATGAACCGGCACTGTGCGATCAAGGTTGAAGAGCTCATCGGCCGCGAACCGGGTATTGGCACGGCGGCTGGCGGGCACCTGCCTCTTTCGCGCGATGCGAACACGCCGCCCGTACACGATACCACCCAAACCGGACGGATCCGCCAATCGGGCGACGGCGTCCGCATGTTCGTCTGGTAGCTCGTTAAGCCCGGCGGCCTGTCGTACAGCTTCGGCGCGTAATACCCTTTGCGGCAGCGCACCGCCAGGTCCTTGCGGCCCTTCACCTTCAGATCCACGGTGTGATACAGGCCATCGGTCTTCAACGGCTCGGGGCGGTAGAAGAACGTCGTACTGATGCCGCAGTTCGTTGGCGATGTTCTCGAACGACTGCTCCAGAGCGCAGACTGCGGACGGCCGCCTTGCAGCGCCTCAAGAAGGGTGTGGGAATTGACGATCACCTCGTGAACGTCGTAACCAGCATCGAATGCCTTCACCTTAACGGAAGATGGCCGTGCGGGGACTGTCAGACAAACTCCTGCCCGATGTCGCGACGGAGGAGCAAATCAAACACGAATCTGTCCTCGAAGACGCCATGATCATCGTGACCTTTCGGCAAGCGTGCATGACGCCGGCTAGCCCGTCCTGCTAAGATCAGTCAGTCGCTTAGGAGCGGCTCCCCACTACGGCGCGTCGCGGCGCAGGCAGCGGGCCAGAAACTCGGCGCGATCGGCCATCGCGCGCGGATCGTTGACCGAGTGGCCGGCATCGTAAAAGACCACTTTCTGTGGACGTGGGATCAAGTGCGTCAGACGTTCCGCCGCGGCGCGCGGCACGAACCGATCGAAGCGCCCGAACTGGAACAGAATCGGGGCTCCCAGCCAAAGACGCGTGAAACGCTCCGGGTCCACCGCGGATACGGATGCGAGGTAGCGGGCAAAACGCTCGCTACCCATGGAGAACCGCATGTTCGCCATGTCGGGATCGTCGCTTTCCATCAATTCCGCGAGGCTCGGAAAACCCGCCACCAGAACGAACGCGCGCAGCCGCAGCTCGATGCCCGACAGAATGGCGCCCCAGTTCGCCCCATAACCGTGACCCACATAGGCGATGCGGCTGGCGTCGACATCGCTCCGCGCGGCCAGCAGATCGATGCCCCGCCGGATATCGATCACGGCCTGAATATGGATGTCCCGGTCGTTATCACTGTCGCTCAGCGAATTGAAACTGCGCCGCCAACCCACCGGTCTCTCGGGCGGCGCATCGATAAGCAACGAGACAATCGGCGGCGACGCGCGTGCCAGCAGCAGCGCCTCGGGGAGGAACTCGTCGCGCCTCCCGTAGTCGGCCGCGAAGATGGCGGCCGGGTACTTCCCGTTCCGGGCGGGAGTTACGAGAGCCGCCGAAACCGGTCCCAGGGCGCCGGAGTACGAGAGCGCCGTCACATACGATCCGCCGGCCTGCTCGGGCTCTTCGCTGCGGGCATTGAGCGGCGCGGCCGAATCGTACGAAAACATCGATGCCGGATTTTCCGCGGCCGGCTCCGCGTGCGCACTTGCGGCGCCGGAGGCTCCCAGTCCATTCGCTGGAACCACCCAAAGGAATATCCGGTCGTCCGCGAGTTGGACAGTCTTGGTGGGCGTCCAGCTTCCCATGTCGAACCGGTGAGAGACGATGCGCGTTCCCGGCCGCAGCTCACGGAGAAGCTTGGAACGCAGACGCAGGTTGACGCCGGGCGTGAGAAACATGGTAACGACAGACGCCGGACGCAGGTCGTATCCGAACAGGTCGGCCTGGACGAACGTGGCAATCCCGGCGAGGCCTTCCTGGCGGGCCAGCGTTTCCGACTGCCGCACAAGACTGGGGTCGATCTCGACGCCTGTGGCACGAATGCCGAATCGCTTGCAGGCGGCGATAACGATGCGGCCATCGCCGGAGCCCAGATCGATCAGCACGTCCGCTGGTTTGATGTCGGCTAGATCGAGCATCGCATCTACCACGTTCGGCGGCGTGGGGACATCGGGGACATCTGTGAATTGCCGGTCAGGCTGCGCGCAAAGCGCAGCGGCGATGGCAAACCCAAGGGTGACTGAGCGGCGCAACATGGCGGTTTCCTTTAAATGCAGACGCGCGGCAAGGGCCGCCCGTGCAAGGCGCATTCGAAAAGCGAATGGTTGGATCGGCTTGCGGCCAGAAGCGCGGTAAGCCAGATTCGCCTACAGCTTCGGCGCGTAATACCCCTTGCGGCAGCGCACCACCAGGTCCTTGCGCCCCTTCACCTTCAGATCCACGGTGTGATACAGGCCATCGGTCTTCAACGGCTCCGGCCGGTAGAAGACGTTGTACTGATGCCGCAGCTCGTTGGCGATATTCTCGAACGACTGTTCCAGGTCTTCCACCTTAAATGGAAAGAAGGCCTGGCCCCCGGTTTCCGCCGTCAGGTATTTCAGAATCTTGTCGCCTTCGGTTTCGCCGCGGATCACGTTGGTCGAAATCGCGTAGATCACCACATCGGCCTTCTGCGCCATTTCGAGCGCCTGATCGCGCGAGACCTGGCTCTGGTTGTCGTCGCCGTCGCTGACCAGCACGATGGCGCGCCGGAACTTGTGCCGCGGCTGGTCCTTGGCCAGCTTGTCGCGGCAGGCGAAGTAGATGGCGTCGTAGAGCGCCGTGCCGCCGCCCGGGCGCAGGCTGCGGATGGCCGCCTGCAGCTTCTCGGTATCGTCGATGAGGTCCGCCACCAACTCGGCCGAAGTATCGAAGCTCACCACCATGGCTTTGTCGTGGCCGTAGCGCACCACGCTGTTGATGAATGAAATGGCGGCTTCCTGCTCGAACTTGAAGCGTTCCCGGATGCTGTTGCTGGTGTCGATCAGGATGCCGAGGCGCAGGGGAAGGTCGGTTTCGGCGGTGAACTCGGCGATGGTCTGTGGGGTCTTGTTTTCGAATACCTGGAAGTCGTCCTTGGTCAGGTCCGTGACGAAGCGGCCCTTCTTGTCGGTGACGGTGAAGAGCATGTTGACGCGGGTGACGTCCAGAATGATACGGGTACCGGGATCTTCGACGACCTCGGGCTTCTGCGCGGCCGGCGCAACCACCTGTTGCGCGTGAACGGCGGCGCAGCACAGGGCCATGGCCGTCAGGAAAAAGAAGGCTCTCATTTGGATCAATTATAGCTGTTCCATCCAGCCCCTCAAGTCCTCGGGCAAGGGGGACTCGATTTCCACCGGTTGGCCGTTGAGCGGATGTTGAAAGCGGATGCGGTGGGCGTGCAGGAAAAAGCGTTCGCGCGGCGGTTGAATCGCGTGGTTGGCGGGCGCGCCATAGAGACGGTCGCCGGCCACTGGATGGCCAATGCTGGAGAGGTGCACGCGGATCTGGTGGGTGCGGCCGGTGCCGATGCGCACCTCCATGAAGGTGAAGTCCGCCAAGCGCTGCAAGACGCGGTATTCGGTCCAGGCGGCGCGGCCGCGGCCCAGGCGGGCGGTCATGCGCGTGCGGTGGCGCGGATCGCGCGCGATGGGCTTTTCGATGCGGCCGCGATCCTCCTTCACGTTGCCATGGACCAGCGCCAGGTAGGTCTTCTCCACCTGGCGGCCGGCGAATAGCGCGGCCAGCGCGCGATGCGCGGCGTCGTTCTTGGCCACCAGAATCACGCCGCTGGTGAAGCGGTCCAGGCGATGCACGATGCCGGGGCGAAGATCGCCGCCTAGCGCGGAAAGCGATTGGAAACGGCCGAGCAGCGCGTTCACCAGCGTACCGGTATTCACTCCGGCGCCGGCGTGCACCACCATGCCGGCGGGTTTGTCGATGGCGACGATGTCCTGGTCTTCGTAGAGCACGCGCAGCGGAATGGCTTCGGGTTCCGCGCGCAGCGGAGGCAGTTCGGCGGGTTCCACTTCAACGCGGTCGCCCTCGCGCAGCACGCGGGAGGAGCGCGCGGGCGCGCCGTTCACCAGTACGCGTCCGCGCTTGATCCAATCCTGCAGGCGCGCGCGGCTGAATTCGGGAAGGTGCTCGTGCAACGCCTGGTCCAGGCGCTTGCCCGCGTTTTCGCCTGCGACCGAAAATTGCACGCTGCTTCTGACTTCTGACTTCTGACTTCTGACTTCTGACTCCTCGCTTCCCATCAGTCTAGCCAGGCTTGCGCTCCTGTTGGGACGACCGCTGGCAGGGGCGGGAGTGCGCCGAAGCGCCTTTGCCTCGCATGGAACTGGCGGACCGCGGCTTCCAGATCGGACGCATCGAAATCCGGCCACATCCGCCGCGAGAAGATCAGTTCGGCGTAGGCGCACTCCCACAACAGGAAGTCGCTGAGGCGCTGCTCGCCGCCGGTGCGGATCAGCAGGTCCACCGGCGGACCCAACTGCTCCTCCAGGCACTCGCGGCAAACCAGTCCGGCGTGCGCGGCCTGCCGCACCGCCTCGGCGATGGCGTCGCGCCCGGAGTAGTCCACCGCGATGCGAAGCTGCAGTTTCTCTCCGGCGGCGGTGGCCGATTCGGCCGTCGCAATGGCGGCGGGCAGTTCGCCGCCCAGGCGGTCGCGCCGCCCGATCACTTCGATGCGCACGCCGTTCTCCAGGCACCGGGTGGTCTCCGAGCGGAGATGCTCGGCCAGCAATTGCATCAGGCCGGCGACTTCCTCGGGCGGCCGCCGCCAATTGTCCGACGAGAAGGCGAACAACGTCAGCACCCCGATGCCCGCGCCCGGCGCCGCTTCCACGGTCCGGCGCAACGCTTCGGCGCCAGCCCGGTGTCCCGCCAGGCGAGGCAATCCGCGCGCCAGGGCCCAGCGGCCGTTGCCGTCCATGATGATGGCCGCGTGCAAGCGGCCTACTTTGCTATGAGTACTTTGCATCATAAAGTATCGTTCCAAAAAAGGGGCCTACCTCTCCCGCATCGTGCCGATGAGGGCCTCCATGTGATCCAGGTAACGCTCGAGCGCGCGCCGTCCCACGGCCGTCAGGCGATATTCCGTCTTGGGCAGCCGGTTCTCGAACGATTTGCTGCAGGCCACATACTGCGCGTCTTCGAGCTTGCGCGCGTGGACGCTGAGGTTGCCGTCGGTGGTCTCCAACAGCTTCTTCAGTTCGTTGAACGTCAGCGATTCGTTCACCGCCAGCGCGCTCAGAATGCCGAGACGCAGGCGCTCGTGAATCAGCCGGTCGAGTTTGGGCGCGCCGCCCACCAATTCCGTGGGACGCATTTTCTTATCGCGCTCGCGCCGCAGTGCGTTTTGCTTAGCCACCGTATTTCACCGTAATCAAAATGCCAAACAAGATGTGCAGGCCGCCAAAGCCCGCCGCCAGAAAAGCGTTGCCCCAGGCGGCCGGCGCAAACAGGGCCGCCGAGCCGATGGCCATGAAGCAAATGCCCATCATCGGCACCACCTTCACCGAAGCCGCGCCGCCGCACAGCACGCCGGTTCCGTAAAGCAGCATCCAGACGCCCGGCAGGGCCGCCACAAAGCCGGCGCGAAACAACACCACGGTGAGCAACGCGCCCGCCAACAGCGGCGGAGCGAAGCCCAGCAGGAACTTGCGGCCGGGTCCGGAAAGCAGTGGCATGCCGGCTTTGTGCGACTTGCGCGCGGCGGCCAGCACACCGATCAGACAGGCCACCACGGCCTCGCCCAGCCAGGCCGCCAGCCAGGAATCTCCATTCCACATGCGCCGCGCCAGCGCCGCGACCGCCAGGGCTGTCAACCCTAGCGCAATCCCGCCGACGCCCGGCACCGCGGTGAAAGCCCCGGCCCGCTCCATGGCGGAGCGGATGTACTGCAGGTTATCGATGGCGTGCGCGTGCATCGCGATGGGTTCGGGGCGCGGCTGGCGGATAGGGCGGACAAGGGCCACGAACCGATTATAGAACGAAGGCCCGCCCGGCGCAAGTACTTTTCAAAACAAAGTGGCGGGCGGGATCTAACCCCGCTGGGGGTGCGCGGCATAAAAGTGGAGATTCCGGCAACGCCACTTGAGCCGCCGGATCGCAGCACCTCAGCCTGCGGCCCGATGTTTTCTTCCGGTCCAACGCGAAAACGAAAACCCCATTAATACCTCTCGGGAGCATTCATTATTGGCCGATGATGAACGCGGATGAACGTGGATAAGGCTGGTGTCTGCTCGCGCCGTCCCGCGAAAGCTGTGAAGGGTGGTCTCGGCCCAGACTCCGCCCTGCGTCACCTTTCGTTTCGAAGAGAATCCGCGTTCATCCGCGTTCATCAGCGGCCAATAATTTTTCGGGTGCGTCGCTTGTCGTACAATCAAAACTCACCAGGAGGATGTGACAGAGATGCTCTCACGCATCGCTTTACTTTGCACACTGGCCGCCACCGCGTGGGCCCAGGACGCGGCCACCAAACAGGTCGAGATCTACGGCCAGAAGATCTACTATCAGGAGGCCGGCTCCGGCCCCGACGTGATTCTGTTGCACGGGCTGGGAGCGGACCGCAGCGCCTGGGCGGCTACCGTGCCCGCGCTGGCCGCCAAGTACCACGTCTACGTGCCGGACCAAGTTGGTTTCGGACAATCGGACAAGCCGGCGATCGACTATCGCGTGGGCACGCTGGTGGACTTTCTGGATGCGTTCTGCAAGAAGGTGGGCATCGCCAAGGCCTCGCTGGTGGGCAACTCGATGGGAGGCTGGGTGGCTATGGACTTTGCGCTGGCGCATCCGGAAAAGGTGAACCGCCTGGTGCTGGTGGATAGCGCGGGGTACTCATCCAAGCGCATGGGCGGGCAGCCCCTGACGCGGGAAATGCTGCAAGGACTGAATCCGTCGACCGTGGCCGGCGAGAAGCAGCTCATGGCTCTGGTCTTCCACAACAAGATATACTCGAGCGATCAGTTTGCCGAACAGGCGTTCACCACGCACTTGCGCAAGAACGACAGCTACACCATCGACCGCTTCATCGATTCCATTCTGCGCGGCGAGGACGTGGTGGACGGCAGGCTGGGCGCGATCAAAGCTCCGACGCTGATCGTTTGGGGGCGCGACGACGCCCTGGTTCCGCTGGCGGCGGGCAAGGCGCTGGCGGAGGACATCCCCGGCGCCGCCAGCGTGATCCTGGATGGGTGCGGACACGTGCCGCAGGTGGAGTGCGCCGCGCCGTTCAATGCGGCGCTGCTGAAGTATCTGGGGGCGGAGTAAGTGGAACGGGCTTCCTGGCAGAACCGTTTCGCGCTACAGGCGCCACCTCGGGGCTGTACGATATGTCGATGACCTGACGTACGTAGAGAGGCGCCACAGAGTGCCGGAAAACGGCCTTCGATCCGGCGAGGGCATGGCTCACAATGCGCCTCACTTCCTTACCCGTATAGGATCTGCGGATGGATGTCTGGCCGTCGGCGAATACGATGGGGCAGACAAAGGGCGCAACGAAAGCTCGAAACAGGCCCAGCGGCAAAGGATGGCGGACCAGATCCAGCAGGATAAAGCGCCGGCAGAACCGGCCTACATTTCTGATGAGATTTGCGAAGTCCTCTTCGGAAAGGTGATGCCCAAGGTACATGGAGAACGCCACATCGGCCTGTGGAAGCTGGTCTCGCACGGCATCGGCGCGCCATATCGGAAACGGCATGCCTGTGACTCTCGGGGGCCTGATATCGACGCCTACAACCTCGACGCGGAGTTTGTGGCGGATATCGAGCAAAACGCCCCCGCTGGCGCAACCGATGTCCATGACGCGACGGACCGGAAGAGGATCCCGCCGCAGAGCCGCCAGCACCGATGCAGTGTCGCCCAGAAAACGGTGGATCCGGGTGAGCTGGCGATACACCTGGTTTACGTGGGCCTCGGGGACTTCCGACAGCTCCAGGATTTCCTTTTGAGTTGAGCGGTTCATCGGCATATATGGCAGCAGGGTTCCATCGCGCGCTATGCAAGGAAGGCTTCTGGGCGATCGATCACACTGGCACCGCGCGTGACGGATTTGCACCTATCCACAGATGAGGAGCGTTCTGATTCTCGGGGCCGGGCCGGCAGGGTCGGCGGCCGCCATAGCAGCGCTCGCTGAATCTGTTCCTGTCAAGATACTGGAAAAGTCCCGGCAACGGAGGCACAAGGTCTGCGGGGAGTTCATCTCGCCGGAGGCATGTGGAATACTGGCTGAATTGGGAGTGTGGGAACAATTCTTGCGCCTCGAGCCGACTCGGATTCGCGACTGCGTCTTGCACTTCGGTCGCCTAACCAAGAAATGGACCTTGCCCGAGTGCGGATACGGGCTCAGCCGGTATGAACTCGACGGACTGCTGCTGGAACGGGCGGTGGCCTTGGGCGCGACAGTCGGCCACGAAGCCGTAACAAACAACTCCCTTGGGAACCATTTTCCAACCGATGCACCGGGTGCGGCGGACAAAACAGCCATAGTTCTGGCGACTGGCCGCAAGGTCGCCGCGCCTCCCGGGAAGCGCTTATTTGGCTTCAAAGCCCACTTCGAAGGTCCCGCAGCCGATGCGGTCGAACTCTTCTTCTTTGACGGGAGCTATGTTGGAGTTAGCTGTGTGGAGCGCGGCATCACCAATGTATGCGGGATCGCGCCGGAAAGCGCTCTGCACACTTGTGGTTTCCGCCTGGATGAGTTTGTGCTCCGGTCGGAGGCGCTGGCCGAAAGACTCCGGCCGCTTTCGCGCAAGTTCAAGTGGCTCACCGTCGGGCCGCTGGTCTATTCCCGCACCGTCCGGACATGGGTCGATCCGAATACTTACCCCGCCGGCGATGCGCTCGGTTTTGTGGACCCGTTCACCGGATCGGGAATTCTAAATGCCTTACTAACCGGATGGTTGTCCGGATCGGCCGCGGCGCGAGGGCTTTCCAGCCAGGGATGTGTTGCACGCTGCGGCGCTTTGCTGGGCAAACCATACTGGACATCGGCGCTATTTCGCGGGCTGCTCGACGCGGGCTGCGCAGAACATTTGGCGGCGCTAATACCGGGATCGTGGCTGTTCCGGCTCACCCGGGTTGGCCGTCTCGCTACGTATCGTTTGTGCGCTTGAGTTGGGGCGGAATGGAGTACTTCTTCGCGTGCCCATACTGCTGGCAGCGGATCTCAATGGTGTTGGACACCTCGGTGAAAGGCCAGGTCTATGTGGAAGACTGCGAGGTTTGCTGCCATCCGATCGAGGTGCGCTACACGGCGGAGGATGACGCGGTCTGCGAGTTTGAAGCCAGGGCGGTTGAGTGACGGCCGTCTATCGGCAATTCTTGCCTAATGGAGGGCAAGACTTGCATGGCCTCCGGTTCTACCTGGGGTTTCGCATACATTCAGCTTTGGTCCCCAACCTGCACTGACGTGGATGGAGAAAAGGCGGACTTGGTCTTGGAGGGCGCCAATCTTGGCCTGGGGTCCCCTCTGGGGACGCCTTTTTAGGCGGCCAGAGCCGGCTGAANNCGGGCAGAATTGCCCGCCCTCCTCCGAATAAAGGAATTGCCATGTCATTTGGAATTTACCTTGCCGGCTTCTTGATCTTAATTGGCGGGCTGATCTATGGAGCCGTGATACTGCATGTCGCGGCGCATTGGATCGCGGTGGGCGCCATTATACTCGTGGGCCTTGCGATTCTAAAAGGCGTCCAAGCCACGCGGGGAAGAGATCCGTCGCGGTAAGAGGTGGGTGCCGGGTTGGCCGGATTATGAGTCCTAGAATTTATCCCGCGATCTGTTGCCTGTGTGGCACAGCTCTCTTTCTTGGCGGCTGCGGCGCCGGCAAGGATAAGGTGAGCGCGCCTATCGAGCAAAGCAAAGACATCGCGCCGGACGTCGTCCAGGTACGGGGGAATAACCAAACGCATGTGGAGATGGTAAACGTCAATCTTCACCTCGATGCGGCCTTGATTCTGCACATACACTATTTGTCAGGCAAGTTTCTTTCAACCAGGAAGGGGCAGCCGCCCGCATTCGACGACAAGCTGTCTTACGTTGTAGCGATCGACTCCGCCGAAGTGGGCGTCAGCGCCGCCGGCATGAGCCATGTCCTCAACACGTACGTGTTTGCCGCGCCAGACGCGCCGCTTAAGAATCTGACGCTCACCCTGGAAGGCAGCCAGATTAAACAGGCCGGTACCCTGAACAAGGGCATCGGAATTCCCTTTGAAATGACTGGCACCATGAGCGCGACGGCCGACGGGAGAATCCGCATACAACCTACGCAGATGAAGGCCGCTCATTTGCCGGTTAAGGGCGTAATGAAGCTGTTCGGGCTGGATATGGCTAAGCTGATCAACACCCGCAAGACTAAAGGTGTCAGCGTAGAGGGGAACGACATCATCCTGGATGCGGCCCAGATGTTGCCGCCCCCCAAGATGCGCGGCCGTATCACTGCCGTAAGAATTCAGGGCGACGAGATTATCCAAACATTCGGAACAGTGCGAAAACCACAGGCCGGAAAGCTTTCCGGCAACTACATGTGGTATCGCGGCGGTGTGCTGCGGTTTGGCAAATTGACGATGAATGACACCGATATGCAGTTGATCGATGCAGACCCCACCGATCCGTTCGACTTCTTTCCGGACCATTACCAGGATCAGTTAGTGGCGGGCTACTCCAAGACCACCGCAACCGGCGGGCTGCTGGTCTACATGCCGGACTATGGAAAGATCTCGCGGCCAGTTTCGCCACAGATGGCGAACGTCAAGGCCAGGCAACCAAGCTTCGCCCACAATAGCGGCCGTTAGGCGGCCTTCTAGCGCGTGCTGGGCGATAGAGGGGAGCGGGTCCTGGACAACCCGCGCAGACTAAAAGTTCGCCTCACCACTTGCGGTACCCTAACGTTATGACCATCGCGATTACCGGGGCTTCCGGTTTCATCGGGCGCCGGCTGATGAGGACGCTCGTCAACGGAAATCACACGCTGCGAGTTTTGAGCCGGCACGCCGGAACGAACCTGCCTCCTGGCGTGCAACTCTACGTTTGGGACGCCATGAAGGGCCAGCCGCCGGAAGAGAGCCTGGATGGCGCCGATGCAGTGGTACACCTGGCGGGCGAGCCCATCGCGCAGCGCTGGAACGACGAGGTGAAGCAGAAGATTCTCGAGAGCCGCGTCACGGGCACGCGCAACCTGGTGCAGGCGCTCTCCACCACGCGCCGGCGCCCGGCCGTGCTGGTATGCGGATCGGCCATCGGTTACTACGGCTCGCGCGGCGATGAAGTCCTCACCGAATCGTCCGCGCCGGGGAGCGGTTTCATGGCGGATGTCTGCGTGGCTTGGGAGAAGGAAGCCGACCTGGCGGAATCGCTGGGCATACGCGTGGTGAAGTTGCGTACCGGCATGGTGCTGGGCTCCAACGGCGGCGCACTGGCCAAGATGGTGCCGCCGTTCAAGGCCGGCATGGGCGGAAAAATGGGGCACGGCGATCAGTGGATGTCCTGGGTCCACATCGACGATCTGGTGGGCATCGTTCAGCACGCGCTCGAGAATCCCATGCGCGGGCCGGTGAACGGGACATCGCCCAACCCCGTCACCAATGCCGATTTCACCAAGGCACTCGGCCACAGCCTCTCGCGGCCGGCCGTCTTTCCCATGCCCGCCTTCACGCTGAAGTTCATGTTCGGCGAGATGTCGGAAGTGATGCTGGCCAGCCAGCGCGTGCTGCCCAAGGCCGCCGAAGCCGCGGGTTACGCGTTCCGCTATCAGCAGTTGGATCTGGCGCTCGAAAACATTTTCGCCACCGCTCCCTGACGGTCGCGGCTCGGTAGCGGTCTCGGCTCGGTAGCGGTTACGGCGGCGCGCCGAGGCCCGAATTGGAGTAACCTGAACATATGCGTGAAATTGGTCAAACCAGCCCTGAGAGCGGCCGCTATCGTTGTGCGATATGCGGCGGCGAGGTTCACGTGCAGGCTGGGGAAACGTTTCCCTCATGCCCCAGCAAGGACCACAGCCCAAAGTGGGTCCTGTGCGAAGAGCTGATCTTAGCTATGGCCGGCTCGGCCCGCTAACCCGGCAACCTTCCGACTCATGCCCACGCGTGCCTACTCGTGGCGTAGCGCCTGGTTTGGTTCGACCGCGGCGGCGCGGCGCGCGGGGAGAAACGCGGCCAGGACACCGATCGCCAGAAGCATAGCTATGGTCAATCCGAAACTCAACGGATCGTTGGGTTTGATCCCGTAAAGGAGCGACGCGCCGATGCGCCCCGCTGCCAGCGAGAGCGGCAGCCCAATGGCAACGCCGAGCGCGATGAGCAGCAGGCCTTCGCGCAGCACCATCCACTCGATGCTGGCCGGCGCCGCGCCGAGCGCGATGCGCAGGCCGATTTCCGCGGTGCGCCGCGTGACCGCGTAGGCCATCACGCCATAGATGCCGATGGCGGCTTGCCGATGTGGGGCAGGCTCTCAGCTTGCAGCGGCCTCTTAGGCCGCCGCGCTCGACAACCCGCTCGGCTCAGGCGGTTTCGGTTGGCGATGCGATTTCCGGCGCGGGCAGGGTTCGCGCGCGGGTATCGATCGGCTGGGGGCTCTCGAGCACAAAGCCAAACGGGCTGGTTTCGAGCTCTTCGAACTTGCGGGCAGTCACAAGCACGCGCGACTCCAGGGAGCCAGTGGCTTCGTTGTAAGCCTCCACGGCGCGTTCCAGGCTTCTGCCCAGGCGGTCCCAGTGGCCGGTCATGTAGGCCAACCGCTTGTAGAGTTCTTTGCCCAGGCGGCTGATCTCCGCGGCATTTTGCGCGATGTTCTCCCGCTGCCAACCGTAAGCCACCGCGAGCAGCAGCGCGATCAAGGTGGTGGGTGTGGCCAGAATGACGCGTTGTCCGGCGCCCGCTTCGATCAGCGACGGATCTTTTTCGAGAGCGGCGCTGAAGAAGCTCTCGCCGGGCAGGAAGAGAACCACAAACTCGGGCGCGGGGTCGAATTGCTCCCAATACTGCTTGCGGGCGAGCGTCGAGATGTGCGCGCGCACCTGGCGCGCGTGATCTTGCAAGAGCGTGGCGCGGGCATCGTCGTCGGGGGCCTCGCTGGCGGCCAGGTAGGCTTCGAGCGGCGTCTTGGCGTCCACTACGATGTTCTTGCCGCCCGGCAGCCGGACCAGCAGGTCGGGCCGCAATCTGCCCTCCTCCGTGGTGGCGACGGGCTGGGAGTAGAAGTCGCAGTGCTCCAACATGCCTGCCAACTCGACCACGCGTTTGAGCTGGACTTCGCCCCATCGGCCGCGCACGCTGGGCGCGCGCAGGGCGGTAGCCAGCCGGCTGGTTTCCGAGCGGAGCTGGGCCTGGCTATCGAGCAGCGCGCGGACCTGCTCGACGAGTCCCGCATAGGCCCCGGCGCGGGCGGTCTCCAGGTCCTGAATCTTGCTGTCGACCTTTTCCAGCGATTCGCGGACCGGCCGCACCAGGTCGGCGATGGCCTGCTGGCGCAGGTCCAAATCGCCGCGGACGGTTTCGTGAGTGTGTTCCAGGCTCGCCTTGGCCAGATCCAGAAACGCCTGGTTGTTGCTTTGCAACGCATCGGCCGAGAGCGCCTTAAAGGTGTCGGCGAGCTTTTGGCGCGCGTCATCCAGGGCGGACTGCAGTTCCTTGTATTGCTGCCCCTTGTTTTGCAGGCGCTCGTTCAGGACAGCGCGCTCCGGCTCCCACTCGGCCTTGGCGCGCTCGTAGGCCTGGTGCGCCGCCGGCCGAAGCACCACCCAGGCCAGCACCATTCCAATCGCCAGGCCGAACAAAAAACATGTGATTATCAGAATGTTTTGCATGCTCAAGGGATTATCGCACGAGTGGCGGGCGGCGGCATCCTGGAGGGAACGGATTAAGCAGCAGCGCGACCAGGGGGTCGCGCACGGACGAGGCGTCCGCCCCACTTTAACTTAACCGTCGACGATTGCGGTCAGGCGCTAAGCTATATGGGGCAGGCCGGGGTTCAATCTTCGTGTTCGCCGGGCGCGGCCTCGACTCCGGCGCCAGCCATAGCCAACGCCGTCATCTCGCCGCGCGCATAACTGCGAGCCTTAGGTTTGCCTTTGTCCTTCTCGCCGGCGTCCGCCGGTTCCACCACAAACGTCTGCGCGCCCGCCAGTTCCTGTTCCAGGTTGAAGGCGGGAACGCCGCGGAGGGCCGGCACTTGCGCGATGCCGTGTTCGTTGACCACGCATTCCATGCCGTTGGAAAGAGGAAACCGGATGCGAAGACGCTTTTTAACCGTAACCTTCCGGAGGTCGGATAGTTTCATCGGCCGGCTTCCTGGAGAGCCTCCTCATTTCCCATCTCGGCGCCGGCGGCGATGCGTTCCTGGCAGGAGACGCAGAACTTGGCCCAAGGCACGGCATCCAGCCGCTTGACGGAGATGGGCTCTTCGCACTCGTAACAGACGCCGTAGGTGCCTTCCTCGATGCGCCGCAGGGCGCCCTGGACTTCGCGCAGGAGCTTGATATCCAGGGTGTTGCGATTGAGGAAAATCCACTCTTCGTGGCTTTGCTGGCTGAGATCGCCTTCGTCGTGCGGGTGCTCCTCGCGCGCCAGCACCTGAGCGGCTTTCTGGGCGGACATGCTGCTCTGCACCTCTTCCGCCTTTTTCTCTAGTATCTTTCTATAGGTCTCGTATTTGCTTTTCACGCTACTTCTCATTCCGACAGCCATATGGCCGAAGAGATATGACGCCCGCAGCCCCCGAAAAGTTGCAGGATGGCCGCAAATCGGTGGCTTTCAGCCCGTTTCCGTATCGGGAGAAAACCTGCTATGATGCTGATAACGGGACCGGCATTGCGTGGCCGATCCCGCTACGGCGTCTACCGCGGACTCTTACGTGTCCAAACGATCAACGCCGAGATCCGACCGACGAACGTCAGCCGAATTATCAGCAAAAGGATCATAAAGGATCCTCCTTTCCGCTTCCAGCGAAGGCCCGGGCCTAATTCCCGGGCTTTCCTGTTTTGAAGCTCAAGTGCTTCGCGCAGGAACCCGCTTCTTCACCTTCCAGGGAAAGCTAATTGATCAGTGGCGCGGCGCGGACAATCCTCGCCAAAAAAAACGGAACCACAGATGGACACAGATGCACACAGATAAAGGCAAAACCAAACCACCCAGCGGCGGCCGTGCCTTTGGTCTTATCTGTGTTTATCTGTGTTCATCTGTGGTTCCGCTGGTTTTCTAGAACCCGCCAGTGTCGCGAATCCCTTTGCCTTCCACGCACTCATAGGTGCGCCCGGCGCGCAGGTTTTTGAACTCCTCGACCGCGCCGCTGGGCCAATGCAGCGCAGCGCGTTCGACGGTGTCCCGCTTGCCCAGTCCGAAGGTCACCGGCATTTCCGATTGCGACAAATAGCTGGAGCCGCTCTTCACCATGCGCGATCCGGTCTCGCCGCCGCTGGTCACGCGCACGGTTGCGCCGATGCCGTCGCGGTTCGACTTGGTCCCCACCAGCCGGAAGCGTATGGCGTGGTGCCCGTTGGACTGATCGTTGCGATACAGATGCACCGGCCCCTGGTTGGTGGTGATCAGCACATCCAGATCGCCGTCGCGGTCGAAGTCGCCGAAGGCCGCGCCGCGCCCCACTTTGGGGTCGGCGAACCCGCCTCCCAGCGCACCGGCCACATCCTGGAAACCGGCACTGCCTTTGTTCAGGAACAAGTGCGGCGGCTGCGCATATCCCGTTTCGGGCCGCGATTCGCGAATACCCGGATCGATGTGTCCGTTAACCACCAGCAGGTCGAGCAGGCCGTCCAGGTCGGCGTCGAAGAAGAAGCAGCCGAAGCCCAGGCTGCGCCGTGAAAGCCGGCCCACGTCCGAGCGCTCCGCCTGATCCACGTACAGACCGCCGCGAGTGCCGCGGTACAGGCCGATCATCTCGTTGTCGAAATTGGTGATGGCCAGGCCCGCGATGCCTGAGTTGTCGTAATCGGCCACGTCCACGCCCATGCCCGCTCGGGCCTTGCCGTCTTCGCTGAAGGCCACGCCGGCTTTCACCGCGATGTCTTGAAAGGTCCCGTCGCGCTGGTTGTGATAGAGCTTATTGGGCTGCGTGTCATTGGCCACCATCAGATCGATCCAGCCGTCCTGATCGTAGTCCAGCATGGCCACCCCCAGCGATTTCGAACTGGGGTCGAAGATGCCGCTCTTCGCCGTGACATCCTCGAAGGTGCAGTTGCCGCGATTGCGGAACAGCCAGCAGGTCGCGCCGCGATAGGCTTCGGGCGTGCAGTACGATTTGTGCTTGGCGTCCATGCTGCAGAACACATCCTGCGCGGCCGACCATTTCACGTAGTTGCAAACGAACAGATCCAGCAGCCCGTCGCCGTCGTAATCGAACCACAGCGCGGAACTGCTGAAGCCCAGCCGGCCGCCCAGTCCGCTGCGCTCCGTGATGTCCAGAAATCGCCCTTTACCGGTGTTCTGAAACAGCCGGCTCTGGCCCACACAGGTGACGTAGATATCCGGAAAGCCGTCGTTGTTGAAGTCCCCCACCGCGACGCCCATGCCGTACATCTCCACATCCAGCCCCGCGGCGCGCGTCACATCCGTAAACGTGCCGTTGCGATTGTTGCGGTAGAGGTGCATGGTGCTGCGCTGCTTCACGTGGCCGGGCCAGTCCATCCCGTTGATTAGCAGGATGTCCTGCCAGCCGTCGTTATCGTAGTCCAGAAACGCGCAGCCCGGGCCCAGCGTTTCCGGGAGATACTTCTCCCCAAACGCGCCGCTGTTGTGGCGGAATTGGATGCCGGCTGAGGTAGTGACATCGGTGAAGCGGAAGCTAATGTCCGCTCCCTGACGGGGTACCCCCTGAGCCCGGCTCGCCACCGACAGCGCGCCCCACAAAAACTCCCGGCGGTTCACGGCAGATGCACCAGCCCCTTTTTGACGGCCCACAACACCAGATCCGTGGTGCGATGGATGCCCAGCGCGGACATGAGATTGGCGCGATGGACGGAAACCGTATTTACGCTCAGATTGAGAATCGCCGCGATTTCTTTGTTCGAATTCCCCTGGGCAATCAGCTCCAGAATCTGTTTTTCGCGCGGCGTCAGGCGCTCGTAATCCGGATCGGGCTCGTGGTGCGGCGTCAGCACACCGGGTCCTATCACGGTCTTTCCGGCCGCCAGATCCTTGATCGCGCCGGCCAGGTCCACGTCCAAAGCTTCCTTCAGCACGTATCCGCGCGCGCCCGCGTCCAGCGCGTTGCGCACGTAGTTCTCCTCGGAATACATGCTCAAAATCAGGATGGCGGTGTCCGGCAATTGTTTCAGGATTTCGCGCGTGGCCTGCACGCCATCGAGGCCCGGCATAGCCATGTCCATCACGATCACCCGCGGACGCAACTCCTGCGCCAGTTTGATGGCTTCCTGGCCGTTGGTGGCTTCGCCCACTACGCGAATTTCGGGATCGTCTTCCAGCATGCGCCGGAACCCCTTGCGCACCAGTCCATGATCGTCCACCAGCATTACCGCGATTTCGTTACTCATAGTTATCCGTTAACGGCACATCCAGCCGCACCAGCGTACCACCCTCGCCGGGACGCAACACCTCGAAAGTACCTTCCAGCAACTCGGCGCGCTCGCGCATGGCGGTCATGCCGATGCCCTTGCGCGGAACGCCGTTGCGCGGCTCAGGCATCCCGGCGCCGCGGTCCTCCACCTCCAGATTCAGCCGCCCAGGCGGAAAATCCAGCCGCACGATGGCCTCCGAAGAACCCGAATGGCGCGCCAAATTGTTCAGCGCTTCCTGCAGTACGCGGTAAACATGAATGGCCACCCGGTCCTTGATCTCCGGACCGGTTCCCTTTTTCTCGTATCGTACCTTAATTCCAGTCTGCTTCTCGAATACCGGCAGATACCAGTCGATGGCCTTCTCAAGCCCGCCATCGTCGAGGATGCTGGGGTGCATCAACTGCGACAGGTTTCGGGTTTTTTCCAGCGTGGCCTGGGCCACCTCGCGGACTTCGCGCAAGTCCACGCAGAAGGGCGAATCGGCGGGCAGGCGCTTCTCGGCGCGGCGCAGCATGGCGCCGATGGCCGTCAGCACCTGGCCGAATTCGTCGTGCAGCTCGCGCGAAAGCGAATGCAGCGTCTCCTCCTGCACGGTGATCAGCTTGCGCGCCAGGTCGCTGCGATGTTCGGATACGGCGGCCAGGTGCTGGAAGAGCCGCCGGTTGGAGTAAATCAGGTAGAGCGTGGTGCCGAAGATGGCCAGCAGCACGGCGGCCAGAAACAGGTAGACGTTGCGCTCGACACCCAGATAGATGCCCTGGATACGGGCGGCTGCCTCTTGCTCGGCTTCATTATTCTGCACCAGCAGGCGGGCCACGATGCTGGTGAGGGCGCCCTGCCGGGCTTCGAGAGAAGTGCGGATCATGTCCCGCGCGGCGCGATCCTGGCCTTGCGCGGCCGCCTCGAAAACGCGCCCGGCGGAAGTCCAGAACTGGGCCAGAGATTCGGCCAGGCGTTGCCGGTTGGGGTCGCGCTCGATGGGGGCGAACTGCGCCTCCAGGCGCAGCGCATCGTCCAGATCGCCGCGCTTATTGTCGAACGGCTTTTTCCAGGCTACCAGCGGGTAGGGCTCGTCGCCATACAGCATGTCCCGCATGGCGATGCCCAGCTCGTTCAGGTCGTTCTGAATGCGCACCAGTTGCAGCGAGTCCTTGCGGTTGCGGTCCACCGTGCTGGTTTGCAGATCTTCCAGGCCGCGGATCTGCCGTAGCGCGTAAAACGAGAACACGCCCACCGCCGCCAGAGTGACGGCCAGGCCCACCAGCAAGCGGGGCGTGGGAGAGGCAACCGGTTTAGGCATAGTGCCAAGTCAAGCATAGCAAGGCGGGCGCGGACGGTGCGGCTGGCCCAGGCCTAAATGCACCGTTTCAGAGTGGGGCAGCGCCGTGCGCCGAGGCGGCCTTCGGTCCGGCTCCGGTGGGGCGGCGCGCCGAGCCGGATCGTCACCAAAGGTCTCGTAGAACAGCCGCATCACGGGTTATTAGCGTACCGTAGGTACTGAAATTCCAAGGGGGAGAAAAAACCTGCTCTCAACGGTTGCAAGTTAAGCAAGACGGGTATATATTAGCGCAGACGAGGGGCCAAAATGGAAATTCTATCTAAGAACTGTTTACTGGCAAGCACTGCAATGCTGTTCGCGCTATGGATGCCGCTTCACGCCAGTGTCGAGATTCAATCCGTGAATCCGTCGCCCGCATCGCCTCAGGCGATCGGCCAGACCGTCACGTGGACGGTCACGGCAAACGACAGCAATGCCGGTCCGTTGACTTTCCAGTTCAATGTAACTGCGCCGGGCGGGCAGAATGACATGGTGAAAGATTTCAATGTAGGTACGCTCAGCTCCGGCACTTGGACTGCGCAGCCGTTCGTGTGGACTCCGACGGGGATCGAAGGCACTTATCAAATAAACGTAGTGGCCAAGGACTTTACGTCGGGTGAAACCGCCAGCAGCACGGTAAACTTCAGTGTGAATCCGCTGGTGACGGGCAGCACTCCCGCGGTGGTGCCAACGGCCAATCCGCTGGTGGCGCTGTTTAGTGCGCCTTCCTGCCCCCACGGCAGCAGTATGCGGGTGATCTTTCAGCCCAGTGGCGCCAAGAGGAGCACGGCAACACCGTGGATGGCCTGCCACCCGCCCGCCAGCATGACTTTTGAAGTGGCCGGCATGTACCAACACACTGCCTACACCATGTTCGCCCAAACGCATACTGGAAGTAATGTCGTGAATGGTCCGACTGTCAGTTTCACGACGGGGACGATTCCCGGCTCGATTCCCATCCCACCCCTCACAACGCTCGTGCCGCCCGGCGCCGACACGGACACAAACGATTCGGTGATTCTCAACGACTATTCGGCTGCCGAAGGGGTGCACTACCCAAGAGTGGCGACGGACCTTAGCGGCAGAATTCTCTGGTATTACAATCCGCCTGCGCCGAACGTCGACCTGATCACGTGGCCTCTCCCGAATGGCACCTTCCTGTTAGACGGCTTCGGTGAGGCGTGGAATCCGCTTACAAGGTATAACCAGTTCCTGCACCAGGTGGACTTGGCCGGCAACCTCGTCAAGGAAACCAATATGGGCGTCATCCAGCAGCAACTGCTGGCGATGGGCGCTACCGATGCGCAACCGTGCGAAGCGGCTCCGCACCCCGCGCCGGTGGGGTCGGCGTGTATGGGAATTTTTCACCACGACATCATCCAGACCCTGCCGAACGGTTATAGCGCAGCCTTTGCGAATATTGAAAAGATCTTTCCTGCGGGGACCCAGGGGGACACCAGCGGCCTCCCCGTGGATATTATCGGAGACATGATCATCGTGCTGGATCCGAACTGGCAGGTGGTTTGGTATTTTGACACCTTTGAGCACGATGGGGGCGGCACGCAATTGGATATCAACCGGCCGGCGGTGTTGGGGGAAACCTGCACATCGTCTGCGTTCGGTTGTCCGCCCCTGTTCCTGCTGGGCGCCGGCATTGCGCCGCTGGCGCACGATTGGCTGCACTCCAACAGCCTCTATTACTGGCCCGCGCCCCAGAATGGTAGCTCCCAAGGCGATATCATCTGGTCGTCGCGGCATCAGGACTGGGTCATGCGCATCGATTACAAGGACGGCACGGGCACGGGCAACATTCTGTGGCGGTTGGGCCCGGATGGCGACTTCACTTTCAACAACATCGATAACGACCCCTGGCCGTGGAATTCGCACCAGCATGACGCGGAAATCGCCCAAAGTGGAAACGGCCCCATGACCATGTTCGACAATGGCAATACGCGGATTACCGACCTGGGCAGCAGTTGCGGGCCGAGTGACTGCCACAGCCGCGGCATGGCTCTGACCTTTGACGAATCCACCATGCAAGTTACGCCGGTCATGAGTGTGGATCTGGGAGTTTATTCACGTGCGTTGGGAAGCACACAAATTCTGGATAACAACAGTTACTTTTTTGCGACTGGGTATGTGCCGGTGACTGCCACCATAATTGATACTCAGCTCATCGAGATCCTACCCACTTCCGGCACTACCACCGGCACGCAGGTGCTGAACATTCAGAGTCCGAGTGCCTATCGCGCCTGGCGGATGACGAGTATGTACACGCCTCCGGGCCCGTAGCGAACTGGGAATTCCGGGTTGTTTTGGCGATGCCCAGTTCGTTCAGGTCGTTTCTGAATGCGCACCAGTTGTAGCGAGTCTTTGCGGTTGCGGTCCACCGTGGTGGTTTGCAGATCCTCCAGGCCGCGGATCTGCCGCAGCGCGTAAAGACGGCCAGGCCCGCCAGCAGGCGGGGCGTGAGAAGCAACCGGTTTGGGCATAGCGCCAAGTCAAGCATAGCAAGGCAGGCGAGGACGGTGCGGCTGCGTCGGGCACCCGCCGTTGCGTTTAGCTGGAAAGATAGACTAACCTTTGGGTGTGCAGGTCGACATTCACGAAGCTAAGGCCCAGCTCTGCCGGCTCCTCGAACTGGTCGAGAAGGGCGAAAGTGTCGTCATAGCCCGGCACGGAAAGCCCGTGGCAGAATTGGTCCGCGCCCGCAAAACCGGCTTGCCGCTTGGTATCGCCCAACAAGACCGGCTTGCGCCTCCTGGCGATGAGTGGTGGCAGCCCATGACCGCCGAAGAAGCAGATGACTGGGTTCAGGGGCAGTGAGGGTCCTTGCAGACACCCATGCGCTCGTCGTTGCTTGAGCGTACCGGTCCGCCAGGTATTGGCTGAGTCGGAAGTTGCTGTCAGCGTAGCCAGCCTTTGGGAGCTGGTTTTGAAAAGCGGTCAGAAGGACGCTTTGCTCCAAGATCCACTCCCATGGTGGGAGAAATACGTAGTCCAGGCGGGAATTCCCACGCTTGCGATCAGGACGTCTCACGTGATGACGCTCGGGCATCTTCCGGAACTGCACAAAGATCCTTTCGACCGTATTCTGATAGCGCAAGCCATCGTAGAGAGAATGCCATTGGTGACCAAGGATGGCCGGATTCAGCAATATGGTGCAGCCACGATCTGGTGATCCTGCGGGAAAGCCACGCAGACAGCCGCCCAACTGCGAGCCTTCCCCGCTTTGGCATCACCACGCGGGTCCCCGCAAAATCACACAGGAGCGATCGCGACATCGGTCTGCGGGAAATCGTCGCCCTTCGACAGAAGCGGCTCGCCGGAAGTCTTCGCCAGCGCGTATGAAAAACAGTCCCCGAAATTCAATGCCGCTGAGTGACGGCCCTTGCCATACTTGCTGAATGCGCGGCGGCCGGCATCCACTTGGTCCGCAGTCACCGCGACAATTTCAAACTCAGCTTTGTACAGCAGGAGGTCCAGTTCTCTGCCCCCGATGTCGCCGTAGCGCGCCTCAGCCACGATGGCCGCTTCCAGGACCGAGGCCGCTGAAATGAGACGAATAGGATCGGCGTCGACTGCAGACTCGAACACTTCGGCTTCCGGCTCATTGGCCAGGATAGCGATCAGCACGGAGGTGTCGATCACCATCAGCGCGGCAGTCCATGCTCATCGTAGCCGAGGATCTCATCGGCGCTGCGATGGTCCAGGACCGGATACCGGGCGCACCTTTCGCGGATGGCACGGAGTTCTTCCCGCACGCGTGGACCTCGGGACTTTCCACGCTGCCGCATCAGGCGCTCGCGCAAGGCGTTGACCACGGCCTCAGTCAAGGTTTCGCCGGTCTCTGCGGCCAGCTCACGCGCCAGGCGGTCGGCTTCAGGGTGTTTGATGCTTAGGGCCATCGATTCCGCCTTTCTGTATTATGAGGACTATTATATATCAGCCCGTGGTGTGCCACCAACGCATGTTAGCCTAGCCCTGTATGCACTTTTCCGAGTCCTTCTTCCCGCAACGCTTTGGCATTACCGCGCGGGATCTGGAGAATTATCTGGCTGAAGCGCTCTCTCACGGGGGCGCGTATGCCGACCTTTACTTCGAGTATCTTTCCACCAGTTCCATCAGCATCGATGAATCCATCGTGAAGAGCGCGCTGCAGGGCGTGTCGCTGGGGGTGGGTGTGCGCGTGATCGCGGGCGAGCGTACCGGCTACGCCTACAGCGACGACCTCAGCCCGGAGAAGATTCGCAAGGCCGCGCGCGTGGCGGCGTGCATCGCGGCGGGACCGGCTACCGTGCAGAAAGTTTCGCTCAACGAAGGCGGGCGGCGCAATCTGTATCCCGTGCTGACTGCGCCCACCGAGACGGCCTTCGCCGAGCGCGTGGAATTGGTCAAACGCGCCGACCGTGCGGCGCGCGCCTACGACTCGCGCATCTTCCAGGCGCAGGCCAGCTATGCCGACAATCTGCGGCAGGTGCTGGTGGCCACTAGCGACGGGGTGCTTTCGTGGGACCGCCAGCCGCTGGCACGCCTGAACGTGGCCGCGCTGGCTCGCGACAACGGCGGGACCCCGCAGCGCGGTCATGCGGGCGGCGGCGGACGCGTGGAACTGAGCTTCTTCCTCAACGAAAAGACGCCCGAACATTTCGCCGCGCAGGCCGCACGCGAAGCCATCGTGATGCTGGACGCGGTGGACGCACCCGCCGGCGAGATGACCGTGGTGCTGGGGCCCGGCTGGCCCGGCATCCTGCTGCATGAAGCCGTGGGGCACGGCCTGGAAGCCGACTTCAACCGCAAGGGCGTCTCGGCGTTCAGCGGACGGATCGGCCAGCAGGTGGCCAGCCCGTTGTGCACCGTGGTCGACGACGGCACCATCGCCAATCGGCGCGGCTCGCTGAACGTGGACGACGAGGGCCATCCTACGGGGCGCAACGTGCTGATCGAGAACGGCATCCTGCGCGGCTACCTGCAAGACAAGTTGTCCAGCCGCCTCACCGGCGCCGCGGAGACCGGCAGCGGCCGCCGCGAGAGCTACGCACACATCCCCATGCCGCGCATGACCAACACGTTCATGCTGGCGGGCGAAAGCGATCCCGAGGAGATCATCCGCTCGGTGCCGAAAGGCCTCTATTGCCCCGACTTCGGCGGGGGCCAGGTGGATATCACCAGCGGCAATTTCGTCTTTTCGGCCGCGGAAAGCTATCTTATCGAGGGTGGCCGGGTGACCCGCCCGGTGCGCAACGTCACGCTGATCGGCAACGGGCCGGAAGCGTTGAAATACGTCAGCATGGTGGGCAACGATCTGAAGCTGGACGAGGGCATCGGGGTGTGCGGCAAGGAGGGGCAAAGCGTGCCGGTGGGCGTGGGGATTCCCACCATCAAGATCGATCGCATGACGGTGGGGGGCACGGCGTGAGCGGGAACGGTTACGCGGGCGATTATGCAAGCATGGCGGCGGAAATCGTCGAGCAGGCGCTGGCGGCGGGCGCCACGGATGCGGAATGCACCATCAGCGAGGGCGACGAGTTCTCCGCCAACGTGCGCCTGCGTGAAGTGGAGACTCTGAAGGAAGCCGGGTCGCGGGGCGCGGGACTGCGGATCATGAGAGGGCAGCATACCGGTTCGGCGTACACCTCCGATTTGTCGGCCGAGGGCATCGCCCACATGGTGCGCTCGGCGATCGAGCTGGCCGAGATCACCACCGCGGACCCGCACGCAGGCCTGCCGGAGCCGGCCGAGTTGGGCTCCATCGCCGGCGACCTGGGGATGTACTCGAGCGATGTGGAGGGTCTGGCCACGGAGCTGAAGATCGACATGGCGCGGCGCGCCGAAGATGCCGCATTGCGCGAGGACCCGCGCATTACCAACTCCGAGGGCGCATCGTTCGACACGCACCTGGGCCGGCATGCCTTCGCCAATTCGCGCGGATTCGCGGGCGAGTATCGGGCCAGCTACTGTTCGCTATCCACCGTGCCGGTGGCGCGCGAGGGCGAATCCATGGAGCGCGATTACTGGTTCACGACGGCGCGCGCGTTCGCCGGCCTGGAGAATCCCGAAGACGTGGGCCGCATCGCCGCGCATCGCGCCGTGCGGCGGCTGGGCGCACGGAAGGTGGAGACGCAGAAAGTGCCGGTGGTTTTCGAGCCGCGCACCGCGCGCACGCTGCTGGACAACATCTTCGACGCCGTGCATGGCGGCGCGGTCTACCGCAACGAATCGTTCCTGGCGGGCAAGCTGGGCGAGCGCGTGGCGTCCGAAAAGCTGACGGTGATCGACGACGGCACCATCCCCGGCTTGTTCGGCACCTCGCCGTTCGATGACGAAGGCGTGCCCACACGGCGCACGGTGGTGATCGAGAACGGCGTGCTGCGCAGCTACCTGCTGAACACTTACACAGCGCGCAAGCTGGGGCTGCGCACCACGGGCAACGCCTCGCGCGGCCTGGCGGGGAACGCGGGCGTAGGCAATGGCAACCTTTATATCGAGAGAGGCAGCGCACCGCCCGAGCAACTCATCGCGGGCATTCGCGACGGCTTCTACGTGACCGAGCTGATGGGTTTCGGCGTGAATATCGTGACCGGCGATTATTCGCGCGGGGCGGCCGGCCTGTGGATCCGCAACGGCGAACTGGCATTCCCGGTTTCCGAAGTGACCATCGCGGGAACGCTGCAACAGATGCTGCTGAATCTGGAGGCTGTTGGGGCGGACCTGGAGTTCAGGGGGTCTATGGCTGCGCCGACGCTGGTGGTGGGTGAGATGACGGTGGGTGGGCGGTAAAGTGAGTTAGAGGAGCGTCAATCGAAATGATATTCAAGGCGGAGAGAATTCAGCGCATGGGCCCGATATGGCTCGCGTGCGCATTCGCCGTGGCCGCAGCGGCCCAGCCGACCGAAGTGGTGCTGCACAATTTTGGAAGCCCGGCGAACGACGCAACTCCGTTCGCCGGCAGGGGCGTGGGCGCCGTCTACAGAGTTGATCCATCTGGACACGAGACGGTGCTGCACAGCTTCGCTGCACTATCTCGGTGGCGTCGGCTGACGAAGCCTCCAGCGCCACGGGCGTGCTCGGATTCAACAAGAGCGGCAAGCCCCCTTGGCCAGCGAACGCCACTCACGCTACACTGGAGGCAGCCTGACCATCGACGAACGGCTTGAAAGACTCACCGAACGCCACGACCCTCGCGCGGATCGCTGAAATTCACGAGCATCGCCTTACCGGCCTGGAAGGCTCACCCAACGCCTGACAAAACCCAAAATACCCCGCAGGCCAATGATTACAAAAGTGTTACAAAAAATTGGCTTCGTCTGTCCAAAAAGCAAAGACCGCCCACCACCCCCGCCATCGGCTATACTAGGCATGGCTGCATTGAACTTTTCCCGCGGCCGAGTCGTAGTTGCTAAAGAGTAACCAACCAAAATATGACCGCTCAAATCGCAAGTATCCACGCCGATCGGATTAAAGCGCTCCTGGCCGAAAAAGGCTACGAAGTAACCGAGCCCACACCGGGTGTCCTGCGCGTGCAGGAACTCCAGAGCGGTGTGGCTGTCCAGGCTGTGCTCGAAGGGGACGTCCTGTACCTGTCGCTGACCTGCACGGTGACGCCGGAAGCCGCTATCACGCCGCCCATGATGCGCAGCATGCTCGACGCGCACAACGGCATCTCCACCTCCTACTTCCAGCTCTACGATGCCAGCCAGGGCCAGACCGCCATCACGCTCAACAACTTCTGCAAGCTCGAAGACCTTGGCCCCGAGGACCAGGACGATATCCTCTCCTGCGTGCATTTTCTGCTGGTCGACGTCATGGTGGCGCGCCGCATTCTGAGTGGTTTGGTGTAACCGGAGGCAAATCGCAAATGGCATTTCTATCGGATATTTTCAATCGCGCCGGCCGCGTCGCCCGCGGTCAGGCTAATGAAGGCATGAGCGCCGTGGAGGACGCCACGTTCGACGCCACCGTCCGCCAAACCGTGGCGGACATGCGCAACGAGCTGAACAAAGCCGTGCAAGCGTCCGCCGTGGCCATGAGCAACTACAACCGCCTGGACGCCGAATATCAGAAATACGTCCGCCAGTCGCAGGACTGGAAAGACCGCGCGGGCGTGGCCCTGGACGCCAACAACGAAGATCTGGCGCGCAAGGCCCTGGCCAAGAAGGCCGAGTGCGATCAGCAGGTGGCTTCCATGCAAACCTCCGTGGATCAGTCGCAGAAGGCCAGCGACACGCTCAAGCAGCAGGTTGGCGAGCTGAAGCGCAAGATCGACGAGGCCGAGCGCACCGCCACCACCCTGGTTGCCCGCAAGAACGCCGCGCAGGCGCAGCGCAAGGTGGCCGAGGCTTTGGCCGGAGTGGGCAACGCCGACAACGCCTTCGCGGCCCTCAACCGCTTCGAGGAAACCGTGTCCAAGGAAGAGGCCACCGCCCAGGCTTTCAATCAACTCGCCTCGACGGGAAAAGACGATGACCTGGAAAAGCAATTCGCCGCCTTGGGAAGCCACGGCCACGGCGTGGACGACGATCTGGCGGCCCTGAAGCGTGAGCGCCAGTTGAAGCCGCCCAGCATCCCGTTGTCCCTGCCCGCGGGCCAGTAGCCGCGCATTATGGGCCCCATCACTGTCACGCTGTTAGTTGTCCTGGGAGCTTTGCTCATCATGGTGCTGAAGAAGCTTTTTGAACGCCAGGCTGCCCCTGTGGCGCCGCCCACCCCGCAACAGGATCTCGCCAGCCTGACCGTGGCCGACGCGCGCGTGGGCGATAACATTTCCATCCCCGGCGCCGGCGACAACCTCAGCGATCTCGATTTTACGGTGGACCACAGCACTCGCTATGAAGCCGGCGAAAAGCAGTGGTTCGACGTCAGTGGAAAGCACGCCGAGCGCCGCGTCGCCCTGGAAGTGCGCAGCGAAGACGACGAACTGGAGGTGCGCGGCTTCCTCGACGGCAAGAAGCTCTCACTCGAAGATCTGGGCCTCTCCGAGGATGACCTCGCGCAAATGGACCAGCGCCAGAACACCGCCGACAATTTCGAGTTCGACGGCAAGAATTGGTATTACCGCCTCAGCAAAGAGGTGGGCGCATTTCACGACGGCCAGACGCAGGGCGCCGGCTTCTACGGGTGGGAGTTCTTCGAAGAAACCGGCCAGCGCTATCTATCGATCCGCAAGCGCGAGGGCGAACCGTTCAGCGCCAGCGTGGCCGTCAAACTGAATCCGGCGGATATCGCAGTCTTCCGTCCGTAACGCCGTTACCGTCCGTTACGCCGTTTACCGTTCGTTACGCCGTTTACCGAGCCGCGACCGTAAGGGAGCGGTCAAGGAGTTTATATGAGCCGCCGTGGGCTCGAAGTCTTAGCCGTCATTCTCACTTTCCTGATTGTCATCGTCCTGTTCGCAGGCTTCGACAATCTGCCGCGCAAAGTGCGCGCGGATATCGCCGCCGAAGCGCAACAGCTCCCCCAAACCCAAAAGCAGTTCCAAACCGCGCAGGGCGAAGTCACCCAGGATCTGTCCTCCGACCCGGATCTGTTCCGCGCGCATGACATGTCGACGGCCTTCCCTGAGCGCTTCCGCATCGCGGCCAGCGAACTCCAGGGTGCGCAACGCGACGCCGCCGCGCTCGACAAACTCCTCAAGACCAACCGCCGCCAGGATCAACCGCAGGCCGAACAGCTCCTCAAAGAGGAACGCGCGCTGCGGGCCGCCGCGTTGAACGAAGCCACGGCGGTTCAGACCGAAGCGCAGCACTGGGTGGACATGAAGCGCAATCTGCCCACCGAGCTGCAGCAGATGGCCGCCGACCACCAGACATTGCAGCACTGGGACTTCGCGCCGATCTCCGCCGTCGTCACGCGGGCCGAAACGGACTGGCCGCAGAAGAAATCCGATCTCGACCCGCGCCTGGCCGCCTTGCGCGCCATTCCCGCCGATGGCGAGAAAGCCTGGCAATCGAGCGACGCCGCGCGTCGCAAGGCCGAAGCGAAGGATCTGGCCGGCCTGGATTACGCCGGGCTGCTGAGCTCCGCCGAGACGCTGCACACCGACGTCGCCACTCTGCCGGCGCGCACCCAGGAACTCGAGTCGCTCAACGGCCAGCTTTACACCTCCTGGGACAAGCTCCTGGTGGACCTGCGCGACCGCAAGTCCGGTGGCTCGCGCGATTACGAAGAAGAGATCCGCACCGTCAAAACGAAGTTCCCGGATGCCGCCGGCAAAGACGGGGTCACTACTTCCGATGAGTCCTGGGTCGAGATTCCGCGCGCCACTTACCAGGTTTGCGAAAACAACATCGGCATGTCCATCGCGCACAAGCCCGAGGGCAAATACGATACCGAAGCGGACGAGATGGCCGAGCCGGCGGGCTTCGCCTACATGGCCCCGGTCGGACAGCGCAACCAGTATGGTTACTGGGACCACTCGGGCGGCGGCAACTTCTGGGTATTTTACGGGCAATACGCGCTGATGCGCGATCTGCTGTGGGGACACAGCTACCGGCCCATCCCATCCTATGAATGGGAGTCCTACCGCACCGCGCGCTCCAGCGGCCAGACCTACTACGGCCGCGACGAAGCCGGCGGCGCGCCCAAGTACGGCACGCACGGCACCTTCACCCAGCAGCACTACGGGGAGAGCCGCTACATGCGCAGCTCGGGCGGCTACGGCAGCTCGAAGTATGCCTCGGGTGGCTTGAAGAGCGGCCAGAGCAGTGCCGGACGCTCGTTCGGCTCCGGGTCGAAGCCGCCCAGTTCCGGCTTCAAACCCAGAAGCGCGCCCAGCTTCCGCCCCAGTTTCCGGCCACCGTCCGGAGGCAGGTCCTTCGGCCGGCGCCACTGACTTCGGACAGGCTGGAATAGAATCCTCCGGATCTGTCATAATGCTGTTCGGGGAGCAAGGCGCGAGTATGAGCGGGGACGACACCTACGAACTCTACATCGACGCTTTCACGCCCGCATCGATCCCGATGTCGCGGTTGGCCGAATACATGGCCGGCTTTGCCGTGCTGCTCGGCCACGAGGAGCACGTGCACTTCGACCAACTCAAGTCCGGCAGTGTGACGGTGGTTTCTCGCGTCGAGCCTGTCGCGTGGAACAAAGTGCAGCGGCGCCTCGACGAAGTTCGCTTCGGAACCGGGCCCAAGGCTGCGATGGACGCTTTCCGGCAGATCGACGAGAATCTAGCAGCAGACAATGCGGTCGGCCGAGTCGTCCACGGTAAGGCGAGGGTCATGGAATTCCCCGGCCGGAACCGACCGGTGGAGTCAAGCGTTGGCCCAATTGTCCAGCCGGGTACACTGGATGGCGAGGTGATTCAGGTCGGCGGGCGCGATGAGACGATCAACATTCACATCAAGGCCGGCGACGACATCCACCACTGCATAACCACCAAGATGATTGCTCGCCACTTGGCGCAACACATCTTCGGCGCGCCGGTACGCGTCCACGGCAGAGGAACCTGGTCTCGCGCTGAATCCGGTGGGTGGAAGCTTCACCGCTTCGACATCGAGAGCTTCGAGACGCTCGACGAGACTCCTCTGTCGAAGATGTTCGAGGGGCTGCGGGCGCGGTTGGCACCGTCGGAAGGCGGGCGTCTCAACCCGACCGACATGCTGAGTCAGCTTCGAGAGGAGTGACATCCCTACGGTCGCCTTCGACAGTACGATCCTTTCCCTGCTGCTCTTCCCCGACGCCGAACTTCAACAGGGGGGCAAGGCCGTCGAGTATGCTCACGAGCGCGTAGCGGGACTCATCCGGGAACTCGAAGCTGGTAAAGAACAGGTTCTTGTGCCAACCCCGGCGTTAGCCGAGGTCCTGGTGACCGAGGGCGTGGACGTTCAGGATGTGCTCACCACACTGCGAGGGTCCGCCTTCATCCGGATCGGCGACTTCGACGAGCGCGCCGCTGTGGAACTCGCCATGCGCCTGCGCGCCGCGATCAATTCCGGCGACTCGCGCCAAGGAATGCAGATCACCAAGAGCGCCATGAAGTTCGACCGCCAGATCGTAGCGATCGCGCTGGTCAACGGCGCTCGAGTGCTCTACTCCGACGACGACGGAGTTGAGAGGTTCGCAGCAAGCTGCGGCCTCGCCACCAAGCGCGTTGCCGGCCTTCCGGTGCCCGCCTCGCAGCGGGAACTCTTCGAAGATGCTGCCGGGTCGGACCCCGCCGCCGACAGCGGGAACGATGTTCAGTAATGGTCCGCTGCAAGCGTTTGCATAGCCCGGCGCCGTATGACATACTGCGGTTCTAGTGCCATCCCATGAAAACACTCCCGTCGCTCTCCCGCCGCAGTTTTGGTAAAGTCCTGGCCGCCGCGCCCTGGATCCTTCGCGCTCAACCGGCCCCCGCCCGCGCCCGCATCAAGATCGACACCGAACGGGTGATCGGCGATATCGATCCCAAAATCTATGGCAACTTCATCGAACACCTGGGACGCTGTATCGAAGGCGGCATCTTCGACGAAGGCTCGCCGCTCTCCGACTCCGACGGCTTCCGCCGCGACGTGCTCGACGCCGCCAAAAAGCTGAACGTCACCCTGCTGCGCTGGCCAGGCGGCAACTTCTCGTCGAATTACAACTGGACCGACGGCATCGGTCCGCGCGACCAGCGCCCGCGCCGACTCGAAATGGCCTGGGGCACTGTCGAAGACAACCGCTTCGGCACGCACGAATTCATGCAGTACATCGAGAAACTCGGAGCCGAGCCGTACTTCTGTACGAACCTCGGTGTCGGCTCCTGGCAGCAGGCCCAGCAATGGGTGGAATACTGCAATTCATCCGAGGATACGGCCATGACCCGCCTGCGCAAACAGAATGGCCGCGCGCAGCCCTGGAAAGTCACCTACTGGGGCCTGGGCAATGAGATGGACGGTCCCTGGCAGATGGGTCATCGTTCGGCGGACGATTACGGCAAATTCGCGCTGGAAGCCGCCAAGCTGATGAAGTGGACCGACCCCGGCATCAAGCTGATCGCGGCGGGCTCCTCCAATTTCGGCCCCAACGCCGATTGGACCGGCTGGAATCGCACCGTCCTGGAGCATCTGAAGCATCACGTCGACTACCTCTCGCTGCACATGTACGTCGGAAATCGGGGCAACGACTTCGGCGATTTTATGGCCAGCTCCGTCGAACTCGACAGCCGCATCAAGACCGCCGCCGGGATCATCGACGCCGCGCTCTCCGGCGAGCCGGCCAGCCGCCGCATCTACATTGCGTGGGATGAGTGGAACGTCTGGTATCGCGCCCGCGGGGAGGGGAAGGAACAGGGCCGCCGTATTCTGGAGGAGCGCTACAACCTGGAAGACGCCCTGGTGGTGGCCACCTTCCTCAACACTTTCGTGAATCACTCCCACGTGGTCAAGATCGCCAACATGGCGCAACTGGTGAACGTGATCGCGCCCATGTTCGCCAGCGAGAAGGGTCTGTTCCTGCAGACCATTTATTATCCGCTCCAGCTCTTCGCCAATAACAGCAAGGGTAAGTCGCTGGAGCTGTTCGTCGATAGTCCGAAGTATGCGAGCAAGCGCTTCGGAGATGTGCCCTACCTCGATACCTCCGCCGCGTACGACAATGGCGCGCTGGTGCTGAATGTGGTGAACCGCCATCCGGACCGGGCCATCGAAGCGGATTTCGAGGCGCAGGACAAGAAATTCTCCGGCGCGGTCGAAGCGTGGGAGGTCAACGGCCCCGATATCAAGGCGGAAAACGACTTCGACTCAACCAAGGTGCGCGCCGTCCAACGCTCCGCCGCCGCGCAGGGGAACCGGCTGGCCTACAACTTTCCCCCGCATTCGTATACCATGTTGAAGGTGAGGCTTGTGTGACCACGCGTATCCCGATTCCGCTTATAATTGTCTTAACGCTAATGACCACGAACTGTTCGTCAAACAGCCGCGAGTTCGGCAAGACACCGTCTGGTGAATCCGTCGAACTGTACACGTTAAAGAACGCCAAGGGCGCCGAAGCCGCGATCTCGACGTACGGCGGCGTGGTTGTCTCGCTCAAAGTCCCCGACCGCGCCGGCGTGCTGGGCGACATCGTCCTGGGCTTCGATGACTTCAAGGGCTACCTGCTGCCCCCGCCCTACTTCGGCGCTCTGATTGGGCGCTATGGCAACCGCATCGCGCATGCCAAGTTCACGCTCGATGGAGTCGAGTATAAGCTCGCCAAGAACGATGGCGACAACACCCTGCACGGTGGAACTCGCGGCTTCGATAAGGTGATTTGGAAAGCCAAACCGGGAGACGGGCAGTCTCTGGAACTGACCTATTTGAGTAAGGATGGCGAAGAAGGTTTTCCCGGCAACTTATCAGTAACGGTTGTTTATTCGCTGACCGATAACAACGAGCTGAAGATCGATTACACCGCGACCACCGACAAAAACACCGTGCTGAACCTGACCAACCACTCGTATTTCAACCTGGCCGGGCAAGGCGAGGGCGACATCCTGGCGCACCAGTTGACTCTCAACGCCGACCGCTACACACCGGTGGACAAAGGGCTCATTCCCACCGGCGAGCTGCGCAGCGTAGATGGCACGCCGTTCGACTTCCGCCAGCCTCACGCCATAGGCGAGCGCATCGGCTCGAGCGACGAACAAATCGTGCTGGGCGGCGGCTACGATCACAACTTCATTCTGAACCGCGCCGGAGACGTGCTGTCGCTGGCCGCGAAAGTGACCGAGGCGAAGTCGGGCCGAGTGCTGGAGGTGCTGACAACCGAGCCGGCCATCCAGTTCTACACCGGCAATTTCCTCGATGGTACGATCCACGGCAAGGGCGGCAAGGTGTACGGACGGCGCTCTGCTTTCTGCCTGGAGACCCAGCACTACCCGGACTCGCCCAATCACCCGGCCTTCCCGTCTACCGAGTTGAAGCCGGGCACGACCTATCACACGACGACCGTCTTCCG
>PMVV01000312.1 GCA_003166475.1 Bryobacterales bacterium | reverse complement strand
ACGAATACTACGGCGACCGGCGCATTGTGGAGCGGCATTTCGACGGCGTGAAGGCGTGGACGGATTACCTGCGCACGCGCAGCCGCGACGGCATCCTGGATTATAGTTACTACGGCGATTGGGTGCCCATTGAAAGAACGCCCGGCAACCTGGTCTCGACTTTTTGTTATTACTGGAGCGCGGACTTAGTCTCACGCATGGCCGGGATACTGGGGAAGGGCGCGGAAGCGGAGAGCTACCGTAAGCTGGCGGACGAGATCAAGACCGCGTTCAATGCCAAGTTTCTAAATCCGGCAACCGGTGTGTATGGAACGGGCACGCAGACGGCGCAAATCCTCCCGCTGTTTCTGAATATGGTTCCGGGCGACCGGCGGGGCGGCGTGCTCGGCTCGCTGCGCGACGACCTGGTCTACACCCGCAACACCCACCTGACTACCGGCATCCTCGGCACTAAGTACCTGTTCCCCTTGCTGACCGGAACGGGTAACTCCGACCTGGCTTACGAATTGGCCACCCAGACCACTTATCCGAGTTGGGGTTACATGGTGGAGAACGGTGCGACTACGCTATGGGAACTGTGGCAGAACAAGACGGGGCCGTCGATGAATTCGCACAATCATCCGATGTTCGGCAGCTTGGGCGCCTGGTTCTATAACGCGTTGGCGGGCATCAATCTGGACGGGGCGAAGCCGGGATTCGAACGCGTCGTGATCGCGCCGCAAGTGGTGCGTGATTTGAAGTGGGCGGCGGGATCGCTCGATACGATTCGCGGCACGGTGGCGTCTTCGTGGAGCCGCTCGGACAATGGGTTGCGACTGGAAGTGACTATTCCCGTGGGCAGCCAGGCGGAGGTTCGGATTCCGGAGTTGGGTCTGGAACCGGTGACTCTGTCCGAATCCGGGCGCACGATTTGGAAGGATGGCAAATACCAGAGCGGTGCGGCGGGAGTTACAGGCGCGCGAGAGAGCGATGGGACGCTGGTGGTGGAGGTTGGATCGGGGAAGTATGCGTTTGCGCTGGCCCGCGAATGAATGGGGGATTGTTGCAGCGCTGGCCGTAGCCAAGCTGCTGTTCCACCTGGTCACGTTCCACGGTTACGGCATCTTTCGGGATGAATTGTATTACATCGCCTGCGGCCGTCACCTGGCATGGGGCTATGTGGAATTCCCGCCTTTGATCGCGGTGCTGACGCGGGCGGTGACGACTCTTTTGGGCGATTCTTTGTTCGCCATCCGGCTGCTGCCGGCGTTGGCCGGCGCCGGCCTGGTGGTGCTGACCGCCATGATTGCGCGGGAACTGGGCGGCGGCCGATTCGCGCAAGGCCTGGCTGGCTTGGCCGTTATCGTAGTGCCCGCCTGGATGAGCGTCGATCACTTTATGAACACCAACGCCTTCGAGCCGCTGTTCTGGGCAGGCTGCATCTGGCTGGCGATCCGCGCATGGAATACCGGCGATTCGAGGTACTGGCTGGGCTTCGGGGTGGTGGCGGGTCTGGGACTTGAGAACAAGCACGCCATGCTGTTCTTCGGTTTCGGGTTAGTAGGCGGGCTGCTGCTGACGCCGCTGCGCAAGTCATTTGCACAACGGAACCTGTGGCTCGGCGGCGTGATTGCCGCGCTGATATTCCTGCCGAACATCCTGTGGCAAATCTCGCTCGATTGGCCGACGCTCGAGTTTCTGCAGAATGCAGTCAAATATAAGAACGCCATTCTGACACCGTGGCAGTTTTTTGCTACCGAGTTAGGGTTGACCGTCGCCGCTGTCCCGGTCTGGCTGGCGGGCTTATGGTTCTTTTTCTTTCACCCGCGCGGCAAGACCTATCGCGCGCTGGGCTGGACCTATGTGATCATATTCGCCACCCTGTGCGTGCTCCACGGCAAAGGCTACTACCTGCTGCCGGCCTATCCGATGCTACTGGGTGCGGGCGGCGTTTGTCTGGAAGATGCGCTGGCGCGGCGCCCGTGGCGGTGGCTGCGGCCGGCGTTAATCGCGGTGATGCTGGCCCTTGGGGCGGTGAGCGCGCCCATGGCCATACCGCTGCTGCCGGTGGAGACCTTCGTTCGTTACGCGGCCTGGCTGGGTATCGAGAACCCAAAAGAGGAGCGGCATGAAATGGGCAGGCTGCCGCAATTCTATGCGGATATGTTCGGATGGCGGAACATGGCGGAGCAGGTGGCTGCCGTGTTTCATGGACTTCCGCCCGAGGATCAGGCCCACGCCGCCATCTTTGCCTGGAACTACGGCGATGCCGGCGCCATCGATTATTACGGGCCAGGCCTGAAAATCCCCAACGCAATAAGCGGACACAACAACTACTATTTGTGGGGTCCCGGACCCAGCGATCCGCAGGTGCTGATCGTAATTGGAGGCAGCCGCGAAGGCTTGGCCGGAGTGTTCCGCGACGTCCGCGCCGCCGGCAGCATCACGGAGCAGAATGCCATGCCCTTCGAGAATAACCTGACGATCTGGGTGTGCCGCGAGCCTACGATGCCGCTGCGGGAATTCTGGCCGATGCTCAAGCACTACGTATAATCGGTCCGGCCACGCCGCCGCTGGAGGGTGGGCAATCATGCCCGCAGCCGCCNNCAAGATTGGCCGCCCTCCAAGCCCCACTTACCTGGGCTGGAAGCCCACCACTGAAACGACCACGCCCAGTTCGCGCCTGTCGGCCGCGGTGGGCGGAATGGTCTTATCCAGCGAAAAATCGACACGGGCCACGTCGCCCGTCAGCAGGTTGGCGGGAATTTCCCGGCTGTAGATGTACTGGCCCGCCTGCGCATAGCTCTCCGGAGTGAGCGCCGTGCCATTCACGTATGCGGACAGCGACACGCCCTTCAGCCTCGGGAACGCCACGTCCGGAATCGTAAATTTGAGTTGCAGGACGGCGCCGTTCTTGGCGGCCGTACGCGGCGGACGCAACAGCACAGAAAACCTGGCGGCCGTCCAACGCCAGGAGTTCTGTTCCACGCCGTAGAATCCGCTTATCAACTGCTTCAGGGCATGCGGGTCCGCCGTCGCCACCACGCTGGCCAACGACGGGGCCTCTTCGGTGGTCTGGACCGTCACGCGCCTGTGCCGCCGGCAGCCCGCCGGCGCAACGGCCAGGCTCAACACCAGGATCGCGGCAGCTATGGCCATGTGATTGGCGGGCCGGCGCGGGTTCGAAAAAGAAATCGTCATTAGTCTCCGCTCTTCTCCACTTGTACCAGGCAACTATAGAATGTGGGGCCGCCGCCCTTATCGGTCAGCCGCTCGGAGGCGAGCGCATTCACGCTGCGCTGGTCCGCCGCCATCCTGGCCCAGCGCACGGAGGGTGCGCACACCACTCCCGAACGCACCACGCCGTCCACCTGCGCGCGCAAAAGGCAGGAACCGCGGTCGTTGTAGACGCGCACCCGATCGCCTGTGCCGATTCCGCGGGCGGCCGCGTCGGACCGCTCGATGTGCAGCGTGGCGGTGGCCGTGTCGTTCTCGGGGCGATCGCCGAAGGTCGAGTTCATGTTGTCGTCGTGCTTGGGCGAGATCAATTCCAGCGGGAAGCGCGCGCGCAAGCTCTCATCGCCAAAGCGGGATTCCACGGGCGGCGTGTATCCGATGGACTCCGCGCGGAATTCGCACTTGCCGGAAGGCGTGCCGAAGCCGCCGTTGGCGAATGGCAGGAACGGATCGCCGGCGGGGGCCACCCGCAGCCGCACGAAGCGCTCGCGTTCCAGATCCTCCAAAGTGATGCCGCGCACGAAGGGGTGATCGGACGCGAGCAGCGTGCGGATCATGTCGTCTTCCGAATCGCCGAAGCAGGCATCGTCGAAGCCCATCCGCGCCGCGAGCGCGCGAAAAACCTCCACGTTCGATTTGGTTTCGCCCGGCGGCGCGAGCGCCGGCCGCGCCAATTGCAAGTAATAGTGGCCGTAAGCGAGATATAAGTCGGTGTGTTCCAGGAACGTGGTGGCGGGCAGCAGAAAGTCGGCGTAATCGGCCGTATCGTTTTGGAACTGTTCCAGCACCACCGTGAACAGGTCGCCGCGTTGGAGGCCGCGCCGTACGGCATTCTGGTTCGGAGCTATCGCGCCGGGATTCGAGTTGTAGACCACCAAGGCCTTCACCGGCGGGCCGGTGACTTCGTTGATGGCATTGTTTAGAATTTGGCCCAGCAGAGACATATTCAAGATGCGCGCCTCGCGGCCCAGCACGCGCCATTGCAGATCGGCGCGTTCCAGCCCGGCGCGGTTCAGGTGAAAGGCTTGCGAGGTGGAAAGCTGCAATCCGCCGCCCACGTCTTTCCACGAGCCGGTCAGCGCGGGCAGCAGCGCGATGGTGCGCACCGCCATCGCGCCGCGTTCGCTGCGCTGCACGCCGTAGTTCAGCCGGATCGCGGCGGGACGCGTGGTGGCGTACTCCCGCGCCAAGGCCACGATTTCTTCTTGGGCGATGCCGGTCAGGGCGGCGGCGCGCTCGGACGGATATTCTATGACCCGCTGCGCCAACTCGGCGAACCCGGTGGTATGGCGGGCGATGTAATCGGCGTCGTAAAGGCGCTCGCCGACGATGACGTGCATCATGCCCAGCGCCAGCGCCGTGTCGCTGCCCGGATTGATGAAGAAATGCTTGTCCGCGGCCGCGCCTGTGCGATTGCGTCGCGGATCGATGGTGTAGAATCTGGCGCCGTTGCGGCGCGCCTCCACGATGAACGGCCACAGATGCACGTTGGTGCCGAGCACGTTCGCGCCCCAGGCGATGATCAGCTTGGAGTGCCGGAACTGCTCGGGCTCGGTGCCGTAGCGGAAGCCCAGCGCGTCGATCAGTCCGGCGCCGCCCGCTGACGAGCAGATGGTGCGGTCGAGGCGCGATGCGCCCAGCCGGTGAAAGAAACGCCGGTCCATGCCGGAGCCGTTCAGCAGCCCCATGGTGCCCGCATAGCTGTAGGGCAGGATGGCCTCCGGGCCGAATTCCGCGGCGATGGCTTTCAGGCGCGCGGCGATCTCGTCCAGGGCTTCGTCCCAAGCGACGCGGACGAAGCGGCCCTCGCCCTTGGCGCCGGCGCGCCGCATAGGATAGAGCAGGCGGTTGGGCGAGTACTCGCGTTCCAAATATCGCGCCACCTTGCCGCACAGGAATCCGCGCGTGACGGGATGCGCCGGGTCGCCGCGCAGACGGGTGGCTTTGCCATCGCCGTCGATCGAGACCAGCACGGCGCATGCATCCGGGCAGTCCAAGGCGCACACGGAATGGCGGATTTCAGGCACGTTACGAGGATTATAGCAAGGCCGGATCACTGCGGGCCCAGGTTCTCATACCACTTCAGATTGGCGGTGGCCGCGCCGATGCACGCGATATCCGGGCGCCCGTCGCCGTTCAAGTCCGCGATGGCGCACGCCGCGGCTGCGATGCTGTTGTCCAGCACCACCTTAGTCCACGCGGTGGTCCCGGCGTCTTTGGCATCCTGCGCGTAGTAGACGTTGACGCCCTTGCCGCGATAGCCGGCGATCACTTCGTCGGCGCCATCGCCGTTCAGATCGGCGGTGAGAATGGTGTGGCCGTCGGAGAGCGAATCGTCGATGACGTGGCGCTGCCACGCTCCGGCGCTTTCCTGGTAGATGGCCACCTGATTGCCGTGCCACGGCTCGATGGTGGCCAGAAAACGCCGCTTGCCGAGTTGGCCCACAGCCACGTCGCTCGACCCGGATTTGGGCCACGGCGCGGGATCGCCCTGGGCGATTTCGGTGCGGCTCCANNNNGCGGCGGTCAGCGGCTGGTTGACCAGCACCTTCTTGCCGCTGCCATCGATATCGGCCCACCGCAGGCGGTGCGAAGTGGGCAGCCGGTCGATCTCCCGGATAGTCCAGGGCTGGCGCGGATCTCCATTGTGGCGGAGCACGGACACGATGCCGGCGCTGCTCTTCGCGTTCATGGAAAAGCCGGAGGCCAGCACGATTTCGGGAATGCCGTCGCCGTCCACGTTCCAGGCGGCCAGGTTGATCATGCCGGAGAGATTTTGGGCGATGACGTGGCGCTGCCAGCCGGGATTCTCGAACCATACCAGTTCGGTCATGCCGCTCGCGAGCGCGACCAAGTCGATCTTGCCGTCGTGGTTCATGTCGACCGCGACGACTTGGTAGCCGCCTGTCAGGCCGGTGGAGACGGTGTGTTCGGCAAAGCGCGCGGGCGGCGCGGCGGAGAGCGCGGTGCAGAGGAGAAGCCAGGCTAGGGGCCGCACGCGTTCAAAGTTTTTCTGCCGAACAATGCCAATTTCAGATAAGAGATGTGTTTTCATGTTCGTACCGGTGAATCACCAGCATGTCGATCAAGGTTATTGGGTAATGTTGTCACACCTCAAATACAGGCGGCCCCGGCGCACTCGCGAAGGGCGTTGTTCCCCGATGCCTACCCAACGTGAGGATAGCACAGCGGCTTTGGGGGCTCGGCGTACCGACTGCCGTTGGGCGTTTGTTTTCAATGGCGGGCGAGGATATGCACATGCGTGACCGCGGCGTCTTCGCCGGGGTCGTGATGGGCATCCGCAGGATCGGCAAGGTATCGAATATCGGCCTGCGAACGCAGCTTCGCGACGGCGCGCAGGTACAGTTTCTGCTGGTTGCGCATGGTGAAGGCGGCTTCGATGTCCGGCCGAACTTCCTCGAAGCTCGCCGGCCCCCCCGGCACCTTCGCGCGCAACTCCGCGATGTGGAAGCCAAACGGCGTGGTGAAAATACCGGTGCGCTGGCCCGGCTGCAGGGCGCCGATGGCCGCCTCGAATTCCTCCACCATGTGACCGGGAGGGAACTGGCCCAGATCGCCGCCATT
>PMVV01000350.1 GCA_003166475.1 Bryobacterales bacterium | reverse complement strand
CGTGCACCTCGAGTGATTCGACAAGCAGTCGAGTATTGATTAGCACGCTTTGTTCACCTTTTGGTTACTGAATTCACCTGGAGATTCAGTCCCGCAGCCGGATGCAGTCCGTGCGCGTTCCGCATCCGGTTCGCAATCGGGCGGGTTATCAGAGACTTGCGCGATACCCTTCGACCTGTTCGGGTTTGGCAGAGCGCTTGCCTCCCGTGTGGCACAGCCACGCCTCGCAGACGTGCGCACACTACCGCCGGGCAGCCGGGAAAAGGTTCGCCAATGAACTTCGATGCCGCCTTCTTAAGCAGACTGCAGCAACGCGATCCGGACACCTGCACGTTTCTGGTGTCCTCTTTGACGCCCGTATTGGAAGCCAGGCTGCGCTACAAGCTGCGAGACCAAGGCGCCATCGAAGACATTCGCAATGAAACCTTCTGCCGCGTGTTCTCCCTGGTGGACGGTGGGCGCGTCCGCCAGCCGGAGCAGTTCGGCTCGTTCGTACGCGGTGTCTGCGATTGGGTAGCCCAGGAAACCCGCCGCAAGGTCCGTACCACCGAACCCTTGCCCGGCGCCGGCATGGAACCGCCCGATCGCCAGCCGCATCTCGATAAGCTCCTGGTGGAAAAAGAGCGGAGAGCCCTACTCTGGCATGAAGTCATGAAGTTGCCCGAAGCGGACCAGAGGCTCCTTGTCGAGATGCACCTCGAAGAGCGCGACCGGCATGAGATGGCCCGCGACCGGGGCATCAGCATGACCGGTCTGAACGTCCGCCTGTGCCGTGCGCTGAAGCGTCTCCGCCTGCACGTTTTGCAAGAAGTATGTCGACAAGACACAGGTTTGTGGGGCAGGATGGCATCCTGCGCGCCGATTGCCAATCGGCGCAATCCTGCGCAGCCCACAAGGCCGCCCGGTTGTGGTAAATCTGGGTAATGAACGTCTCGCAGGGCTCCTCGCAGCATGACGGAATCCAGTAACGCACCCATGATCGAGGCCGCCGGCCTCAGCAAATTCTATGGAGATTTCGCCGCCATTCGCGACGTCTCTTTCTCCATCCCGCAAGGCCAGGTGGCCGCCTTTCTGGGCCCCAACGGCGCCGGCAAGTCCACCACCATGAAAATTCTCACCGGCTATCTCGCGCCCAGTTCCGGCACCGCGCGCATCGCCGGACTGGACGTAGCCACCGACCGCATCGCCGCCGCCGAGCGCCTCGGCTACCTCCCCGAAAACGGCCCGCTCTACCCCGACATGACGCCGCTCGGCCTGCTCAAATTCTTCGGGCGCGCGCGCGGTCTTACCGGCGCATACCTACAGCAGCGCATCGACGCCGTCATCGCCCGCTGCGCTCTGGAAGCCGTCATCGAAAAGCCCATCGAGAAGCTATCCAAGGGCTACCGCCAGCGCGCCGGCATGGCGCAAGTCTTGCTGCACGAACCCGACGTCCTGATCATGGACGAACCCACCAGCGGCCTCGATCCCAACCAGACCCGCGAGGTCCGCCAGACCATCCGCGAGCTTGGCCAAAACAAGACTATCCTGCTTTCCACCCACATCCTGCAGGAGGTCGAAGCCATGGCCGGGCGGGTCATCTTTATTAGCCGCGGACGCGTGGTCTTCGACGGCACACCCGCCGAAATGCAAGCCGGATACGCCTCGCTCGACGACGCATTCCAGGCACTTACCGAAGGAGGCGCATGCGCACCCGCAAGCGTGTAATCCGCGCCATCCTGCGGCGCGAGTTGGCCTCTTACTTCGCCACGCCCACCGGCTACGTCTTCATCACGCTGTTTGTCTTCCTGAGCGCCATGGCCGCCTTCTGGCAGGAGCGCTTCTTTGCCACCAATCTGGCCAATCTCGACCAGCTCAACCTCTTCTTTCCCTATCTCCTCATTTTCCTGGTGCCCGCCATCAGCATGAGTCTATGGGCGGAAGAAAAGAAGCAGGGCACCGAGGAGCTGTTACTCACTCTGCCCGCCACCGACCTGCAAATCGTGCTCGGCAAGTATCTCGCCGCGCTGGCTATTTACTCGGTGGCGTTGTTGTTTTCCCTAAGTCACGTGGTGGTGCTATGCTGGCTCGGCAGCCCCGACCCCGGCTTGATGTTTTCCACTTACCTGGGTTACTGGCTGATGGGCGCAGCCCTGCTCACTGCGGGCATGCTGGCCTCGGCCCTCACCGACAACCTGACCGTCGCCTTCATCCTCGGCGCGGTTTTCTGTTCCATCCCGGTGTTCCTGAATTACGCGGGTTCGATCGTGACTGGCGCTCCCCAGCGCCTTGCCGAAAAGCTATCGGTCGTGGAACAGTTCCGCGATCTCTCGACCGGCGTCATCACGCTCGCGCCGCTGGTCTACTTTGCTTCCTTCGCCGCGGCTACCCTCTATCTGAATGTCGTCATCCTGGGACACCGCCGCTGGCGCACCGGACCCAAAACGCCCCCGATGCGCGCGCATCTCGCCGCCCGCGCGCTGGCCCTGGGCGCGATCGTGGCCAGCCTCACTTTGCTGGCGTCCAACTCCCGACTGCGCCTGGACGCCACTTCCGAACAGATCCATTCGCTCTCCGGCGAAACCAAAACGCTGCTGCGCTCCATCGACCGGCGCCAGCCCGTCTTCATCCAGGCTTACTTCAGCCCGGATGTCCCGCGCAGCTATGTGGAAGCGCGCAGCGGTCTGGTAGCCATGCTCCGCGAATTTCAAGCGGTCTCCGGCGGCGGAGTCAACACCAAGATCGTCGAGACCGTGAAGTACTCGCCGCAGGCCCGCGAAGCGCAGGAACGCTTCGGCATCAAGCCGTTTCGCGTGCCGGCCAGCGAAGAAAGCGCGCGCGCGGTAAACGAGATCTTCCTGGGGCTGGCCTTCACGCGCGGCTCCGAGGAGTTCGTGATTCCATTCTTCGATCGCGGCCTGCCGGTGGAATACGAGCTGATGCGCTCCATTCGCGTGGTATCGCGCGCCAAACGCAAGAAGATCGGCATCCTGAATACGCCTGCCAAGCTCTTCGGCGGACTGGATTTTCAGAGCCGCGCGCAGTCCCAGGAGTGGTCCATCGTTTCCGAACTGCGCAAGCAGTATGAAGTCGCGCAAGTCTCGCCCGATACCGATTATCCCGAGGATGTCGATGCCCTTCTGGTGACGCTGCCATCGTCTCTGACGCAACCGCAAGCAGACCGGCTCACGGCCTACGTGGGGCGGGGCAAGCCTACCCTGCTGCTGGTCGATCCCATGCCGGCCTTCGATCTGGATCTCGCCCCGCAGGAGTCGAAAACGAATCTCCGCCCGCTTCTGGACTTGTTGGGCATCTCCTGGCAATCCAATCGCATCGCTTGGGATAACTACAACCCGCACCCGCAACTCAAGAGCCTTCCCAAAGAGGTCGTCTTCGTCGGCAAGGGTTTCAATCAGAAGGACCCCATCACCGCCGGATTGCAGGAGGTCGTGCTGCTGTACGCGGGTGTACTGAAGAGCCAGGGGGGCGCGCCCTTCGTGCCTCTGCTCTCGACCAGCGCCGATTCCGGCCTGGTCCACTGGGATCAGCTCGTCGAGCGCAGCGTGTTCGGCGTCGCCATTAATCAGGATGCGCCGCACAACCCAGACGAAGGCAATCACGTGCTGGCCGCCCGCATTCAGGGTAAGGGAAGCGGCGGCCCGCTGAACGCCATCGTGATCGCCGACGCCGATCTGATGAGCGAGCAGTTCTTCGAACTGCGCCGCCATGGCGTCGAGAATCTGAACTTCGATAACGTCACGTTCCTGCTGAACTCGGTCGATCGCCTTGCCGGCGATCCATCCTTCATCGCGCTGCGCAAGCGCCGGCCGAAGCAGCGCACCCTGGAGGCGGTGGAGGTGCGCACGCGCACCTACGAAGCCCAGCGCCTGCACGAATCCGAGCAGGCCGAAGCCCTGGCCGACCAGCGCCTCAAGGAAGCCCAGGCGCGCCTGGATCGCTCCGTGCGTGAAGTCGAGCAGCGCGGAGACCTCGACGAGCAGACCAAAGAGGTGATGATCGCCAACCTCAAATCGGCCGAGAATCGCCGCCTGGAAGTGGCGCGCGCCAACATCGGCGACGAGAAGCAGCGACAGATCGAAGACAGCCGCGCCGAAATGGAGAACTCCATCCGCGGCATCCAGAACACTATCAAGCTGATGGCCGTGGCCCTGCCGCCCATTCCCGCGTTCCTGGTTTTCCTGATCGTTTCCGTGCGCCGGCTGCGCCGCGAACGCATCGGCGTGCCCGTGGATCGCCTGGTGGGCAAGGAGGCCGCATGACCGAGACCGTCAAAACCGCCGCCCTGGTTGGCGCAGCCTTGGTGCTGGCGATCTCCGCGGCCGTCATCGAACCGGAGGCCCGCGTCCCCGCCATCATGAGCGATCAGGGCGAAGCCTTCTATCCGGCCTTCACCGATGCGCAGGCGCCCCGCACCATCGAAGTGGTGGACTACGACGATTCCACCGCCACCGCCCTGCCGCTCAAGGTGCAGCTCCAGCAAGGCAAGTGGGTGATCGCCTCGCGCTACAACTACCGCGTGGATATCGGCGACCGCCTGGCCAAGACCGCCGCGGCCCTCATGTATCTAAAGAAGGACATGGTGCGGTCGGATTCGCCGCTCGATCATGCCAAGTATGGCGTGGTCGACCCCCTGGATGAAAAAGCCAGCGGCCTAACCGGGCGCGGCAAGCGTGTCACGCTGCGCGACGCCAACGGCGGCGTACTCGCCGATTTCATCCTGGGCAAGCCGGTGGAAGGCAAGCCCGGCTATCGCTACGTGCGCGTGCCCGGACAGAAGCGCACCTACGCGGTGAAGACCGACGCCGATCCCTCGGCGCGCTTTGCCGATTGGGTGAACGCGGGCCTGCTGCGCATCGCTAGCGCATCGATCCGCAAGGTGACCATCAACCGCTACAACATCGATCCCACCGCGGGCCGCATGAGCAATGCGGAGACCACCGTTCTGACGCAAGATAAAGGCGAGTGGAAAGCCGCCGCGGGCGAGAAGATTCGCCTGCCCGCGGTGCATGCCATGGCTGCCGCGCTGGATGGTTTGAAGATCGTAGACGTGCGCCCGAAGCCGCCGGGTCTGGCCGCGGGCTTGCGCCACGAAGAGCTGCAGCTTACGCTCGAAACCGCGCTGTCGTTGCAGAAGGCGGGCTACTTCTTCACGCCGCAGGGCCGTGTCTTCTCCAGCGAAGGCGACATGACGGTGGAGACCAACAACGGCCTGATGTATTCCTTGCGCTTCGGCGACGTGACCGCGGGCGATACCAAGTCCGGCGCGCCTTCGGACAATCGCAATCTTTTTGTGATGGTGCATTTCGACGCCGCCAAAGCCGCGGCCTACGGAGGCGATGCCGGCGCCGGCGAGCGCACCGCGCGCGAACTCAACGACCGCTTCGCCGACTGGTATTACGTGATAGGCGGCAAAGACTTTCAGAATTTGCGTCTGGGCCGCGAAGCCACAGCACACCCGGCTCCGCCGCCCAGTCGATAGTCGAGCAGAAGTGGGGCAGGCCCCCGGCCGGCAGCGGCCTCTCAGGCCGCCTGGCCGACGTGGACGTCGACCGCAGGACTGGAGTCCTGCCCCACGATCAATGCAAATGCCCGGTCTTCGCCAGAGCCGACTCGACCCCCGGCCGGATCTCCCGGTAAATCCGTTCGGCCACGATCATATTCGCTTCATCATAAATATGCGCCAAGTCCCAGAAGTATTTCTCCGGCGGAGTCAGATCGTGCGACAGATTCAGGAACGTGGCCTCCGGGTAGGCCGGCCGCAGCCGCTCGATCTGCGCGCCGGCTTCGTCGTACAGAACATCGAACGCGCGCACCCATTTCACCGCGGTTTCGCGATCCAGGTGAAACCATTCCACCATCTTGGGAACCGCATAATTGGCGTCCAGCGACGCACTGGACGGAATCAGCACACACAGCGGACGGTAACCATACGCCCGCGACAGCTCCACCAGCTTCCGCCAGTTGGAAAGATACGCGGCCACGTGGCCGGCCACGAAGTTGTGGTCGGAAACGATGCGGTCCGGGGACACGGCATTGGTCCCCGCCAGGGGATCGTCAGCCGTGGGTATCGTCCTCTTGTTGCCGCCTTCCAGCCGCGCGCGAATGGCGCGGTACAGATAACTGCGCCCCAGAGCGATGCGCCATAACGGCTCCCGGTGCTCTTCCCGGTACAGGTCCCAGGCCTCTTCCATGGTCTGGAAATTGTAAGGAAAATTCGGCCGCGACTCGTAGGTCAGCGGCAACCCAAGATCGTTGCCGCCATCGTAAAAGATCACCATGTCGGGGTGGTAATCGACCACCGTGACCTCCAACTCGACAATCGATTGCCGCGACACACAGGACTGGATTCCCGCGTTGATCACTTCGATATCCCGCCCCGGATACTGGCGGCGCAGCAAGGTCTCGAGCGACCCGGGCATGGTAGTCTCGAAAGTGCTCGCGAGTTCCACCTGCGAAGCGCCCAGCACCGCGATGCGCAACTGCCCCGCGGGCTTCTCCTTCGGCAACCTGTAACCGGCGGATCTGACGCGGAACCCGTCCTCGTTGGTATAAACGAAGATCCGGTTCTTGCGGTGAGACATATCCGCAGTCTCCCGCGTCTCCCAGATGTAGCTCTCGTACGGGTGGAACATCACGTACGGATACAAGCGGTTATAGAACGGCAAGGCCATGCGGGGCGCGCTACGGTGCGCAAGGTATAGCTCAGCCGCGATCGATGCCGCCAGGAGTGCGGCGAGCACGATGCCGCCGTACATGCCCGCGGCCCTCCATGGTCTCGATTGGCTCTTAGGCAACCTTCATTGTAACAACACCGTTTCCAGCGAGCTTGCCGACGGGCGAGGGTGAACGCCGCCGGGTTGCTGCGGCCCAGCAGACCGACGCTGCGCTCGCGCGGCACCGCTTTGGCATCGTTGATGATATACTCCAGGATCACCAGGTCGGGATGGAATGAGCGGTCGACGGTGAGGTAGTAATGCTCCACCTCCTGCACCGTGTTGTAGTTGACCACTCCGGCATTGAGCACCTCGAAGCGGCCGTGCCCCGCGGCGTTCAATTCGCGCTCTAGGATTTTGGGAGCGGTGCCACTCAACGGAACGCCCCATCCCAGTGTTGTGGAGTCGCCCAGCCGCACAATGCGGTACACGCAGGCAGGTTTTTCGCGCGGGAACTCGCGGTCGCGCAGCCCCATGGAATTGATCGAAAACTGGACTCCCATAGGGAAGGCCGCACGGTTCGGCCGGTGCACGAAACTGAGCCTCGCGTCGGGCACCGGCTGTTTGAGCGACACCGCATACTTCCACATTTCCATGGAAAAACCCTGGCTGCGGGCGAAGGCGAGGCGCAGCACCACCTCCAGAAAGCCGGCCAACAGCAGCACGCTGGCTGCGAGCAGCACGCAGTTCAGCAGGGCCTGGCATAGGCGGCGCGGCGGCGCGGTCTGCATCTACCGGAGTCTCCGGCGCATTTCCACGGAGGCTGTGGATTCGGCACTGCCCATTAAGTTGGCGACCTGTTATGCTTCGGTGTGGATTGGGTGCGGAACGGAGGTACCGACCAGCTTGTACGAACCGTTGGTGGAACATTTGGAGCTCCTGGCGTGCCCGAATTGCCGGGGCGCTTTGCGATTAGGTGGGTCGGAATTTGCGTGCAAAGCGTGCGGGGCCTCGTATCCCGTTTCGGAGGATGGGATCCCGCTGCTATTCTTGCCTAACGAAGGCCGGACGGATCGAGAAGACCTTACCCAGATCGTTAAGACGTTTTACGAGGCAAACCCCTTCCCAAACTACGACGAGGTAGACTCTCGGGAGAGCCTCGCCCGCAAAGCCAGCCGCGGAATCTTCGCGCGATTGCTGGATGAGCAGATTCCGGCCGGTTCATTGGTTCTTGAAGTGGGTTGCGGAACCGGGCAACTCACGAATTTTCTGGGCCTCTCCTGGAAGCGTAAGGTGTTCGGTGCGGATATGTGCCTGAATTCGCTCCGGCTGGCGAAGGGATTCCGAGACCGGTTCAGCGTCAACCAGGCTGCGTTCCTCCAGATGAACTTGTTTCGGCCCTGCTTTGTCGACAACCGTCTCGATGTAGTGATTTGCAGTGGCGTGCTGCACCACACCGGTGACCCGTTGGGCGGGTTTCGCTCCCTTGCACGTCTGGTCAAGCCCGGAGGTGTTCTGTTGATCGGCCTGTATAACAAGATCGGACGGCTGCCCACTGACTTCCGACGATGGATATTCCGGAACCTGGGCGACGGCTTCTCGTTTCTTGACGATCACATGCGCAACAAAAACTACAATGAAGCCAGGAAGCGCGCTTGGTTCATGGACCAGTACAAACACCCACACGAAAGCAAACACACCTTCAGCGAGGCCATCGAATGGTTCGAGTCGAGCGGGTTCCAGTTTCTGATGACCATTCCGAAAATAGGGTCCGAGCCGTTTACGGCAAACGAGAAACTGTTTGAGCGGCACAGTAAGGGCACCCGCATGAGTCGATTTCTGACCGAAGTCGAGATGCTGATGACGGGGGGCCGGGATGGGGCACTCTTCATCACCATCGGCAGGAAAGCCGCTACAGGTATTTCACAGGGGTGCGATCCGGACGCGACGAGGATCGCGCGATTGCAGTGAGCGGCCACCAAGATTCTGCGCGGCGGTTAGAGGAGAGACGGCTCGGAACGCCAATGCCAGTGTCCTGCGGATGCCGTGGGGCGTACAAACCCGCAGCCTGCACCTACCGGACCTCGCGCAAGCTGCGCTCCACCCGCGGCCGGATATCCCGATAAATTCGTTCGGCCAGCACCATGTTGACCTCGTCGTAGACGTGGACGCCATCCCAGAAATAATTTTCGGACGGATTGAGAAAGCGCGCCAAGTCGATGAACGCGACATCGGGATACGAGCCGCGCATCTCGGCAATCTGGCGGCTCGCCTCGTTGAAGAGCATTTCGAGAGCGCGCTGCCACTGCAGCGCCGCCGCGCGGTCCATGTGGGTCGATTTCATCAGCTCCGGTATGGCATACTCGGGCGCGAGTCCGCCGGTGGTGCTCAGTATGCAAACTGGCTGGTAGTGGTAGGCCGTGGAAAGCTCGATCAGCTTTCGCCAGTTCGAAAGGTAGGCCACCACGCAGCTCCTGACGTAATTCTGGTCGCGAACGATCCGGCTGGGCGCGAGCACGTTGCTGCCGGCGAACGGCGTGTCTGCGCTGGGTATCATCTTGCGCTCGCCGGGGTGCAGGCGCGCGCGCACCAGACGATACAGATTGCTGCGCTCGAGCGCCAGCCGCCACAGCGGCTGCCGCCGTTCCTGCCGGTAAAGGTCCCACGCCTCCTGCATGGTTTGGAAATTGTACGGGAAATTCGCCCGCGAGTCGTAGCTCAACGGAAGGCCGAGGTCGTTGACACCGTCATAGAGGATCACGATATCAGGATGGTAGCCTACCACCGTGAACAACAACTGTGCGATGGACTGCCGCGAAACGCAGGATTGAATGCCGGCATTGATCACTTCGATATCTCGGCCACGATACTGTTCACGCAGAACCCTCCTGAGCGACCCCGGCAGTGCGGTGTCGAACGTGCTGCCCAGTTGCACCTGCGAGCCACCCAGGAAAGCGATGCGCAGTTGGCCCGGCGGCTTCTCCTCCGGCAGCTTGTAGTGCGGCGAGGGGATACGGAAACCGTCCTCGTTGGTGTACACGGATGCCCGGCTCTTGAAGTGCGACATGGCGAAGGTTTCCTTCGGCTCGTAGCTGGCGTTTTCGAGGGGCCGGAACATGACGTACGGATAGAGGACATTATAAAAAGGCAGGTTGAAGCGCTGCGGCGCGTGATAGGACAGGTAGATCTCCGCGGCGACCGCGCCCACCATCACCGATCCGAACACAATCAGGCAGTAAAGGACGAGCTTCCTTCCACGATTGAGCGGCAAATCGTAAGTATAGCGCGGCCGCCCCCACGCCGCTGCCGCCGCGCTGATGGGCCGCCGGCGACCCCGTGCCGCCCATGTTCGGGTTAGGATGGTTTCAATGCCGGTCGAGCGCGCCGCGGGCGATCCAACGTTCTACGAACTGGTGCAGCGGCAGGTCGCGCTGCTTTCCACTAAGGGCTGGTATCACAGCATCGAACTGCCCGATGGCAACGTGGTCCAGGGCATGATCGGCGTCGATGCATTGAAGCAACGCCTGGCGGCCTTTCCCATCCCCGCCGATCTCACCGGCAAGCGCGTGCTCGACGTAGGCGCCTGGACGGGCTGGTGCAGTTTCGAAATGGAGCGCCGCGGCGCCCAGGTGGTGGCGGTCGATTGCGTGGAATTCGAGGAGTTCCGCGAAGCGCACCGCATGCTCGGCTCGCATGTCGATTACCGCATTCTGGATGTCGACGAGCTCACCCCGGAGAGCGTCGGCCTGTTCGACTTTGTCTTGTTCTTCGGCGTGCTCTACCACCTGCGGAATCCGCTGCTGGGTTTGGAGAAGATCTGCGCCATCACCAGGGACACGGCGTTCGTGGAATCGTTCGTCACCGACGACGGCTCCGCGCCTTGCGCCATGGAGTTTTATGAAACCGACGAACTGGGCGGGCAGATCGACAACTGGTTCGGTCCCAGCGTCCAGTGCGCGGCGGCCCTCTGCCGTTCGGCGGGCTTCGCGCGCGTCAGTCTCGAGTACGTGTCCGACCGCCGCGCCGGTATCACTTGCCGCCGCCGTTGGGAGCCGGCCCCGTCCGATCCCGCGGAACCCGCGCCGCTGCTCTATTCCGCGGTGAACAACCGCACTCACGACATTCAATTTCACCCCGGCAAGGATGAATACGCCTGCGTGTATTTCCGCAGCGAGGCGCCGGATCTCACGCGCGACCGCCTGCGCATCGATATCGACGATTACGGCGCGCCGGTCCTGGTGCTGGCCAATCTGCGCGCGCAGGAATGGCAGGCCAATCTGCGCGTGCCTCCGGGTCTGGCCGTGGGTTCTCACCGGGTGCGCATGCGTACGGCGGGCAGTTCGTACAGCAACACGTTCACCATTGCCGTCGAGCCAGCGGGCGCCCGCCGGGATCGTCCGCCGCGCCACGCTGTCGAGCGGGCCGCGCCCACCGAGCCGCCGCCGGTCATCTATGAAGTTCGCAACGGCATGACCGAGTCCGATGTCTTTCACGGCCATCGCAACGAATACGTTTGCTGTCGTTTTCGGACAGCGGAGACGGCGCTCGATCGGGACAGCGTAGTCCTGCGGATTGAAGATGCCGTGCAACCGGTGCTGTTCCTTACGGATCTGGGGAGCGGCTGCTGGCAAGCGAATTCCCGGCTGCCCGCCGGCCTGGAACAAGGACCGCACTCCGTACGAATCCGTACAGTACGCAGCGCCTTCGGCAGGCCAGGCAATATCCTCTTCCAGCCACCCGGCAGCTAGTCCGGCGTGGCGCAGACGATCATTGAACTCGGCAGGGCACAAAAACGATGGCCTGCCCCACAGCGAATCACTGGAACAAGACGCTATTGTTACGTTTTTTCCACAGGTAGTACACCGGCCCTATTCGCTAAGCCCATGAAAATACAAATAATAGAATCTGAGGAAAACAGGTCTGAAATCGATTTTTCACTTGACTGTAACATAGCCGAGGGTGCATGATGACAGAGGTTCCAAGAGGTCTGAGGAACAGCAAGCCTCTGAACGCTTAGCGAGTCTGGAGCGGTGATCCGGCATCGTAACTAATAAAATAGAATCGATGTCGGGGAGTGATGGGCAATCGGGAGCGCTTGGAAGGTGAACTTCCCGGCCAGGAATCGGGTTGAACGCTTTGATCCTTAAGGGTCCGAAAGGCCCCGAAGGGGAGTGGAGATCCGAGGAAGGGTTGGGAGTGCCGGACGGGAGTCAGGCAACGGGATTGCGGTAACGATCCCGCGCGTATCGGGGCGAACCGGAGCGCGTGGGGGAATCGGAATCCGAACGGGCAGGACGAACGAACGGCAGGATGTCGAAGGAGCAGGTCGGGAGCTTTGACCTCGAAATGGTAGCCTGGAGACGGGCAGTCGTTTCGGGAGAGTGAAAGGCCGCTTCGAGATACCGGTTCCAGCCAGGAAAGCTGGCAGGTGAGCCTGGAAGCATTGATCCGTTGCTTTCGAAAGAAGGCGGCGGGGAGCCGAAGGGACGACACCCGGCGATCCTGGTAGCAAAGCTCTGTGCCGTTGCATGCCGGCGGGGAGTTTGGCTGTGAGATCGGGTCACTTGGAACCATTTTCTTTTTTGGACAGCTCGCACGATCCTCAACTGTCGAGTTGGGTTGAATCCGCCAATCGACCCGGCGCCGATTTTCCTATTCAAAACCTGCCGTTCGGAGTGTTTCGCGGCGGTCCATCGTGCGCGACCGGCGTGGCCATCGGAGACCGCATCCTGGATCTCGGCCGCGGCGCGCAAGCGGGACTGCTGGAAGGTCTCGGCGCCCCGGCTATAGCCGCCTGCACCGCCGGCGTCCTGAATCCGCTGATGGCCCTCGGGCGCAAGCATTGGGCGCCGCTGCGGAAACGGATCGGCGAACTGCTGCGCGCCGGCAGCGGATATCAAGCGGCCGTCGAGCCGTTCCTCTTGCCGATGGCAGAAGCGGTAATGCTGCCGCCCGCCATCATCGGCGATTACACCGATTTCTACGCATCCGTCCACCACGCCACCAATGTGGGCCGCCTCTTTCGCCCCGGCAACCCGCTGCTGCCGAATTACAAATACGTGCCGATCGGTTACCACGGCCGCGCTTCGTCGATCGTTGTCAGCGGCACGCCCGTCGACCGGCCGAGCGGTCAGTCCAAGGACCCGGCGGCGGAAGCGCCTGTCTTCGGGCCCACGCGGTCGCTCGACTATGAACTGGAAGTGGGATTCTTCGCCGGCCCTGGCAATGCGCTGGGCCAGCCAATCCCCATGGCCGAGGCGGAACAGCACATCTTCGGCCTGTGTCTGCTCAACGACTGGTCCGCGCGCGATATGCAGTCGTGGGAGTATCAGCCGCTGGGACCGTTCCTGGCGAAGAGCTTTGCCACCACCATCTCTCCCTGGATCGTGACGATGGAAGCCCTTGCGCCCTTTCGCGTGCCCGCGTTCCAGCGTCCGGATGGCGACCCCGAACCGCTGCCCTATCTGAACGCGGCGGAGGATCGGGAACGTGGCGGCATCGACGTAACGCTGGAAGTCTATATCGCATCGCGCCAGATGCGCGAGGCGGGCCTTCAGCCGATGCGCCTCAGCCGAGGCAATCTTCGGAACCTGTATTGGACGCTGGCCCAGTTACTCACGCATCACTCGAGCAACGGCTGCAACCTGCAATCGGGCGACTTGCTGGCCAGCGGCACGGTATCCGGGCCGTCGCCCGAAGAGCGCGGCTGCCTGCTGGAGTTGACCCAGCGCGGGGCCGAACCAATCCGCTTGCCCACTGGCGAAGTCCGGAAGTTTCTGGAAGACGGCGACGAGGTGATTCTGCGCGGGTACTGCGAGCGCGACGGATTCACGCGTATCGGCTTCGGCGAGTGTCGCGGGGTCGTCGCCGGCTAATCGATGTCACCCTAAGCCAGCCATCCCAACGCACGCAAGTCCGCGACGGGTTCCGTGAACGAACACGAGCCGAAGCTGTGTGCGAAATCGCGGCGCGCGCCTTGGACCTCGGCTGCCGCGAGGCTTCGTCCGCGCCAGCGCAACTCGCCGGCCAAGAACTGGAAAGCACCGGCATCGCCATCGTTCAGAACATCGAGAATCACGCCGCGCTCCGCCCCATGCCACGCGAACGCCGCCGCCACAAACACGTTTACAAACCCGTGCATGGTGGCCGAACGCATCGGATGGTGCAGCCCCGCCGTAGCTTTGAAGGCGATCCGCCGCGATGCCGCCGCACCCAGGAAATCGGCCAGCGCCTCAGAGGAAGGGGTCGCTTCCGCCGTCACGCCGCCAGTGCGTATTTTGGCAAACGCATCGCCCCCGATCCGCCCGATGGGCGCCTCACAATAGGTCGCGAGCGAAAGCCGCCGCGGCAGCCTGGTCTCCAGCGTCTCCACCTGCGCGGGCAGCGGACCAGGCTCGCCCTCCACCAGTAACGTCACACGCCAGTTGTCCCGCAATCGCACTTCCGGCAGCACCGCCGCGGGCAGCACCAGGCGGTTGAGCATCCAGCTCTCCGCCGACGCGAGGTACGCTTCGTAATTCTCCAACACCGCCGGCAGCGGCAGACCCGCTGGTGGATAGAGACCCGCATAATCGATCAGGTTCGCCAGCAGCGCGTGCAGCGGCTCCGGAATTCGTGGCATGATGTCAACAGCCCATTGTAAGGGAGGTCCCACACCATGAACCGCCGCCACCTGCTGCTCGGCCTGGCCGCCGCCGGCCTGGATCTGAACGCGCAAGAGCCGTCGCCCGGCTCGCTCTATATCCCCAAACCCCATCTCGTCGAAGACCGCAAACTCCTCCAGGACTTTATGGACGAATTCGCCTTCGCCGATCTCGTCACCGCCGGCCCCGGCATCCGCATCACGCACATTCCGACCTTCCTCAATCGATCCGCCGCGCCCTACGGCACGCTCTTCGGACACATCTCCCGCCAGAACCCGCAGAGCAAACTGTTCGATGGCCGCCAGCCCGCCGTGGTGGTGTTTCGCGGTCCGCACAGTTACATCTCGCCTACCTGGTACACCAAGCCGGAATCGGTGCCCACCTGGAACTTCGCCGTGGCCCACGCCACGGGCCGGCCAAAGCCCATCGCGGACACGAAGGCCATTCACGATCTGCTGGCGCAGCTCATCGCCAAGTTCGAGGGTCCCGGCTCCAGTTATAACTTCGCCAAGCTGCCCGAGAGTTACACCAATGGCCTCATCGCGGGAGTCATCGGTTTTGAGATGCAAATCGAACTGCTGGAGGGCAAGTTCAAACTGGGCCAGGAACGCAGCGATGCCGATAAGCAAGCCCTTCTGAAAAACCTGGCCTCGGCGAAGCCTGCGCGGTCGATTGCCGACTTCACCGCGGAATTCTACAAAAAGCTGATAGCTGATAGCTGATAGCTGATAGCTGAAAGCTCCTCCGCCAGGAGGTACTATCAGGAGTGTCCTTCATGTAAGGAGACCCTTATGTCCGATTCTAGCCCCGACTTCGATTTCATCGTGATCGGTTCCGGCTTCGGCGGCAGCGTGACGGCGCATCGCCTGACCGAAAAAGGCTACCGCGTGGCGGTAATGGAAATGGGGCGCCGCTGGACGCCCGAGAACCTGCCCTCGACCAACTGGCTGATCTGGCGTTGGTTCTGGCGCCCGCGCCTGGCTCTCCGCGGCTTCTTCAACATCGAGTACTTCAAGCATGTCACGATCCTGCATGGCTGCGCCGTGGGCGGCGGATCCATCACCTATGCGAACACCATGCTGGTGCCGCAAAATTCCGTGTGGGACAGCGGTTCCTGGGCCGGGCTGGCCGACTGGAAAGCCCAAATGCCGCGCCATTACGAAACGGCCGTACGGATGCTCGGCGTCGTCGAAAACCGCATCCTCGGCCCGGCCGACCACTTCCTCAAACAGGCGGCCGACGACGTCGGAGTGGGCCACACTTTCTACCATACCGACGTAGCGGTCTTCGAGCCGCCCGAAGGAGAAGCCGGCGGCAAGACTTACCCCGACCCGTATTTCGGCGGCGAAGGTCCCGAGCGATCGACCTGCACTGGGTGCGGCGGCTGCATGGTGGGATGCCGCTACCATGCGAAGAACACCCTCGATAAGAACTATCTCTATCTCGCCGAAAAACGCGGCGCGCGGATCTTCGACGAAACCCGGGTCGTGGATGTGACGCCGCTGGGCGGCGCCGCGGACGGCAGCGCGGGATATGAAGTGCGCACGGTGAATTCCATCTCGCTGCTTCGGAAGCATGCCCGCCGCTTCACCTGCCGCGGCGTGGTTTTTGCCGCTTCGGCGCTGGGCAGCATGGACCTGCTCTTCCGCCTGAAGCTGAAAGGCTCGCTGCCGGCTCTCAGCGATCAACTCGGCAACCGCGTGCGCACCAACGCCGAATCGCTCATCGGCGTGCGCGTCCCCGGCAGCCGCGAGGATTTTTCCAAGGGCATCGCCATCGGCTCGGGTATCTACCTCGACGATGAGACGCACATCGAAGTCGTGCGCTACCCCGCGGGTTCCGATGCCATGGGTCCGCTGGCCACGCTGCTCACCAGCGGCCGCCCAGGCAGCGCGCGCATCCTCGCCTGGCTCGGCACGCTTTTCCGTTCGCTGCTGCGCCATCCCATCCGCACGGCGCGCGCGCTGCACCCCTTCGGCTGGGCCCGCGAATCGGTCATCTTCCTGTGCATGCAGACCCTCGACCGCCACATCGACATGCGCCTGCGCCGCCGCTGGTTCTATCCGTTCAAAAAGATTCTGGTGAGCCAGGGCCAGAAGATCCCGACCTTCATCCCGCAAGCCAACGAGTTTGCGCGCAAGGCCGCCCAACTGATCGGGGGCACGCCCATGAGCATGGTGACCGAGATCCTGTTCAACGTCCCCGGCACCGCACACATTCTGGGCGGTTGTCCAATGGCCGGCTCGTCCGCCGATGGTGTGGTGGACCAGCGCAACCGCGTCTTCGGATATAAGAATATGTACATCTGCGACGGCTCCGTGCTGGCGGCCAACCTGGGTGTGAACCCAAGCCTGACCATCTGCGCCGTGACCGAGCGGGCTATGACCTTCATTCCGACGGCGGCGGAGACGGCCTGGAACGACGCGCCGGGCGTTTCAGAGATGAAGTAGCCCACTACCAGTTTTTGGGAAAGAAAGCCGGTCTCCGATGCGAACTGGCGGCCGCATGAGAGAATCACGCCTGGTCGGCGGGCATTCGGCGGGCATTCATTCTTGACAAGTGTTGTCAAATATGACAACACTGAGGGGATGAGGGCAATGGCAGCGGACGGCCCATGACCCGAAAAACACGACCTGTTTCGTGGATTAAAGCAGCGCTGAAGGAATTCGAGACGTTCCCGGAAGGTGCCAGGTCGATCTGTCTTGCGGCACTGACAATCGCCGCAGAGGGCGGCAAGGCCGACGTCGCAAAGCCAATGCACGGCCTGGGTTCGGGCGTGTTCGAGATTGCGCTGCCGTTCCGGGGCGATGCGTTCCGTGTGGTTTATGCGGTGCAGTTCGCCGAGGAAATCTGGGGCGTCCATGTGTTCCAGAAGAAATCGAAGCAGGGCATCAAGACCCCGCAACGCGAAATCGAACTGGTCAAGGATCGTTTGCGGAGATTGAAGGAGATGTTGCGATGAAAGGCGAAAAGCTGGAAGTAGTGCGGGGGAGCGGCAATGTATTCCGCGATCTGGAGCATGAGAACGCCGATGCGGAGCAATTCAAGGCGATCCTCGCGGCTGAAATCATCAAGGCGCTCGACCGGGAACGCCTCACTGTTCGCGCCGCACAGGGCCGTACGGGCATCGCGGCGGCCGATTTCTCACGCATCCGCAACGCGGATCTCGGGCGGTTCACGGTTGATCGTCTCATGTCGGTCATCAATCGGCTCGGCTCCCGCGTAGACGTGAAAGTTAGGGTGCGGCGCGCTGAAACGGTCGCGCATGAGCAGACAGCGTAAGGGCACGGGCTTGCCGAAGGCTGGAGCCCCCCTTTCGCTACTGCCCTGTCGACGTCGTCAAGCGAATGCCCCGCCTAGTCGAGAGCAGCGTGAACACGATTCCAAAAACCAGTCCCATGCAGTCTCGGCATGAGGATTGAAACTTAAGCTGTTGATTCGCCGGCTACCCGCGTGGCAGTTCACACGACGCCTCTCGTTCACGCCTCTGCAACGCCGTCCGAGCGTTACTACGCGCCAGGATTGGGGACGCCGTGCACTAGTTTCGCCAGATCCTCCAGCCTGATCCGCCCGGTATAGACCGCCATGCCCAGCGCGGCATGCACGTTCATCTCCAGCAAAGCGTGCACTTCCTCGAGCGTGGTGATGCCGCCCGCCGCCGTGATTTCCAGCGGCGTTGCGGCGCGCAACCGCCGGAACCAGTCGAGATCGGTGCCCTGCAGCATGCCTTCCTTATCCACGTAGGTGCACAGGAAGCCCGCGCAGTAAGGCTCCAAGGCTGCCAGCACATCCTCGGCGCGCAAGCGGGTCGACTCGCGCCAGCCCTTTACCACGATGCGGCCTTTCATGGAATCGAGCGCGACGATCACTCGCTCCTTGCCGATGGCGGCCGCCAGATCCGCCAGGAACGCCGTGTTGATGCCGTCCGCGGCGAAGGCGGCCGTGCCCACGATCACTTTGTGCGCGCCTGCGTCGACCAGCGCCCGCGCGCGATCGGCAGAACGCACGCCGCCGCCCACGCGCGTGCGGGCATGCGCGGCCAACAGGCGCACGAGAGCGTCGTTCGAGCCGGTGCCCATCGCGGCATTCAAGTCGATCACCTGGATTTCCGGGAAGGCCGCAAACCGGCGCAGCATTTCGAGCGGAGAGTCCCCTTCGAGCGCCTTCTCGCGGCCCTGCACAAGCTGAACGACCTTGCCGTCCAGCAAATCGATGCAAGGGAAAATCATCAAACCCTCCGCACCGGGATGCCGCTTCGATCCAAGTATTCCTTCAGGTCGGCAATGCGTAGAGTTCCATAGTGAAAGACAGACGCCGCCAGCGCCGCATCGGCCTCGCCATCGGTGAGCACGCGCAGGAAGTCTTCAGGTTTGCCGGCGCCTCCGGAGGCGATCACCGGTATGTGTGTTGCACGCGAGATGGCCCGGGTCAGTTGGCAATCGAAGCCCTGCTGCACGCCATCGGTATCCATGGAAGTCAGCAACACTTCGCCCGCACCCAGATCTTCGCCGCGGGCCGCCCAGGCAACCGCGTCTAGGTCTTCCGGATCCCGCCCGCCGCGCGTATACACGGTCCACGCGCCGGGCGCGCGCCGGCGCGCATCGATAGCCAGCACCACGGCCTGTGCGCCGAATTCCTGACTCAACTCGGTGATCAATTCGGGGCGCCGCACGGCCGCGGTGTTCACCGAAACCTTGTCCGCGCCGGACAGCAGAATGCCGCGCGCGTCCGCCACCGACCGGATGCCGCCGCCCACCGCCAGCGGGATGAACACCTTGCGCGCGGTGCGGGCGACCACTCCAGCCATGATCGCGCGCGCGTCGCTCGATGCGGTGATGTCCAGGAATACCAACTCGTCGGCGCCCTCCTGGTTGTAGCGACCGGCAAGTTCCACCGGATCGCCGGCGTCGCGCAGGTGAATGAAGTTGACGCCCTTGACTACGCGGCCGCCGGTCACGTCGAGGCACGGAATGATGCGCTTGGCAAGCATCTTATAGTTCCACGAAATTCCGCACAACGCGCAGCCCGCTTGGTCCGGACTTCTCCGGATGAAACTGCACCGCGAACGTGTTGCCCGATTCGAGCACGGCCGTATAAGGCAGCGAGTAAGTACAAGTCGCCGCGGTCTGCGGGACCGTGGGCGCATAATAGCTGTGCGCGAAATAGACGAAGGCATGCGCGTCGAGGCCGTCGAGCAGCCGCGAAGCGCAGCACGCATCCAGTTGGTTCCATCCCATGTGCGGCACGCGCGCATCGGCGGGAAAGCGCCGTACCGTGCCTTCATACAGTCCCAGGCCGCGCGCTTCGGGCGCTTCTTCGCTGCGCTCGAACAACGCCTGCAAGCCGAGGCAGATGCCCAGAAACGGCACCCCGGCGCGGATGCGTTCGATCAATGCGTCGCGCACCTGCATCTGGTCGAGCGCCCGCATCATCTGGCCGAAGTGGCCCACGCCGGGCAGGACGATCTTCCGCGCATCGCGCAACCCGGCCGCATCGCGCACCAGCGTGTACCGGGCACCAATTTCCGCCAGCGTATTTTCGACCGAACGCAGGTTCCCGGCGCCGTAGTCCAGGATGGCGATCATAGGAGTCCCTTCGTCGAAGGCAACTGACCGCGCAGCCGCCGGTCTGTGGAGCACGCGTATTTCAAAGCGCGCGCGAAGCACTTGAAAATCGCTTCGATCTTGTGGTGACTGGAGCGGCCGTAAAGCACGCGCGCATGCAGGTTGGCGCCGGCATGATTCACAAAGCCGCCGAAGAAATCTTCCACCAGTTCGGTTTGCAGATCGCCCACCAGGCGCACGCGCACCAGGTCGCGGTAGACCAGCGCGGGCCGCCCGCCCAGGTCGAGCGCCACCACGGCGAGCGTCTCGTCCATGGGCAACACGAAGTAGCCCGCGCGATTGATGCCGCGCCGGTCGCCCAGCGCCTTCGCGAACAATTGGCCCAGCACGATGCCCACGTCTTCGACGGTGTGATGCTGGTCCACATCCAGGTCGCCCTTCGCTTCGAGCTTCAGGTCGAAGCCGCCATGCTTGGCGAACAACTCCAGCATGTGATCGAAGAAGCGGATACCGGTTGAGATCTGATAGAGGCCGAGGCCTTCGATCTTGAGCGAGGCTCCGATCTGCGTTTCCTTGGTGTCGCGTTGGATGGTGGCAGTGCGCATCAGACGAGTACGCTTTCGAGTTGATTGATGTCGTCGAGGACAGCGACGGCCTTTTCGGCTTGGAACAGCGAAGCCACCTCGGCGCGCCGCGCGTTGTCGGGCGAGGCGATCCCGATGAACGGTACGGCCGCGGCCCTGGCCGAGCGCGCGTCATCCACCGTGTCGCCTACGTACCAGATCTTGCGGCCGCCGGCCGACGCGGCGATCTTGAGCAGACCTTCCGGCGCGGGCTTGGGCGCGGTCACGTCGTCCACGCCAATGATGGGATCGAAGCGCAACTCCGGCGCGAAGCGGTGGAGCGTGACCTCCGCCTCCCAGCGCATGCGCCCGGTGAAGATGGCGAAATCGAAGCGTGCCCCGAGACGGTCGAACAAGCCGTCGCGCGCCATCCACCGCTCGCGTAGGATCAGGCCATCCGTACCGTTCCCATGAAACATGCCCTGAAAGCAATCCACCACGGTCTGGAACTCGACGGCCACGCCGTGCTCCGCGATCATGTGATGCGAGAGCTTCCAATCGTCGTTGAAGCCGCCCTGGTTTTTGTAGTCCTGGATTTGGGCGCGCGTAACCGCAACGCCGGAGAAATGTTCAACCGTGCGCACGATGGTTTCCCGGTAGGACTCGCTCACGTCCACCAGCACGCCGTCCATATCGAAGACGATCAACGCTGCAGCCATATCTCCTCAAGCGCGCCGAGCAGGCGGCGCGTCTGCTCGCGCGTCCCCACCGTGATGCGCACGCAGCCGGGCGCTTCGTAACTGCGGTCGCGCACCAGGATACCCTGGCCGCGCAATTGGTCGCAGATCTCGACCGCGCGCCGGCCGGCGCGAATCAACACGAAATTCGCGCAACTGGGCACGTAGCCGATCTTAAGCCGCTCCAGGCCGTCGCACAACAGCTCGCGGGCCGCCAACACTTCGGCCGCGTAATTCTCGATATAGGCCGTGTCGCGGACGGCCGCTTGCGCCGCCAGCACGGCCAGCGTGTTCACACTGTAAGGCGACTGCGCCTTGTGCAGGTACGCAATATTCGCCGGATGCGAAAACAGGCATCCCAGCCGCATGGCTGCCATGCCGTACACCTTGGAAAACGTGCGGCTCACGAACAGGTTGGGCGAGCGCTCGATCTGGCCCAGCGCGGTGACGCCGGAGAATTCGAAGTAGGCTTCATCGATGAACACCACGGCCTTGCGCGCGCGCTTCAGAATGCGTTCGATGGCCGCGAGCGAGAGTCCCGTGCCGGTCGGGTTATTCGGGTTTGCGATCAGCACGGCGCGCGTCGACGGCGTAATGGCGTCGAGCACGCCGGCGAGCGGAAACTCCATCGCGGGACCGTCGTAATCGATCTCGCGCACCGTGGCGCCGGCCACCTCCGCGTAAAAACGGTACATGGCGTAAGCAGGGCGCAGCAGCAGCACTTCCTGGCCATCGTCCACGTAGGTGTTGATGAAGACCTGGATGGCTTCATCGGTGCCGTTGGTGAAGATGAATTGGTCTTGTGGAACGCGGAAGAACTCGGCCACGGCGGCTTTGGCTGCGCCATATTCGGGGTAGACGGCGAGGCCGCCCGCATCGAGCTGCTGCTTCAGAGACTCGATGACGCGCGGCGAGCATCCCACCGTGTTTTCGTTGAAATCGAGGCGCAGTTTGTCGGCGCGGCCCGCGGTGGGCGGCGAGTAGGGCGCCATCCGGAGCACGGCCTCGCGCGGGCTTATGGCGCCTTTGGGCAGGCGGGCTGGCTTACTCATTGACCCGCACCTCGACGGAGCGCGCATGCGCTTCCAGACCCTCGGCGCGCGCCAGCGTGGTGATAGCGGGAGCTAGCGCGGCAAGCGCCTCGCGGCTGAGGCGCTGCGCCGAAATCACCTTCAAATAATCGGCCACCGACAGCCCGCCCCGCAAACGCGCCACGCCGCTGGTGGGCAGCACGTGATTCGGTCCGGATGCGTAATCGCCCGCAGCCTCCGTGCTGAACGGGCCGATGAAGATGCTGCCTGCATGCTGCACGCGCGCGAGCAGCCGGTCGTCCGGAAGGCTGAGGTGCTCGGGCGCGAAGCGGTTGGAAAGCTCGACGGCTTCCTCGAGCGACCGCACCAGCATGATGGCGCTGTTGCGCTGGATGGCCTTGCGTGCGACGGCGGCGGTTGGCAGATCCAAAAGCTGCCGCTCGATTTGCTTTGCCACCGCATTGGCGAGCCGTTTGGAAGTCGTCAGCAGGATGGCAGCCGCATCGACATCGTGCTCGGCTTGCGCCAGCATGTCGGCCGCGAGATGCCGGGGATTGCCATCGGCGGAAATAATCAGGATTTCGGTCGGGCCAGCCACGAAGTCGATTCCCACATCGCCCGCGAGTAGCTTCTTGGCCGCGGCCACGTAGATGCTGCCCGGGCCGACGATGCGGTCCGCGCGCGGCACCGTGCGCGTACCGTAGGCGAAGGCCGCGATGGCTTGCGCGCCGCCCATCTGAAACACACGCTCGACACCCAGAAGCCGCGCCGTCCCCAGGACCTCCGGCACCCGGCGCGGGCAGGCCACGCAGATGTTGGGCACCCCGGCGACCTGCGCGGGAATCACGGTCATCATCAAGGTGGAAGGCAGCGGATAGCGGCCCGCGGGAATGTAGGCCGCGACCGTGTCGAGCGGGCGCACGACCTGCCCCAGTTGCAGGCCGGGACTCACTTCGCGCAGCGTTTCGGCCGGAAGCTGCATCCGGGCGAACGCGCGAATGTTGGCGGCGGCGGTCTCGACCGCATCGCGGAACTCCGGCGAAAGTCCGGCGCAGGCGCGCTGCAGATCGGCTGCGGGCACCACCACCGTTTTGCGGTCGAGCGCATCGAACTGGCGCGCGTATTCGAGCAGCGCTCGATCGCCCCGCAGCCGCACGGCTTTCAGAATTGGCCGTACCACCTCCTCGGCCTCGGCCAGCCGGGCCTTGCGCCGCGCCAGAAGGCGGGGCATGGCAGTGGGGGAAAGAATGCGGATCATAAGAAAAAGGAGACAGAAGACAGAAGACAGGAGACAGAAGACAGAAGACAGAAGTCAGAAGACAGAATTTCGCCTTCTGACTTCTGACTTCTGACTTCTGACTTCTTCTTCATAAGACGATTTTGTTTAACGGATACTCCACGATCCCCTGCGCTCCCGCCTTCTTCAGGCGCGGGATAATGTCGCGCACCGTGGATTCGTCCAGGATGGTATTAACGGCCAGCCATTCCTCGTCGCTGAGGTGCGAAATCGTGGGACGCTTCAGCGCGGGCAGCACCTCCAGGACGGCGCGCAGATCGTTCTGGTGGACGTTCAGCATCAGTCCGACCTTGCCCAGCGCGTTGATCGCGCCATCCAGCAGCATGCGCATGTCTTCCAGCTTGCGGCGCTTCCAGGCGTCCTGCCACGACTCGCGGTTGGCGATGAGCTGGGTGTTGGATTCCATGACCGTATCGATGATCTTCAGCTTGTTGGCGCGCAGCGAGGAGCCGGTTTCCGTGACTTCGACGATGGCATCGGCCAGCACCGGCGGCTTCACCTCCGTCGCGCCCCAACTGAATTCGACGCGCGCGCGCACGCCGTGCTGCGCCAGGTAACGTTTGGTGGTGCCGACCAGTTCGGTGGCAATGATCTTGCCTTCCAGATCGCCGACCGATTGAAAGTCCGACGACTCCGGCACGGCCAGCACCC
>PMVV01000050.1 GCA_003166475.1 Bryobacterales bacterium | reverse complement strand
GTGACTCGCGTGGACGGGAAGGCGGCGCCGCGCGATCGCAATCAATACTTCGCCGGGAAGCGTTATTTGCCGGACGACGAAGTGCAACAACTCGCCGCCGACCAAGCGGCGGGCATGTGGGTGCGGACGAAGACCGGCGTGTCGCACATCGAGCTGCGGACCATGACGCTGGCCGCGAAGGCGGCCCTGTTTGAAGAGCGCGTACACGCGCGGCATGACCGTCACGGTCTGGTGTCGCCCTCGAATCTGCGAGTAGCGGGCGACGTTTCCACGAACCAGATGCGGGACGACGACAACGATGGCTTGTGGACCTCCATGTACGCGGCGGCGGAGTGCTTCCGCTATGCAGTGACACAGTCTCCCGAGGCGCTGGCCAACGCCACCAGGTCGACCGAGGCGGTGCTGTTTTTGGAGGAGGTTGCCGGCAAACGCGGCTTCCCGGCGCGGTCGTACATCCGCAAGGGGGAGCCGATGCCCGAGGGCGGTGAGTGGCACTGGACGCCCGATGGCCAATACTACTGGAAAGGCGATACCAGTTCGGATGAGATCGTGGGCCACTTCTTTTTGTATGGCGTGGCCACGGATCTGCTGCCGGACCGGGCGTTGAAGAAACGCATCGCGGAGACCGCGGCGAGGATCATGGATCATATCGTCGACCATGGCTATTATTTGGTGGATGGGAACGGCAAGCCGACTACCTGGGGCCGGTGGTCGCAGACTTATTTCCACCAGGAACCTGGCGACAGTGCGCTGAACAGCATGGAATTGCTCAGCTTTCTGAAGACCGCCGCGCACATCACCGGGAACGCCAAATACGCGAAGGAATATAGAAAGGCGGCGATGGATTTGGGGTACGCACGGCTCGGCGCGCGCTACAAAGAACTGCGGGAAGAGATCAACTACTCCGACGAAGAGTTGGCAATGCTGTCTTTCTATAATCTCTTCCGGTATGAGACGGACGGGAACTTATTAGACCGCTATTACCGGCCGGCGTTGAATGAGTGGTGGGAGAACATCGTTCGGGAAGAGAATCCCCTTTGGACCTTCATTTATGCAATGGCCCAGCCCAAAGCGGCCGTGGACATGGTGAGCGCGGTCCGGACGCTCTATCGCATGCCGGCCGACACCATTGAATGGACAGTCAAGAATTCCGATCGTGACGGAGTGACTATGGACCGGGCGACCGACCGATTCCAGCGGCGGCAAGGCATGACTCTGCTGCCTCCCGACGAGCGCCCGGTTATGAAATGGAATTCCAATCCGTTCGATATCGATGGCGGCTCGGACGGACGCGGGGAAGACGACGGCGCCGCGTTCCTACTGCCCTATTGGATGGGCCGCTATCACGGTATGCTGCTGGGCGAGTAGGCCTAGCAGGGTGCTGAAAAAGGCTCTCACAGGCTGAAGCCTGTGCCACCATCTGCCGCTAGTCTGTGGCCCGAATGAGCGATATTTATGCCTTTTTCAGCATCCTGCTAGATCTTCATTTTGTGGGCGCTGGCTTTGCGAGTAGCAACAGCAGGCCGCGCCCGCACACACTGTAGACAACACCCTGTCCGCCCATTAAGTCCTCTGCCCCGGGGGCGCGGACCTGGCCCGGGCCTTCGGCCCAGTTGCAAGTATCGGTGACGCGGTACCAGCTTGTGCCATCGCCCGGCGGCGGCAGAGTGAAATTCACGTCGCCGCTCCATCCGTTGTAGGCTACATAGATCGACGAAGAGATATCGTTCAGCAGGCTGCCGTTGAACTGATAGGCGATGGCGTGGTTGCTGCCGCTAGTCATGTAAGTCCAATCTGCCATGGCGCCGGCAGGCGTCCACCAGGATAACTGCGCGCTTGAATAAAAGCTGGGTGGGCGGACCGCGGCGTGAGCCTTGCGGAAGGCGATCAGTCCCTGTACGAAAGCGTTGAAGTTGTTTTGGTCGCCGGTCCAACTGTAGTTGAGCCAATTGGCGACCGAGTCCACATTGTAGGGGTTATTGTTGCATTGGAGACTGCGCAGGTATTCGTCCCCGCCCGTCACCAACGGTGTACCGGCGCTCAGCATCATAAAAGCGAAGCCCACGCGTGCCGCGGCGCGCTGGGCGGCAACTGCCCCGCCCTGGTCCCAACTGTAGTTCGTCTGGTTGCCGCCGTCCGACGGCCCATAGGGCCAAGCCTGATTGTTATTGGGCCCGTTACAGCTATATAGGTCGTTGAGCGTGAAGCCATCGTGCACCGCCATCAGATTGACTGAGTTCCATGGACTGCGGCTCGAAAACAGGTCGGACGATCCAGCGAAGCGCGTGGTTAGACTCGCGGTGGTGATGGTGGTCACTCCCAGGTCGTTCTGTGCCTGGCGCAACGTGTCGCGATAGTTGCCATTCCATTCCGACCAGCCCGCCGGAAAACCGCCCAACTGGTAAGAATTGCCGCCAATTGCCCACGGCTCGGCGTACAGGTCGATGCCACTGCCGCCGGCGGCCGGACGCTGTGGCAACTCTTGCAGGATGCGATTGATGGCCGTGTGGCTATCAGTGCTGCTGAAATTGAAGCAGCCCACGCTGCAGGTATTGCCCAGCACGGGGGCAAGGTCGAAACGGAATCCGTCCACGCCCATGGTGTCGCGCCAGTATGCCAGCGAGTCGACGATAAGGTTTTGCGCCACCGGGTTATAAGTGTTGTAGTTGCCGCCCGTGCCGGTGTTGTCGTAGGAAGACTGCATGTCCGAGGTGAGTTCGTAATAGGTCGGATTGTCGAGCCCGCGCCAGGATTCGATGTTATAGGTGGTTGGGTCGCTTGCGTTCCATGCATAGCCCTCGCCTGTATGGTTGTACACTACGTCGATGTAAACCTTGAGACCCAGGTCATGGAAGGCCTTTACCATCGCTTGGAATTCGGCTGTTGGGCCGCCCGGAGCTTTGTTTGACGAGTAGCGGCGATCCGGCGCGAAAAAGTTCAGTGTGGCATAGCCCCAATAGTTCTGGCCTGCCGTTGAGTTTGGCGTGTTGTCGTTGGCGTCGTTCTGGGTTTCCTGCACGGGCAGGAATTCCACCGCCGTTACGCCGAGGCGCGCAAGGTATGGCGCTTTGAGCGCTGCGCCCGCGTAGGTGCCTTGCAGGGCGGCGGGAACGCTGCTGTCGTTCCGGGTCAGCCCACGCACGTGCACTTCGTAGATCACATCGTCTTTCTGCGCGCGGGTAGGCTTGACGCCGACGCTTTGACTGACTGGTACCCACAAAACGCTCTTAGGCGCCGCGTTGCCGCTGTCGATGTTTCGATAGCTGGCGCCCGAAGCATAGACGGTGCCGTCGGTCCAGGTAGCGTTGACCGGGTCGTGGCTGATCTCCAGCGCATAGGGATCGATCAGCAGCTTGTTGGGGTTGAAGCGATTGCCATTGGCGTCCACATCCGAGATAAAGCCGGCGCCGGAACCCTTGGTCCAGGTGCTCGAAAAAGGCCAGTTTGGTCCCCAGGCGCGATAACCGTAATACACCGGCCCTGTGATGCCGGCTGCTGTTAGCGCCGCAACCGGCAACGAACCGGAGAATATATTGGTCGTGCTGTCGGCGCTAAGCGTACGGCGCAGCACTTCGGGTGAGCCCATGGGAGACGAATAGAGATCGACCTCTATTTGCGTGGCGCGCGAGGAATAGACGCGGAAGATGACATTGCTTTGGGTGGAGTCATAGCTTGCGCCCAAGTTGGAGGCGTTGCTCGCCGCTTCGGCGGGCAGGGTGAGAAAGAGCAGGCAGACACAGAGCGCGTGTTTATTCCACAACAGAAGGGCCATTGCTACCGCCTTAACCAGGATTTGCGTCTTGGCGTCTTGGCCAATTCACTATCTTAATAGTGACGAAAAAAGGTAAAACGTTTCACCGCGACTACTCATATCTCAGCGCCACCAGCGGATCGATCCGGGTGGCCTTGCGCGCCGGGACATAGCTGGCCAGCACGGAGACGGCGATGAGCAGCAGCGGCACGCCGGCGAACACCAGCGGGTCGGTGGCGGTGACGCCGTAGAGCATGCCCGATAAACCGCGCGTTAATTCGAATGCGGCGGCTACCCCGATGGCGGCGCCGATCAGTGAGGTGACCAATCCGCGGCCGACTACCAGGCGCAGGATCTGCGGCTGGCTGGCGCCCAAGGCCACGCGCAGCCCGATCTCGTGTGTGCGCCGGCTGACGGAATAAGCCGTCAAGCCGTAGATGCCGACAGTGGCCAGGGTGAGCGCGAGCGAGGCAAATACGGTGAGCAACAGCATGGAGGCGCGGCGCAGCATCAGCGAATCCGAGAGCACCTTTTCCATGGTGCGCACGTTGGAGATGGGCTGCTCGGGATCGAGCTTGGCGATCTCGCGGCGCACCGCGGAGGCCATGGCCGCGGGATCGCTCCCGGTGCGCACCACGATGGCCATGGCGAAGTCGCTGGACTGTTGCGCGTGAGGCACATAAACGGCGGGTTCCACGGGCGCATCCAAGCCGTACAGTTTGGCATCCGCCACCACGCCGACGATTTCCACCGGCGCGCCCATGACGAGGTGCTGTCCCAGCGGGTCCTCGTGCGCGAAGTGCTTGCGGACCATGGCTTCGTTCACGAGGGCAACGCGCTTGGCGTCCTGGTCGTCGTGCTGGTCGAAGAGGCGGCCTTTCCGCAGCGCGATCCCCATGGTGCTGAAGTAGCCGGGCGTGGCCGTACGGTAATCGGCCAGCGGCCGTTGATCCGGTGGGAGGGGCGGCCGGCCTTGGATTTGAAAGCCGTTCACTCCAATGCGAAAGGAGAGAATGGAGACGCGCAGCGGCAGAAACAGGACAGCGCCCGCGGAACGCACGCCAGGCAGGGCGTCGAGGCGTTCGATGAGGTCCTTGTAGAAGGCCGCGCGCTTCAGCGGGGTATCGTACTTCACCTCGGGCAGGCTCAGGTTCATGGTCAGGATATTGGCGGTGCGCACGCCGGGGTTGACCTCCGTCACGCGCACGAAACTGCGCAGCAGCAGGCCCGCGCTGACCGAAAGCAGCACCGCCAGGGCCACTTCCCCCGCCAGCAGGAAGCTGCGAATGCGATGCGATCCGCCGGCGCTTTCCGAACGCCCGGCGGCTTCCTTGAGCGTGGTGTTCAAGTCGGTGTGCGAAGACCGCCACGCGGGAACCAGACCGAACAGCAAGCCAGTCAGAATCGAGATGCCAAAGGTAAAAGCCAGCACGGGCACGTCCACGCTCATGTGTTGGAGCATGGGGAACATGTCGGGCACGATGCCTCGCATCAGCCGCACGCCATAGCTCGCCAGGGTCAAGCCCAGTGCGCCTCCGGTCAAGGCCAGCACCAGGCTCTCAGTGAGCAGTTGGCGGATGAGACGCAGGCGTCCGGCGCCCAGCGCGCCGCGGATGGCGATTTCCTTCTCGCGAGTGGCGGCGCGCGCCAGCAGCAGGTTGGCGAGGTTGGCGCAAGCAATCAGCAGCAGCAGGCCGACGGCTCCCAACAGGATCAGCAACACGGGACGGATGCGGCCGGTAAACATCTCCGCCATGGGGAACAGCGTGACACCCCAGCCGGTGTTGGTGGCCGGGTAGGCGCTTTCCAGGCGCCGTGCGATTACGTTCATCTCGGCGCGCGCCTCGGCGAGGGTTACGCCGGATTTCAACCGCGCCACAATGCCGAATTGGTGATTCCGGCGCTCGGGGTCATTTGGATTGATGGCGGTGGGCAGCCACAGGTCCGCGGCCACCATTTCGCCGAGTTCGTGCGGGACCACGCCGACGACCGTGCGCGGAATGCCATCGATCGTCAAGATGCGGCCGATGGCGGCGGGGTCGGAATGAAAGCGGCGCTGCCACAGCGCGTGGCTGACCATCACGGCGGGCGGTCCACCGGGACGGTCTTCCTCGGGCAGGAAATTGCGGCCCGCGATGGGTTTGATGCCGAGCGCGGGCAAGAACTCCTTGGACGCCAGGGCGGCCGAGACGCGCTCGGGATCGCCCGCGCCGCTCACATTGAGTCCGAATTCGGGGATGGCGAAAGCCGCCGACATCGCATCGAACGAGCGGGCCTGTTTCTGCCACTCCAGATAATCGGCCGCGCTGACGGGCATTTGGTCGAAGCCGGACTTGAGCAGCGTGCCCCAGATCATCACCACGCGGTTCGGTTCGGGGACGGGCAGCGGTTTGAGCAGCACCGCATTGACCATGGTGAAAATAGCGGTGTTGGGGCCGATTCCCAGGGCCAGCGCCAGGATGGCGACCGCGCAGAAGCCCGGATTCCGCAGCAGGGTCCGGAAGCCATAGCGAAGATCTTGCCAGAAGAACTGCATAGGCACTCCTTAATAGAGGACAAACGCGCGGCGATGGCGATTTGTTCCACTGGTGGAGCGCGATTTTGTTACATTTCCCGCAAATGCCGGTATACCAGCGCGACCGGCAATCCCATGACGTTGAAATAGCAGCCCTCGATACGCTGGATGAACTTGGAAGCCAGGCCCTGGATGGCGTAGGCTCCGGCCTTATCCATAGGCTCGCCGCTGGCGGCGTAATCCTCGATCTCCTGGGACGAAAGCGGCGCGAACCAGACGCTGGTTTCCGCGCAGTCTTCGACGATGCGGCTGGCCGAGCGCAGGCAGATGCCCGTCAGCACGGTGTGGCGCTGGCCGGAGAGCAGGCGCAGCATGCGCCGGGCATCGGCGGCGTCCAGCGGTTTGCCCAGTATCTCGCCGTGGATCAAGACGGTGGTGTCGGCGGCCAGGACGATCTCGCCGGGGGAGGCAACGGCCGCACCGGCTTTTTCCCGCGCAATGCGCATCGCGTAATCGCCCGCGGCCTCGCCGGGGCACGGCGTTTCGTCGACTTCCATGGGCCGGACAACGAACGGAATGCCGGCCTGCCGCAGGATCTCACGGCGGCGCGGCGAGCGGGATGCTAACACGAGCATCCCTCCATGTTAGGCGATGCGCGCCTCGACTACGCTGCCGAGGCGCGCACGGCTGCCTCGCACTCGCATGCGAGCGCATCGCCATCCATCTCGGGCTCGATTGCGGAGCGATAAACCGTAAGCTGTCGGCCGCATTGGATGCAGCTTGCCACCGCGAATCCACCTTCCGTCCGCCATTTTCCCAGTGCATGTCCCCGGACCTTGGCGGCAAACGCGGCGATGCGCTGGAGCACGGCGATTTGATCGGACATCTTCCAACTCCTCTCAACTGGCCGGAACAGAAGTAGAGTGGCGGAATCGCGCAGATTCTCTCGCCAGTTAACGCGGGCCGCCTAAAGGCGTCCCCAGAGGGGCCCCAGGCCAAGATTGGCCGCCCTACTGTTGTACTATGAAGTTTACTGCATGAAGGCCTTACTGGACTCCCTCCGCCCCGGGGATAAGGACTGGGAACTTGCCAGGGCGATCGATCCCGACAGACTGCCGGCGCACATTGCCATCATCATGGACGGCAACGGGCGCTGGGCCGCGCGCCGGCGCCTGCCGCGCGTGGCGGGCCACAAAGCCGGTGTCGGGCCGGTGCGCAGCACGGTGGAAACCTGTGCGCGCCTGGGCATCCAGGTCCTGACGTTGTACGCCTTCTCGGTGGAGAACTGGAAGCGCCCCCGCGCCGAAGTCGAGACCCTGTGGCGGCTGCTGCGTTTTTACCTGCGCAAGGAGCTGCCCGAACTGCAGAAGAACGATATCCGGTTGCAGGCCATCGGCAGGCTGGATGCGCTGCCACCCGATGTGCGGCGCGAGTTGGACGCGGTGGTGGACGCCACGGCCGCCAATCGCGGCCTGCTGGTCAACCTGGCGATCAATTACGGCGGCCGCACGGAGATCGTGGATGCGGTCAACTCCATCATCGACCTGGCCCGCATGGAGGGGCGACTTTCCACGCTGCAGGTGGACGAGGACCTCATCTCCGCGCACTTATATACGAGTTCGTCTCCCTCTCCCGACCTGCTGATTCGCACCTCCGGCGAGATGCGCCTCAGCAATTTCCTGCTTTGGCAGATCGCGTACGCGGAGTTGTACGTGACCGAGACGTTGTGGCCCGACTTCAGCCGCACGCATCTGCTCACCGCGGTTCTGGAATACCAGAAGCGCGACCGCCGCTATGGCGGTTTGAGCGGGACGCCGTTCAACGGCGATCGGTCCGCCGATTCCGAGGAAATGATCGCCGCCTTACCGGTCAGATGAAGCGGGTTCTCACGGCGCTGGTCCTGTTTCCGCTGGTCACCTACGTGGTTCTTTGGTCTCCGCCCTGGAGCGTGCTCACGGTTACCACCGCGGTGGCGCTGCTGTGCTTTTACGAGTACTCCGGCATCGCGGCCGCCTATCAGGCCGGCAAGCTAGGCCCTCTCGGCTACGGGGCGGGATTGCTGATTTTGGTCTTGCGCGGCGACGGGTACGTGGTGCTGGTCGTGGTTGCGGTGGCCCTGATCGCGCTCAGTCTGGCGCTGGGCGCCGACGATCTGCGCGCCGGAATCGTCCGCGCCGCATTCCTGCTGCTGGGGGTAGTGTATGTATTCGGCTGCTGGCGTTTCGCGCCGCTGCTTGGGGAGCAGAGCCAGGCCGGCCGGTATTGGCTTCTGTACGCCCTGGTTCTGAACTGGATTGGCGATATCGGCGCGTACTATGTGGGCCGCGCGCTGGGACGGCACAAGCTGGCGCCGATTGTAAGCCCCGGCAAGTCGTGGGAAGGTTCCGCGGCATCGCTCGGGGCATCGCTGATCTTCGGCTTCTTCTTCCTGCACTGGACGATTCCAGCGGTTCCGCCGGCGGTTGCCGTGGCGCTCACGGCCGTGGCCAACGTCGCGGGGCAGTTCGGCGACCTCTGCGAATCCGCCCTGAAGCGCGGCGCCGGCGTGAAGGATAGCGGCACGCTGCTGCCCGGCCACGGTGGCTGGCTGGATCGCGTGGACAGCACGCTGTTCACTTTGCCGGTGGTGTACCTGTACGTCGCCTCTCTGAGATGAGTAGGTGGGGCACCCGGTTCCCGCGATATCATGGATGTAGAGGAATCTGGAGCCTCCACTTATGACCGTGACCATCGAACTGCCGGCGGATATCGAAGCCGATCTGGTCGCTCAGGCTCGGACTCATGGCCTCGAACTGCCCCAATACGTGGAGCATCTGCTCCGCGAACAGGTTCCTGCGCGGGCGGGATCTGCCCTTTCACCGGCCGAGCGCGCCGCCGCATGGCGTGAATCAACCCGCGGCCTTCCGCACACGCCGCCTCTTTCGGATGATGCAATCAGCCGCGAAAGCATCTACGGTGATCGCGGTCGATGAGCACCCTGGCCGATACCAACATCCTGCTGCGGGACCCAGCCCGATCATCCAAGTCACGATCTGGCGGTGGAGAGTGTCGCAAGACTGCTCAGCTCCGGAGAAGCCGTGTATTTCACATTGCAGAACATGTCAGAGTTCTGGAACGTGGCAACGCGCCCGACCGCAAACAACGGTCTCGGCTTCTCCGTGGCGCTCGCCCTTGGTGAACTGGAGAAAATCGAGAGGTTCCTGACCGTCCTGCCGGACTCGCCGGCCGTCTATGAGGAGTGGAAACGCCTGGTGTTCCGACACCGCGTCTTGGGGACCAAGGTCCACGACGCGAAGCTGGTGGCGACCATGAATGTGCATGGCGTCCGCCGGATTCTCACGTTCAATATCGAAGATTTCGCACGGTACGACATCGAGGCGATTCATCCGGTGTCGTTGTTGTCGTAAGCGGACAGAAACAAGGGAATTTAGCGCGTAACCAAAAGGCGGCGTGCGAGTATTAGCAGTATGCGCGCACTCTGGAAGGACTCCCGCTACGCTGTCCGTACGCTTCTGAAGACCCCAGGCTACACTCTGGTAGCGCTGGCCACGCTGGCCTTGGGGATTGGCGCCAACACCGCCATTTTTAGCGTCGTCAACCAGGTTCTGCTGAATCCGGCCGGCGTCGTGCACCCCGAGCGCATCGTTTCGCTGCGCGTGCGTTATGACAAGCTGGCGTTGCACAACATCGGCGTGTCCATCCCCGACTTTGCCGATGTACTCCATAGCACGCAGCAATTCGATGCCGCCGCGCTCATCGATCAAGGCGACTTCAACTACACCGGCTCCACCGTTCCGGAACGGCTGGTGGGCGCTAGCGTCACCTGGCGCTGGTTCGATGTCTTCGGCGCGAAGGCCAAACTCGGGCGAGCGTTCCAGCCGGAAGAGGACCGGCCCAACGCCAACCGGGAGGCGGTGCTGTCGTACGCCGCCTGGAAGCGGCTCTTCGGGCAGGATGCCGGCGCGGTCGGCCGCACCATCGAGCTGAACCGACTGCCCTACCGCATCGTGGGCGTGATGGGGCCGGAATTCCGCTGGCCCGTGGACGTGGATCTCTGGGTTCCGCTCGGCCTGGCAGACAGCGTATATACGGAAGGCAACCGTTTCAACGAGAGCTATAACGCCATGGCGCGGCTGAAGCCGGGGCTGGCGTTCGCGCGCGCCAACGCATTCGTGGAAGTGATCGGCAGCCGCGTGCGGAACAGCGGCACGCAAGGCGGCGCGTATGCCAAGGACTCCGCCTGGGGCATGTTTCTGCTGCCCTTCACCGATTTCATCGCCGGCGATACCAAGACGCCCATGCTGGTGTTGCTGGGCGCGGTCGGTTTTGTGCTGCTGATCGCCTGCTCCAATATCGCCGGCCTGATGCTGGCGCGCGCATCCGGGCGCAGCCGCGAAATCGCCGTCCGCGCGGCGCTGGGTGCGGGCCGCTGGGATCTTATTCGCCAGTCGTTGGCGGAGAGTCTGGTGTTGGCCTTGGGTGGCGCGGTGGTTGGATTGGGCGTAGCTTTCGCCGGACTGAAAGGGCTGCTGGCTCTGGCGCCGGAGGGCCTCCCGGTAGCTGTCGGCGTGCACATGGATGTTACGGTGCTGGCCTTCACGGTCCTGACCGCCGTCGTCGCCGGCATTCTCTTCGGCGTCGCACCGGCCTGGCAGATCTCGCGTCTGGACCGCTACGAACTCTTGAAGGAAGGCGGCCGCGCCAACACCGGGAGCCTGGGACGCCAGCAGCTTCGGGCCGCGCTGGTGGTGGCGGAAGTCGCGCTGGCGCTGGTGTTGCTGGTCGGCGCGGGATTGTTTCTGCGCAGCCTGGCGGCGCTCGAAGCCGTGAACCCCGGATTTCAACCCAACGGCGTGATCACCGCCGGCCTGTCCCTGCCGGAGACCCACTACGCCGATCGGGGCAAGCGCATCGCGTTCTTTCGCGCCGTGCTTGGCAACCTGGCCGCCATGCCCGGTGTGACCTCGGCGGCTGCCGCTCTGCCCGTGCCATTCAGCGGCGACGGCGGTTCGGCATCCTTCGCCATCGAAGGACGGCCCTCGCCTCCAGGAGATCCGGGTCCGCACGGCGATGTTGGGTACGTCACCCCGGACTACTTCGCCGCGTTAAAGATCCCCATCCGCAAAGGGCGCGTCTTCACCGACCTGGACCGCCAGGATACCGAACCCGTGGTCCTCGTCGATGAAACCCTCGCGCGACAATACTGGCCCGGCGAAGACCCCATCGGCAAGCACCTCCGCCGCGGCAGGCGGGCGCCATGGGCCACCATCGTCGGCGTGGTGCGTCACGTGAAGAATGCGGATCTCGGCGGCGAAGATGTCAAAGGCAAATACTATTTCCCGCTATACCAAGACCCGCCGCCGATGGCGAGGTTCGTGGTGCGAACGCTCTCGGACCCGGGGCGTCTGGCGGCCGGCATTCGCGATGCGGTCCGATCGGTCGATGGCACGCAACCGGTTTCGCAGGTTCGGCTGCTGCCCGAAATGGTGAACAGCTCGCTCGCGCCGCGCCGCTTTGTGGTGACGGTACTGAGTGTGTTCGCCGGCACGGCGCTGCTGATGGCCGTGATCGGATTGTACGGCGTGATCTCCTACGCGGTGACCCAGCGCACGCAGGAACTGGGCGTGCGCATGGCGCTGGGCGCGCAACAGGGCGAGATCCTGAAATTGGTATTGGGCCAGGGCATGCGACTGGCGGGGGCGGGCGCGGCGAGCGGACTGGTGGTGTCGGTGATAGCCAGCCTTTTGCTGCGCAACGAACTGTTCCACGTCAGCTCCTTCGACCCGCTGACATTCACCCTGATGGCGGCGGTGCTCATCGGCGCCGCCTTGCTCGCCAGCTACATCCCCGCGCGCCGGGCCACCCGCGTCGATCCCATGGTGGCGTTGCGCTACGAGTAGCGGAGTGCACGAAATGTCCAACTCGACGCTCGTAGAACAATTCGGACAGGATCTGCGATACGGGGCGCGTCTGCTGCGCCGCAGTCCGGCGTTCAGCGTGGTCGCGGTGCTCACCTTGGCGCTGGGAATTGGAGCGAATACGGCCATCTTCAGCGTGGTCAACGCCGTGCTGCTGCGCCCGCTTCCTTTCCCCGAACCCGGCCGCCTGGTGCGCATCTGGGAGTCCAACCCGAAAGGGTTCGACCGCAACGTGGTCGACCCTTTCAATTTCCTCACCTGGCGCGAACGCACCCGCAGTTTCGAGCAGATGGCTGCCATCGACGGTTGGACTTCAAACATCACCGGCGGCGTCGAGCCGCTGGCCGTGCATGGCATGCGCGTCTCGCCGGAGTTCTTTTCCATCTTGGGGGTCTCGCCGTTAATAGGCCGCGGATTCATCCCGGAAGAGGGAATTCCGGGCCGCGACCACAGCGTCATTTTCAGCTACGCCTTCTGGCAGAGCCATTACGGGGGCGACCGGAACGTCCTTGGACGGAAGATCGCGATGAACGGAGACCCGGCCGCCGTCGTCGGGATTCTGCCGCCTGATTTCCATTTCCCCGGCTGGAAGGCGGACCTCTATGTGCCCTTGGCCATCGACCGCGCGGAGGCCCGCAAGGGAGGCCGCTGGCTTTCCACCATTGCGCGGCTCAAGCCGGGCGTGAGCCTCCGGCAGGCGCAACAGGACCTGGCCGCCGTCGCCAGGCAACTCTCCGCGGAGCGGCCCGCAATGGACAAGGACTGGAGCGCCGCCGTGGTGCCTTTCCTCGTGGACGTGACGGAAAACGTCCGCCTGCCCCTGTTGGTGCTGCTGGCGGCGGTGGGCCTGGTCCTGCTGATCGCCTGCGCCAACGTGGCGAACCTGTTACTGATGCGGGCCAACGGCAGGTTGCGCGAGATCGCTTTGCGCGCGGCGCTGGGCGCGGGGCGGCGGCGCATCTTGCAACAACTGCTCTCGGAGAGTCTGCTGCTGGCGCTTGCGGGATGGGCCGGAGGCCTGGCAGTGGGCTTCTGGGGCCTCAAAGGCCTGCTGGCCCTGATCCCCGCCAGCGTGCCGCTGCCCCGCATGGAATCGATTCGCCTGGATTCCGGCGTGTTCCTCTTCGCATTCGGCATATCCGTGGCGACGGCTATTCTGTTTGGACTGGTGCCTGCTATCCAGGTCTCCCGCCCGCAGCTTCAGACCGCCCTGCAACGGGGTTCGCAGCGCACCGGCGTGGGAGGCAGCCGCGTCTTCCGGCGGGCGTTCGTGGTCGCCGAGATTGCGCTGGCGCTCCTGCTGCTAGTGGGCGCAGGGTTGCTCATGCGCAGTTTCGACCGGTTGATTTCGGTCAACCCCGGCTTTCGAACGGAACACCTGCTCACCATGGAAATGTTTACCTCGCCGGCTAAGTACGAAGACAAGCAGAAGAGGTCGCGCTACCTGGAGCGGGTGCTCGATGAAGTGCGGAAGGTGCCTGGCGTGCGAGCGGCCGGCTCCACGCATTTCCTGCCGCTCACCGGTATGGTATCGGGTTCCTGCTTCGCGCCCGCGCCGGGGCCCGAGCCGGACACTTCGTCGCCCAGCGCCGACTTCCTGGTGATCAGCCCAGGATACTTCCGCGCCATGGGGACACCAATGCTGAGCGGCCGCGATTTCGGCGCGCAGGACCGCTTTGGCACGGCCAGCGTTCTGGTTGTCAACCACGCATTTGCCGAGCGGTTCTTTGCGGGCCAAAATCCTATTGGCAAGAAGCTGAACGTCTGCTGGACCGTTCCCAATCCGGTCGAAATCGTGGGAGTTGTGGCGGATGCCCGGCAAACCGAGTTGCAGGCCGCGCCGCATCCGACCATTTTTCTGGCGAACGCTCAAGGTCCCATGTACTTCGCGCACCTGGTGGTGCGTGCGCGGAACGATCCGCGCCAGATGGCGCGCGCGGTCCAGGCGGCCGTTCACCGCGTCGACCCGGATCAGGCGATTTCAAACGTTGCCACCATGGACGACGTCTTTTCCGATTCGGTTGCGCGGCCCAGATTTCAACTGGTGCTGCTGTTGGTATTCGCGGGAATCGCGGTGCTGCTGGCGACTATCGGAGTGTATGGCGTGGTGTCCTATTCGGTGAGCCAACGCACGCAGAAGATCGGCATTCGCGTAGCTTTGGGCGCGCGCTCGGGCGATGTGTCGCGCCTGGTGCTGCGCGAAGGAGTGCTGTTGGGGACGCTGGGAGTCGGGTTGGGGCTGGCTGCGGCGCTGGCGGCCACGCGGGTATTGGGCAGCCTGCTATTCGAAGTGACTCCCACCGATCCGGTCACGCTCGGTGGCGTCGCTGGTCTGCTGCTGGGGGTGACCCTCGCGGCGACTGTCTTGCCGGCGCGCCGGGCTACCAAGGTAGATCCGATGGCGGCTTTGCGCTACGAATAGTCCCTTATAGAATTCTTGTGGGGCGGCCAATCTTGGCCGCAGCCGCCTTTCAGGCGGCTCCGGGCCGGCTGAAAGCCGGCTGCGGGCAGTATTGCCCGCCTATAGTAGATCCAGACGCAGTTTTTGTTCTTTTGAATCAGGTAGGCTTGGGGAGCCACTGAGGAGCAGTGTACCCTGGGGCTTCCCATCGCTCGAACCATCTGCTATTGGTGGGTTTGAGCAGGCGTTCCGCTGCTACGAATATTGCCCGCTGACTACCGATGTCTTGTGGGGTCCATCGAGCGGCGGGATGCCCTGGTTCCAGACGAATCCTCAGATGATGTCTGGCTCCAGACTCCCCTATAGGCCTTTCGACGGAACCAGGCCAGCCTGCTTGCGTTGGTCAAGGAGGTTATATTTATGCCGGATGCCACGAGCTCCACCCCGCCCGAGCCGGAATGGGCTGCCTTTGTAGCCATCGACTGGGGAGACGAGAAACACTGTTGGAAACTGCGGGACGCTCATTCCCAGCAGGTGCAGCAAGGACGAGTTGCCGAACACGCCAGAGGCCCTCGACGCGTGGGCCGCGGAACTGAATGTCCGCTTCGGCGGACGTCCCATCGCCGTATGCCTGGAGCAATCGCGCGGGGCGGTGGTGTATCAGCTCAGCAAGTATCCGCACTTGGTTTTGTACCCGGTGCATCCTACCACCTCGGCGCGCTTTCGGGAGGCCTTCTACCCATCGGGCGCCAAGGGCGATCCCGAGGACACCGACCTATTATTGGAGCTTTTGGAACAGCATCGAAACCGGCTGCGGCGTCTGGATCCGGACACGCCGGAAACGCGTCTGTTGCAAATGCTGGTGGAACAGCGGCGGGCCTGGGTCGACGAGAAGACCCGTCACAGCAACCGCTTGACGGCCTGGCTGAAGATCTATTATCCGCAAGTTCTGGATTGGATCGACGACATCGATTCTCCCCTGGGGTGCGATCTGTTGGATCGCTGGCCCACCTTGGAGCAGTTGCAACGGGCCCATCCCGGGACGTTGCACGCGTTTTTTACCGAGCACAACTGCCGTTCCGAGAAGCGCATCCAGGAACGCATCCAGGCCATCTATCAGGCTACGCCCGCGATCCGGGATACCGCCATGCTGGAGGCCGGGCCGGCGGTGGTGAAACAGATCGTGGCTGTGATCCGGGCCCTGCGCGCCAACATCGAGGCGGTGGAAAAGCGCATCGAACCCCTGGTGGACGCGCACCCGGAGAAGGCTCTGTTCGCCGGACTGCCTGGGGTCGGACCGGCCCTGCTGCCGCGTCTCATCGTGGCCTTTGGGACCAAGCGCGAACGCTATCAGTGCGCCGATCAACTGGAGGCCTACAGCGGCATCGCTCCGGTGACCCAACAAAGCGGCAAAAGCAAATGGGTACACTTCCGCTGGGCCTGCCCCAAATTCCTGCGCCAGACCTTCCACGAGTTCGCCGCGCATTCCATCGCCAAGTCCGTGTGGGCACGGGCCTTCTACGACATGCAGATCGCCAAGGGGAAAGGTCACCACGCCGCGGTGCGGTCCCTGGCCTTCAAATGGATTCGAGTGCTGTACGCGTGTTGGAAGAACCGCACGCCCTATGACGAACAGATTTACTTGCGCGCGCTGCAGAACAACCGCTCCCGGCTGAGCCAGATCCTGGCCACCCAGTTGACGTGGAAGCCGGTTGGCGGTTTTCAAAAACTTTCTTTAGAAAATGCTTGACGGAATAGCTCAGGTGACCCCACAAGATCTCAATAAGACACAATCGTCGCTTCCACCGCGTCGAGAACCTCCCGCGTGCTGACCACCGTACAGTACTCCCCGTCGAGATTCGCCAGGCTCATGGCGTGTACTTCGTCCGCCGTCCGCCAGGCGCCGCGCCAGTCCCGGCGGCCGAACGTGAAGGTTGCGTCTTCCACGAGATAAGTATCGAAGCCCAGATTCCCCGCCATCCTGACAGTGGCCTCGACGGAGTTATTAGTGATTACTCCGGTCACCACCAGCATGGTCAGGTTGGCCGCGCGCAACCTGGCCTCCAGGCCGGTTCCGATGAAAGCGCTGTTCGTTTTCTTCGCAATCACCACTTCCCCTGCGGCGGGCTGGCACTCGGGTTTGAAGTTGTTTCCAGGCTGCCCGGGACGATAGTGTGAAGCGGGCTCCCTGGAATCGTGCCGGATGTGGTATACGGGGCGCCCGGCCAACCGCCACGCATCGAGCAACGCCGCCACGTTCTTCTCGGCCTCTCGATTGTTCCGCTCACCCCAACTCGGATGGTCGATGGCCTTCTGAAGGTCGATGACGATCAGTACCGCATCGTCTGGCAAGGGTTTTGGGATAGGCTTGTGCATTCACAGCCCCTTACTTACCCGCGCGGTGCGAATGGTGTGCCCTTCGCTATCCAAGTAGATTGCGTGCGGAGCC
>PMVV01000048.1 GCA_003166475.1 Bryobacterales bacterium | reverse complement strand
CCCAATCAACTGCTGACCGTCTTTGGAGCCGGGCTCGGCCCGGCCGCAGGAACGGGCGCCGCGGATAGTTCGACCACCAGGCTCGCCGGAGTGAGCGTCAGCTTCGGCGGCGTCGCCGCCCCGCTGCTGTACGTTTCTTCGACCCAGATCAACTTTGCCGTACCGTTTGGCGCGGACTTCCCCGCGGCGATGCAGGTGACGGTGAACGGCGTAGCCGGGCCGCTGCGGGAGGTCCCCATGACCTCGACTAATCCCAGTCTCTTTCTGAATATTCCGCAGACCTTTCCCGGCAGCGGCGATTCGCCGGGATTTGTCGCGGTGGCTCTCAACGCGGACGGGTCCCTGAACTCTCCCGCCAACCCGGCGCAGCTCGGCGCGATCGTCTCGGTGTTCGTGAACGGCCTCGCGCCGACGGAGCTCGTGAACGGCCTCGCGCCGAACCCGGAGACTCTCAACGCAGTGGCTCAGCTCTATACGGACAACGGATGGACGGTGACAAACGTCGTGCAGGCGACTCCATTCGTCTTACAAGTGGACCTTCAGACTCCGGCGCCGCCGGTAAGCCTTTCCTGCTTCCCGTCTCCGTGCACCGCGGGGTTCACGCTTTACAATATCGAGCCTGTGTACCAGTCGGCCGGCCTGGGCACAGAGCTATTCACTATGAGTGGAATGGTGTACGTGTACGTAGCCAATGTCCCGTAGTTGCCGTATGAGCCGAAAGCCCGCCTACCGCTGGCGCGGGTCGGGCTTCACCACCAGCGATTGCGTATAGCTCGCGCCGCCGGTCGTCAGCCTTACGGTATATGTGCCCGGAGGCATCCATTCGCCTTGGGCGCCGGGCGTGTCCTGGTAGATAGCGGCGATGGAATGCTCGCCGCCCCTGCGCCCACCCCCGCCGGCGGGCGCGGCGTGCAGGTCCCAGACGAACCGATGCATGCCGGCCTCGGCGGAGAGCGGCTGAAAGGGACGGATCCAATACGTGGGCACGTTGAGCAGCGGGTCCGGCTGCGCGGGCTGGCCGGTACTCGCAAANNCCGGCTCCTCGGGCGGCAGCGGCGTATCGGTATTGGTGTCGCGGTTCAACCGGTACGTCACCCGCGGCGCAAAAAGCCGGGCCGCCGCCGTGGCCGCTTCCGCGGTCAATTGCCGAAGAGGCGAAATATCGTCCAGAATCCAGAAGCCGCGGCCATGCGTGCCGGCCACCAGGTCGGAGCACACGCACGTGGCGTCGTCCTTCACTTCGATATCGCGCACCGAAATGGCGGGCATATCGAGGCGCAGGGAATGCCAGTTGTCGCCGTCGTCGAAGGAAACCCAAACCTGCGTATCCGTCGCGGCGTAGAGCAGCCCTTTCTTGCGCGGGTCCTCGCGGATGGAGTTGGCCACCGCGCCGCCCGCGATGCCATTGTCGATCTCTTTCCAGGTCCTGCCGCCGTCGTGCGTGCGCCACAGGTGCGGGTTCATGTCGTCCAGTCGCAGCGTGTTGGCCGCCGCGTACGCCGTCTTGGTATCGAAGTGGCCCGCGTCCATATTGAAGATGCGCGTCCACGCCTTCATCTCCGGTGGCGTCACGTTGGTCCATTTCGCGCCGCCGTCGGTGGTCACTTGCAGCAACCCGTCGCCCGTGCCCGCCCACAGCACGTTGACGTCGAGCGGCGATGGCCCCAGCGCCGTAATTTAGCCTTGCGGCGCCGGCGTCACCGTGCCCGCGTATTTGCCGGCGTTTGCCGGCACGTCCCAGGTTTGGCGCGTCAGGTCGCCGCTGATGGCTGTCCACCTATGCCCGCCATTGACGGTCTTCCACACGCCGGCCGTGGCATAGAAGAGTATGTTGGGATCTTTCGGCGACCAGATCAGCGGTTGCGTGCGAACCGTACGCGTGGGCGGCTCAGCCGCCGGCGCAGCGCTCGCTGCAGCGCCGCGTCCTCCACGCCCGCCGCCCGGGCCTACGCTGGCTTTCTGGCTGGTCACCCGGTTATAAACGCTCACCTTCCCGCCGTACACCAGATCCGGGTTCTTCGGATCGGGAGCCGCTTCGCCGTACTCCTCGATGCCCACCGGATGCCAATCGTGAAACGTGATCTCGCCGTCCATGCCGCGGCTGTCCACGCAAGCCGAGCCCGAATCCTGCTGCCCGCTGCACAGCCGGTACGGGAAGGCATTATCGGCCGTCACGTGATACTTCGCCGCCGTCGGCTGGTTGTACCAGTTGGTCCACGATTCACCGCGATTCGCCGAAACCACCCCGCCCTGGTCGCTCACCAGCAGAACAATATTCGGATTGTTCGGATTCACCCAGCTCTTCTGATAATCGTCGCCGCCGGGCGCGCCTTTGATGGAGGTGAAAGTCGCGCCGCCGTCCATCGAGCGGTAAGTGGAAGTGTTGGCGATGTAGATGACGTCCTTGTCTTTCGGATCGACGCGCACGCAGGCGAAATCGGAGCCGCGCCCCCAGACACGCTCTTCGTGGTTGATGCGCTGCCAGGTGGCGCCCGCGTCGTTGGAGCGGTAGACGCCGCCCGCGTTGGCGTTGGCATCCACCAGCGCGTACATGCGCCGCGGATCGCTGGGCGCGATGGCGATGCCGATGCGGCCCAGGCCTTCGGCGACGGTGGGCAGCCCGCCGGTGAGCGGCTGCCAGGTACTGCCGCCGTCGGTGGACTTGAACAGCCCGCTGCCCGGCCCTTTGAACGACTCGCCGATCTCCCAGGGCGCCTGGCGCGCGGCCCACAGCGCGGCATACACGGTCTGCGCGTTGGATGGATCGAAGGCCAGATCCACCGCGCCGGTGTTCTCGTCCTTGTAGAGCACCTTCTGCCAGGTGGCGCCGCCATCGGTCGAGCGGAAGACGCCCCGCTCGGCGTTGGGGCCGTAGGGATGGCCGAGCACCGCCGCGAAGACGCGCTGCGAGTCATGCGGATCGACGATGATGGCGGAGATCTGCTGGGCGTCATGCAGGGCCTGGTTTGAATCTAGGTGCTGCCAGCTTTGGCCGGCGTCGGCCGATTTGTAGATGCCGTCGCCGACCGAGAGGTCTGGCCGCTGGAGACCTTCGCCGCTGCCTACATAGATGACGCGCGGGTCGGAGGGCGCCACCGCCAGCGCGCCGATTGAGCCGGTGGCTTGATCGTCGAAGACCGGTTTCCAGACGCGCCCGGCGTCGGTGCTCTTCCAAACGCCGCCGTTGTTCGCGGCGATGTAGAAGACGTTCGGCTGGCCGGGCACGCCGCTGGCGGCCACGGTGCGGCCGCCGCGAAACGGCCCGATCATGCGCCAGCGTAGACCGCCGTAGAGTTCGGGGCCGAGCGTTTGCGCGCACGCGATGGGCGCCAGCAAGGCCGCCAGCAGCCACTTCGGCAGGGCGCTCATGCGTTGCCACCGCCGAACGCGGCTGCCGCGCGTTGCTGCGTTTCTTCCGGCGTTAGGTCTTCGAGGTGCGTCGCGATGGCCCAGACGAAGCCGGCGGGATCGCGAAGTTGGCCGTAGCGATCGCCCCAGAATTGATCCTGCAACGGGAAGACGACCTGGCAACCGTTGGCCAAGGCCTGCGCCCAGGTGGCGTCTGCGTCGGGAACGTACAGGTGGAGCCGCAGCGGCCAGTTGCCCTCGGCGATGGGCGGCCCTCCCATTTCCGGGAACGTGTCGTTCAGCATCATGAGGGTATCGCCGATCTTCACGTTGGCGTGCATCAGCTTGCCACCCGGTCCGGGCGCGCGGCCGATCTCGACCGCGTTGAAAGCGCGTTTCAGGAATTCGATGTAGTGGGCGCAGCCGGGCACGGTCAGGTGTACGGTGAGCGTGGAGAATCCGGGGGGAACGGGTTGGGTAGCTTTGGCCATATGCCGGATATGATAATACGGTTGCTTGTGGACAGGCCAGGAGGCCTGTCCTACGGCTTGTAGACAGTGCCGAATTTCATTACGAAGCGCACCTTTTGCAAAGTGCGGACGTCGCTGAGGGGATCGCCTTCCACGGCGATCACGTCCGCCCATTTGCCCGGCTCCAGGGCGCCGGTGCGGTCGGACCAGCCCATCAGTTCGGCCGCATTGATCGTGCCGGTCTGCAGCGCGGCGAGCGGCGTCATGCCGAGCTTGGTCACGTAGACTTCCACTTCGTGCGCGTTCTGGCCGTGAGGATA
>PMVV01000183.1 GCA_003166475.1 Bryobacterales bacterium | reverse complement strand
ATAGAGAACCCACCAACCTCCCGTGCCCGATACCCATCGCTCCTTCGTCTTCCACGATCCCAGCGGCAAACGCTGGCAGCGCTTCCGCCGCGGCCTCCAGACCTGCGCCATCTTCTTCGGTATCCTCCTGGTCCTGCTCGTGCTGAGTATGGCGATCAACCCGCAAATCCCGGCGTTGGGCCTGCCGCCGGTCGAGCACATCCCCGACCTGCGCGAAGTCCCCGCCATCATCCGCGGCGAACGGCCCATGCGCAACGTTCCCTTCAAGCTGCGCAAGGCCGCCGGCAACATCAAGTACGTGCGTTCGGCCTCGCCCGTGCTGCACCCCAAGACCGCCGCGCGCGTCCAGACCAACAGCCCCATCGTGTTCGGCTTCTATGTGAACTGGGATCCGGGCAGCATGGTCTCGCTACGCATACACCTCGCGCACCTCACGCACCTGGTTCCGGAATGGCTGATTCTGCGCAATGCCAAGGGCGATCTCGACGACCAGAGCGATCCCACCGTGATCGCCATCGCCGCGCAAGCCAAGCTGCCCATCCTCGCCCTGGTCACCAACTACCGCGATGGCTGGCAGCCCGGCGATGTGCGCAAAATCCTGCACGACGCCGGGGCCCGCGCCGACCTCGTCGACAACATCTACAACAACCTCACCGAGCATCGCTTCGCAGGCGTGAACGTCGATTTCGAGGAACTCACCCCGCGCGACCGCCAGCCGCTGGTGGCCTTCATGCGCCAGCTCCGCGCCAAGCTGCAGCCCGCCGGTCTCCTGCTCACCGAGAGTGTCCCGATCGGGGACCCGGCTTACGACCTGAAGCAACTGGCCCAGGTCAACGACTATATAGTGCCCATGGTCTACGACGAGCACTATCAGTCCGGCGAACCGGGACCCATTGCGTCGGGAGCCTGGTTCCAGAAGCAAATCGACCGCCTGGGCCAGATCGCGCCGCCCCAGAAGATGGTGATCGGCGTGGGGAATTATGGTTACGACTGGACCATCGGCGGCACGGGATCCGTCGAGACCAAGTTCGGCGAGGTCATGTCCCAGGCGGCGGCCAACCACTCGGCCGTCGAGTGGAATGCCAGCATGGCCAATCCGGTGTACCGTTACCAGTCCGGCGGGCAGCGGCACGAAGTCTGGTTCCTGGATGCGGTCACCGCCTTGAACCAGGCGCGCGGCGTGGCGGACGGCGGCTTCCGCGGCGTGGCCCTGTGGCGCTTGGGCGCCGAAGATCCGGACCTGTGGAGCGTACTCGCAACCAATACCTGGCCCGGCGCCGATTACGATCCCAAGCAGTTGTCCGTGCTGACCGCGCAAAAATCGGTGATTCCCTACGGCGATGGCGACGTCCTGCGCATCGTCGAGACGCCGCATGACGGCGGCCGCCGCGTCTGGCGCGATCCCGATGGCCGCTACGGGGAGCAGTACGGACTGTTGCCGTCATACTACGTGATCGAATCGAGCGGGGGCACGCATGCCAAAGGACCGGCCGGCAAAGTCCTGTGCCTCACTTTCGACGATGGTCCGGACCCGCGCTACACGCCCGCGATCCTCGACATCCTGCGCAGCCACGGCGTGCGCGCGACGTTCTTCATCATCGGCGCCAATGCCGACCAGAACATCGGTTTGTTGAAGCGCGAATATGCCGAAGGCCACGACATCGGCAACCACACTTACACGCATCCCAACATCGCGCTGGTTTCCGAGGAGCGCGCCGCGCTGGAACTGGGCACCACCCAGCGCATTATCGAAAACGCGCTGGGCGTTTCCACCGTGCTGTTCCGGCCGCCCTACAACGCCGACAGCCAGCCGCAGACTCCCGAGGAAATCCTGCCGGTGCTGCGCGCGCAAAAGGCCGGCTACGTGACGGTGGGGGAGCGCATCGACCCGCGCGATTGGGTGAAAGGCGTTTCAGCGGATGAGATCGTGTCGGAGATCTCGAGCGAACTGCACTCCGCCGAGGACCCCGGCCACGTGATCCTGTTCCATGATGCGGGCGGCGATCGCTCCGCCACCGTGGCGGCCCTGCCGCGCATCCTCGACAGCTTGCAATCGCAAGGCTACCGGTTCGTGCCGCTCAGTGAACTGCTGGGGGAAACCCGCGCCCAGATCATGCCTGCGCCTTCCGGCGTGGAGATGCGCTGGGCGCGCATCGAAGGCAGCGCCTTCGACTCGCAGGGTACGTTTAAGAAAATCGTCGGCATGTTGTTCCTGTGGGCCATTTACCTGACGCTGGGCCGCTCGCTGTTTTTCGGCGTTCTGGCGCTGGGGCAAAAGTGGCGCGCGCGGCATGCCCGCTTCGACGCCGCTTTCCGTCCGCCGGTCTCCGTGATCGTCGCCGCGTATAACGAGGAGAAGGTGATCGTGCGCACGGTCGAATCGATCCTGCGCAATGGCTACGACGATCTGGAACTGGCGATCGTCGACGATGGGTCGACAGACGCCACGCTGGAAGTTCTGCGGCGAAACTTCGGCGATCGTGCCAACGTGCAAATCCTCTCCCAGCCCAACGGCGGCAAATCGGTGGCGCTGAACAACGCCATCGCGCATGCCCGCCACGATATCCTGATCGCGCTGGATGCGGACACCATCTTCCGCGCGGGCACCATCGGCAAGCTGGTACGGCACTTTGCCGATCCGGCGGTGGGCGCAGTCTCCGGCAACGCGCGCGTGGGCAACCGCAACAGTTGGATCACGCGCTTCCAGTCGATCGAATACATCTACGGCTTCAACCTGGATCGCCGCGCGCTGGGCCTGCTGAACGCCATCACGGTGGTGCCCGGCGCGGTGGGCGCTTGGCGCAAGGGCCTGATCGTGGAGTTGGGCGGATTCGACGGCGACACGCTGGCCGAAGATACCGACCTCACCCTGAAGATTCGCCGCGAGGGCTACCAGATCCGCTATGAAGAGGAAGCCGTGGCCTTCACCGAGGCGCCCGAAGACACGCGCGGGCTCGCCAAGCAGCGCTTCCGCTGGGCCTTTGGCACCCTGCAGGCCGCCTGGAAGCACCGCGACGCGCTCTTCGTTCCCAAATATGGGACGCTCGGTTTCGTGGCGCTGCCCAGCATCTGGATCTTTCAGGTGCTGCTTGCGGCGCTCTCGCCCTTCGCCGAACTAGCCATGATCGTGGCGCTGTTCGCGGGCAACTGGCGCATCGTACTGGTGTTCTATCTCGGCTTCTTCGTGCTGGAGCTTGTTACCGGCCTGCTGGCCTATGGGCTGGAAGGCGAACAGCCCTGGGATCTGGCGCTGTTGTTTTTTCAGCGCGTCTATTACCGCGA
>PMVV01000328.1 GCA_003166475.1 Bryobacterales bacterium | reverse complement strand
GCGAAAGGGCTGTTTCAAGGCGCCATCTCGCAAAGCGGCGGATCCTTCGGACCGCCGCGGACTACGACCTTTCCGGGCGAGAACATGAAGCGCCTGCCCGATGCAGAGCGCTCGGGCGAAGCGTACGCCAAAGCCGCAGGAGCCTCGTCGATTGCGGAACTGCGGAAATTGCCCGCTGACAAGCTTCAAGCAGGCGGCCGCGGTATGGGCCTGGCTTGGGCAATCATCGACGGGTGGGTGATTCCCGACGATCAGTACAGGTTGTACGAGGCGAAGCGGTACAACGACACGCCCATTCTGGTGGGCTACAACTCGGACGAAGGCGCGAGTTTTTCGCCGCCCAAAACCCCGGAGGAATATGTCGCGGCCGTGAAGGGGCGCTACGGCCCGTTCGCGGACAAGCTGATCGCAGCCTATCCACCCGGCTCGGGAAGGGTCGCGAAGACCGCGCGCGACCTCACCCGCGATGCGGCTTTCGGCTGGCACACCTGGATCTGGGCGCGACTCGAAGCGCAGACCGGGAAGTCCAAGGTGTTCTACTACTGTTTCGATCAGCACCCCGAATATCCAGCCGATTCTCCACGGGCGGGGTACGGCTCGCCGCACGGCGCGGATGTGGCCTACGTTTTCCAACATCTCAATCCGTCGAATCCGCAGATCACGAAGTCGGATATAGCAATCTCGGACGCCATGGCTACCTACTGGACGAACTTCGCCAAGCGCGGCGATCCGAACGGAGAAGGCGTTCCCGCGTGGCCCGCTTTTAGCGACGCAAAACCTGTGGTGATGTACTTCGCGCAGACACCCCACACGGGACCGGTTCCCGGCGCCGAAGCGCTCCAGATTTTGGACGCATATTTCACATGGCGGCGCACGCCGGAAGGCGAGGCCTGGGCCATAGTTCCCGTCCGTTGAAGCCCATGGCGTACCGGTTTCGACCGACGGTCGCCAAGCGAATCCACGGTAACACTGGTCGGTACCTCTCCGTCCTTTTCAAACACATAACCCAATGCGATTCGATAGGCTGAATCCACGGCGCTTGCGTGCTATCCTCGCGTCAGACAAATACTCTATGCAAAGCCTCGCACAGTGCCAGAGCCGCAGCCCGTCCGGTCACGTGCTTCCCGCAAGCCGTCACCGTCGGCGCCATATGACTTCCGCTTTTCCAGCAGGCATTGACTATAAAGCACTTATTGGCTTTGTTCGGCCAAATGAAAGCGCCTCACCTCGGTCTCGGTGTCGGATGCTCCTGCCCGCCGCGGCCCTTATTTTTACGGGCCTGCTCGCGGCTCAGCCTCCGGCGGGCCAAACCGGCCCAGGCGCGCCGCCCCGGGGACGAGCCATGCCGCCGTCGCCTAAAGCGGGAGTCTGCCCACTTCCGATCCTTCCCGCGTTGCCCGCCTATACCGACCAGACCTTTTTCGCAAAAGCTGACGTCCCGCACGGGAAGATCGAGCAGGCCAACTACAAGAACTACGCCGGCGAGGACAAACGCATGCATGTGTATCTGCCGCCGGATTACGTCGGCAATGCCGGCGCCCGATACCCTGTGCTTTACCTGAACCACGGCGGCGGAGACGACGACTCCAAATGGAGCAGTGAAGACCTCCGCAGCGGTGGTTACGCGGACGGCATTCTGGACAACCTGATCGCCGCCGGCAAGGCGAAGCCCATGATCATTGTCATGCCGAACACGCGAGGCTGCGCGACGTTCGATCCTTCGCCCATCGGCACCGACGACAAGTGCTCGCAGGAGTACTTGAAGGACATCATTCCCTACGTTGACAGCCACTATCGCACCAAGGCGAGCCGGGAATATCGGGCGTTGGCGGGACTGTCTATGGGCGGCATGGTGGTGATCCACACAGGTTTTCAGCACCTCGATACGTTCAGTGAGCTTTATATCTACAGCTCCGGTCACATCGGCGAGGCCACGCTGAAGAAGTTCGACGATTATTACGGAGCGATGCTGAAGGATCCAACCACCAATGACAAGTTCCGCGTGCCGCTCTACATGGCCGCCGGCGAAACCGACATCGCGCTTAAGAACGGCCAAAAGGATCTCGCGCTGTTCGATCAGTACGGGTTGCGCAATTTCTGGGTGCTCAGCAGCGGCGGCCACGAGTGGGCCAACTGGCGCCGGTATCTATATCAAACCGCTCAGATCATGTTCCCCGATTGTCCGGCGAATTAGCGGAGCAACCGCCCAACGGGCAATCAGCATCAATAAGCCCCGCATTAAAATGGGGGATATATGAAGCCGCTTCTCGTTTTTGGCCTCGGTCTGCTGGTTGGCCTTGCCGCGGACGCGCAGTCTACACCCGTGCTGGCCGTCGATGCCGCGGCAAACATTCACCCTATCAGCCCCTTTATTTATGGGATTAATGAATGGTCCGACAATGGACTGCTGGAGATGATGCGCGTACCGCTGCTTCGATGGGGCGGCGATAGTGCCACCAGTTTCAACTGGCAGAACAGCATCAGGAATATCGCCTCCGATTGGTACTTCGAGAACTACACCGTAAGCCCTGGTTTCGACGCGTTTCATATCGCGAACCTCGCCGCTGGCACGGTCAGCATGGGAACAGTTTCCCTGATGGACTGGGCCCCCAAATCCGGCGGCGAGTGCAGTTTCAGCGTGCAGAAGTACGGTGCGCAGCAGGCCACCGATCCCTATAATTCGGACTGCGGCAATGGCGTCCTCGTGAATGGCGCGCAGATCGCGAACGATCCCAATGACGCCTACATACCTGTTACACCGGCCTTCTCACAGGAGTGGGTGAGCCAGATCTTGTCCACGTACGGCCCTGCCAGCGCGGGCGGCGTCCGCATCTGGGAGATGGATAACGAGCCCGAATGGTGGGATGGCGTTCACATCGATATCTATCCGCAACCCGCCAGCTACGATGATATGATGGCCCGCAATTTGCAGTGGGCCCAAGCGGTGAAGGCCGCCGACCCCACTGCCCTCGTCAGCGGTCCGGTGCCCAGCGGCTGGAGCGGCATGTTGTTTTCGAGCCTCGACATGCACGATGGTTGGGGTAAGTCACCCTGGCAATACTGGGACAACCCGCTGGATTACCAGGCGCACGGCAGTGTCTATTGGATTCCATATTACTTGCAGCAGATGAAGCAGTTCGAGCAGCACAGCGGCTACCGCCTGCTCGATGTGGTGGACGTTCACGGGTATGTGGCGCCAGGCCGTCTGAGCGGTAGCGTGGGCGACGCGGCTATGGAAACCCTGCGCATGACCTCGACGCGTGCGTTGTGGGATCCCAACTACTATCCCCCCGGCGGCGGCTTCGAAGATGCCACGGGCGCCGAGGTCGCCATCTCGCTGGTGCCGCGCATGCGCCAGTGGGTGGCCGACAACTACCCCGCAACCAAGACCGCCATCACGGAATATAACTGGGGTGCGCCGGACGCGATTACCGGCGCCATCGCGCAGGCCGACATCCTCGGCATCTTTGGTCGCGAGCAACTTGATTACGGCACGATTTGGACCAGTCTTTCGCCCACCAGTCCCGCCGCCTTCGCCTTTAAGACTTATCTGAACTACGATGGCAACGGCGGCCAATTCGGGGGTACCAACATTTCCGCCACCTCCGACAATCCCGACGAGCTTTCCATCTTCGCCGCCAAGCGCTACGATTCGGTGCTGACCATTGTTGTCCTGAATAAGACCAGCGGCGCTATCACCGATTCCATCGGGCTCGCCAACTTCACGCCCGCCGGCGCCGCCCAAGTCTGGCAATACAGCAGCGCAAACCTGGGCGCGATTGTGCGCCAGTCCGACATTAGCCTGAACAGCAGCGGCCTGAGCACGACATTTCCGGCTCAGTCCATCACCCTGCTAGTGATCCCGCAAGCACAAAGCGTAATGGCTGTGCCGCAGCCCGTCGTGAACGCCGTTACCAGCGGCGCATCCTACGACACGGGGGCCATTTCCCCCGGCGAACTCGTCGCCATCTGGGGGACCGGTCTCGGCCCCTCCGCCGGGGCCGGCCTCACGCTGGACTCCAACGGTCTGGTGCAAACCTCGCTCGGCGGCACGCAAGTCTTCATCAACGGCAATCCCGCACCGCTGATATACGCCGGCCCGGGACAGGTCAATGCCGTCGTGCCCTATGAAGTAGCTTCTTCCAGCACGGCGAACGTGGTCGTAGTCTATCAGGGCAACCCATCGGCGCCGTTCCCCATTCCCATCGCCGCCACCCGGCCCGGCATTTTCACCAGCAGCGGAACCGGTACGGGGCAAGGGGCAATCCTGAATCAGGATCTGTCGGTCAACGGAGCCGGCCACCCGGCCGCCCGTGGTGATTGGATTTCTATCTATTCCACCGGCGAGGGAACTACCACGCCACCCGGCGTCGACGGTCGCCTATCGGCTTACAACGGCGCACCGCTTCCCAAGGCGCAGGCCGCGTGCTCGGCCACCATCGGAGGCCAACCCGCCAACGTGAATTATTGCGGAGAAGCCCCCTACTTCACCGCCGGCGTCCTGCAGATGAACGCGCAGGTTCCGGAATCGATCAACCCCGGCAACTCGGTCCCAGTGACCATCACCGTAGGGGGCGTCATCAGCCAGGCCAACGTCACAATCGCAGTTCAATAGGGCATCGCACCATAGGGATTTACAAAGGAAATCAAACATGCAGAATTCGCACAAGAAATGTCTGACAGGCTTCGCCTCCGGCTGTCTGATGTTTCTCACGATGATCTCCTCGGCGGATCCGGCCCCGGCATCGCGCCATATTGACCTCGACCTAGCACGTGAGGCCAAACCGCTCGACCGATTCTTCGACTTGTCGGTGGGCTCGGATTATCCGGGCACACTCATTCGCGACGACTGCCAGGAGCAGCTCAAGACAGCCGTCGACGAACTCGGCTTCCGCTACATCCGCTTCCATGCTATCTTCCACGACGTATTGGGCACGGTGCGAGCGGAAAACGGCAAGAACGTCTACGACTGGACCAAAATAGACCAGCTCTACGATGACCTGCTGGCGCGTCGCATCAAGCCATTTGTCGAGTTGGGCTTCACTCCGAACGCCATGAAGACGTCCGGCAACAAAGTCTTTTATTGGCAGGGCAATACTTCGCATCCCGCGCCGGCGGCGTGGAAAGACCTCATCGATGCCTTCATTCACCACCTCGAAAAACGTTATGGGCAGGGCGAGGTGCGCACGTGGTTTTTCGAGGTGTGGAACGAGCCCAACCTGTCCGGTTTCTGGGAGGGCGCCGACCAGAAAGCATACTTCGAACTCTACGATCTGACGGCGAACACCATCAAGGCGATCGATCCTGATTTGCGAGTGGGCGGCCCTTCGACCGCCGGCGCCGCGTGGGTGCCGGAGTTCCTCGATCATGTCGCGCGAAGCGGCGCGCCCGTCGACTTCATCACCACCCACACCTACGGCGTTGACGGCGGCTTTCTGGACGAGAACGGCAAGGAAGACACCAAGCTGTCTCCATCCCCGGACGCCATCGTCGGCGACGTGCGGAGGGTTCGCGAGCAGATCCAGGCATCGAAGTTCCCCAACCTGCCGCTCTACTTCACGGAGTGGAGCACGAGCTACACCCCGCGCGACCTGGTGCATGATTCATACATCAGCGCGCCGTATATTCTCAGCAAGCTCAAGGCTAGCCAAGGCTTGCTGCAAGGCATGAGTTACTGGACTTACACCGATCTCTTCGAAGAGCCGGGGCCGCCGCCTACGCCGTTTCACGGCGGGTTTGGCCTGTTGAACCGCGAGGGTATCCGCAAGCCGGCCTACTTTGCATACAAGTATCTTCATACGGTCCAGGGCAACGAGATTCCGGTCCAGGACGCGCAGGTCATTGCCGCGGCAGAGAGCGGCGGCGTCTCAGCCGTAATCTGGGACTTCCAGCAACCCCAGCAGAAAGTCAGCAACCGGCCGTTCTATAGCCGGCTTGTTCCAGCCGCGCCAGCGCCATCTGTGGAGTTGAGTGTCAGCCATCTGAAGACCGGCAGCTATAAACTGACGGTTCACCGCACCGGCTATCGCGCCAATGACGCGTATTCGGCCTACATCGATATGGGCGCTCCCAAGGACTTGAGCCCTGCGCAACTCGACCAACTGAGGAATCTGACGCGCGACATCCCAGAGACCGACCGTGTCACCCAGGT